>JBARGS010000147.1:0-30550 GCA_049798495.1 Candidatus Korobacteraceae bacterium | reverse complement strand
GAACCGAGAAATTCCAGCCGCCTTGTCCGGAAGTCAATTCGAAGACCGTGCCAGATCCTTGACCCCCGTAAAGAGCGGAACCGTAGAGATTGCCCTGGCTATCGACAATCAGGCCGGCAGTAGGAATGGCTCCATCGGAACCCCCTGTGAAGTCATAAGGGATCGACTCCGTCCATCCCGAGCCGGAGGGCGACAACTCAAATACTATTCCGCAGCCCTCATTGTTTTGGTCTGGGCAGCCCGTTCCACCACCGGTCGGAGTCGTCCCGTAGAGATTGCCCGCCTGGTCCAAGACTACTGCAGCCAGCGGGAATTGGCCGTCGGTTGCGCCGCCCTGAAACGAGTACAGCGTGGACTTGCTCCAGCTTCCATCGGGATTATGGGTGAGCTTAAAGACTGTTCCGCAGCCGGGATACTCTGATTCACGGCACGGCCCTGCCCCGCCACCCTCAGTGGTGCCATAGAGATTGCCGGACTGGTCGAAGGCGACTTCGCCTTGGGGAAAGGCTCCATCGGCCGGGGAAGTGAAGCTATAAAGGATCGTTTCTCTCCAAGGGCAGAGAAGGCTGCCGCAGGCGCGCGGCGGAGGCTGCAGTTTGAAAACCGTACCGCAACCACCTGAGCAGGAGTCTGAGCCACCCCCGCGGGTGGTTCCATACAGGGCGCCATCCGGGCCAAAGACTACCCGGCCAACGGGAAACGCGGCATCCGGTGCGCCTGTGAAAGTATAGAGTGTGGTCTCCAGCCAGGCGGAGCCGTGGTGTGTGACTTTGTAAACAAGTCCGCAGCCGCTGTTTAGACAGCCCGCGCCGCCAAATTCGGTCGTGCCATAAAGATTTCCTGCTGCGTCCCGGGTCAGGCCGGAGATGGGGTTGGCTCCATTGGATCCGCTGGCAAAGGTGTGAAGCACAGTCAAAGTCTGCGCCTGCCCGGCCCCAGTTGCGACCACGATCATGCCGATGGTGATGGCTACGACGACAAGGATCTGCAAAGCCATCCCCTGTGCTATCGGATTCGGCTGCCTCATAGACTCCTCCTTGAACAACCTCGGTTTACGACCGCCGGACGCACCCGTCAAATTAATTGCGTCTAACGGCATAAAGTACTGAAACGCTGCGGGTTGTATCCGAGGCAGCAGTCGAACCGACGCCATCAGACGCCGTGGAGAGAGGCTGAAGACACCGCGGCCCGCGGAAAGAACCCAAACCGAAGCATTTTGCAAAAGTCCTCGCGGCGCAAGTCTTTCGTGTCCAAGTCGTGTTCCTACCTTCAGCAAGGACCTCCCCGTACGCAATCAGAGCTGAAGGCTGACACCTGAAGGCGGAAAGCTCTTTACGAGCTGCGGTTGCTCTGGCTTCAGCCCCCATTTACGATAAAACTCGCACGATGCCTCAACCCAAGCAGATCTTCTTCGACCCCGAGCGCAAGCGCTGGCGCCGTTTGCGCTTCGTCATCGACTCCAGCGTCATCATTGTGACGCTACTGCTGGTTCTGTTTGTGGTGTCCGTCATTCGCGGATCGACGGTGCCGACGGTACCGCTGCCTGAAGCCAAAAGGCCTTATCACGCCCTGAAAGAAAGCCAGAAGCGCAAGCCTCCGCGCCGCCAGAACACCCACCGCAAAACGAAGCGGCCGGCGTCGCAGGTGGTGCTGAATTCCGATGAAGGTATCCGCGGCGCCTTCTACGTGCAATGGGACGCCGCCAGCTTCGCCTCGCTGAAAGAGTATTACCCGCAGATCGACTTGCTCTTCCCCGAGTGGATGCACGTGCTCAGCGCCGACGGCCGTTTGCAGGCGGTCACCGAGATGAACACGCTCTACGACGTGATGGACGAGAAGGGCAAGGCGCGGCCAATCGACGAAAAAGTGATGTCGTTCCTCAAGGGCGAAAAGGCGCAGACGGAAGTTTTTCCCCTGGTCAACAATTTCGATCCCATCACCAACCAGTGGAATCCTGATCTGACCGCCAAGTTCATGGCCGATCCGGCGGCGCGCCAGCGCTTTCGCAGCCAGTTGCTGGCCTTTCTCGCCACCGATCAATACAGGGGCATCACGCTTGATCTTGAGGCCATTCCAGATGAATCGCGCGATGACTACCGCCAGTTATTAAAAGAGCTCTATACCGATCTCCAGGCCAGGGGTCTGAAACTCTATATCGCTGTTGCGGTGAACGAGAAGGCTGACTATTCCTCTCTTGCGGCCGTTTCCGACGGCCTCATCCTGATGAATTATGACCAGCACTATCCCGGCGGCGAACCCGGCGCGGTGGCTGGACAGGACTGGTTCGTCACGAATCTTCAGGACGCGCTGAAGGTGATTCCCAGGGAAAAGATCATTTGCGCGATCGCCAACTACGGCTACGACTGGGCGATGAAGAAAGGCCAGAAGAAAGGCACGCCTCCGCAGGATAACCATACTGTCTCGGCGCAGGACGCCTGGCTGGAGGCATCGGACGCAGAGACCGATATCAACTTCGACGACGATGCGATGAATCCGCACTTCGCCTATCTGGACAACGACATTCGTCATGATGTCTGGTTTCTCGACGGTGTCACCGCGCTCAACCAGATGCGCGCGGCGCACGCTCTGGGGATTGACACGTTCGCGTTGTTCCGTTTGGGCTCGGAAGACCGGTCACTGTGGGCGGTGTGGGATAAGCCCTTCGAAGCCAATGCGCCGTCCAAGCTGGACGCCGTCCCGCCGGGCCAGGACGTTGACATCGAAGGAATGGGCGAGATCATTCGCATCCAGTCGCGGCCGACAGCGGGCGAGCGCCAGATCAGCGTGGATCCCGCCACCAATCTGGTGAGCGATGAGATCTTCAAAACTTTGCCGATGCCCTATGTCGTCGATACCTACGGTTGGACGCCAGAGAAGAAAGTTGCCATCACCTTCGATGACGGTCCCGATCCGGAGTGGACGCCGAAGATTCTGGATGTGCTCAAGAAGTACGGCGCCAAGGCGACGTTTTTTGAGATCGGCGCCGAGGTGGAGAAGTTTCCCGGCATCGCCAAACGTGTCTACAACGAAGGCCACGAGATCGGGAACCACACCTTCACCCATCCTGACATCAGCAGCATTTCGAAGGGCTATTTCGGAGTTGAGCTGAACCTCACGGAGCGGCTCTTCGAGAGCAAGCTCGGCGTCAAGCCCGTACTGATGCGGCCGCCGTACGCTATCGACGAAGCGCCCGACACCGCGGATCAGGTTCGCCCACTGGAATGGTCGCAGGACCTGGGCTACATTGCCGTGGGCGAAAAGATCGACCCCAACGATTGGCGCGACAATCCACGCCGTTCGGCAAAAGGAATTGCCGAGGACGTCATGGCCAACCTGCCCCCCTGCGCTCCCGGCAATGTGCGCTGCGGCAACATTATTCTCTTCCACGACGGCGGCGGCGACCGTAGCCAGACCGTTCTGGCCCTCGACATGGTCCTCGCCGGACTGAAGGAGCGCGGTTATCAGGTTGTGCCCGTTTCCGAGCTGATGAACAAGACCCGCGCCGACGTGATGCCCGCTATCACCACCAATGAACGTTGGGCAGCATGGGTCGACAGCTTGAACTTTTCGCTCTTCGGCCTCGTGCAGTCGTTCATCATTTTTGTCTTCTTTGTGGGGGATGTGCTTATGACCGGGCGGCTCGTGCTGGTCGGCGCCCTTGCCATCTATGATCGCTTCCATCGCCGGAAGACGGTTTTCGACCCGACGTATCGCCCGGCAGTGGCCGTGCTGATCCCGGCCTACAACGAAGAAAAGGTCATCGAGCGCACGGTGCGCTCGGTGCTGGATTCCGACTACAAGAAGCTCCGCGTCATCGTCATCGACGACGGTTCCAGGGACGCGACCCTGGAGGTTACGCGCGCCGCCTTTGCGAAAGAGATTGCCAACGGCCGGGTTACGGTGCTCACCAAGGCGAACTCCGGTAAGGCCGACGCTCTTGATTACGGGCTGGAGCAGGTTACGGAAGAGATCTTTGTGGGCATCGATGCCGACACCCTCATCGCGCCCGATGCCATCTCCAAGCTGGTGCCGCACTTCAGCAATCCCAAGGTCGCCGCCATGGCGGGCAATGCCAAGGTGGGCAATCGGGTGAACCTGTGGACGCGCTGGCAGGCCTTGGAGTACATCACCAGCCAGAACTTCGAACGGCGCGCGCTGAATACGTTGAACGCGGTGAGTGTCGTGCCGGGTGCGATCGGCGCGTGGCGGACAGCGGCTGTCCGCGATGCCGGCGGCTATCATCACGATACCGTCGCCGAGGATGCCGATCTCACCATGGCCCTGCTGCAAGCCGGATATTGGGTGAACTACGAAGACCGCGCGCTTGCCTACACCGAAGCTCCGACGAATGCGAACGGGCTGATGCGGCAGCGCTTCCGCTGGTCGTTCGGCATCATGCAGTCGGTATGGAAGCATCGTGCCGCGGTAAGGCAGAAGGGCGCACTGGGCTGGGTAGCGATTCCCAACATGGTGATCTTCCAGATCCTGCTGCCGCTGGTCTCGCCCTTCATCGATCTCATGTTCGCCGTGGGCATGGTGACGTATTTCGTCGACAAGTACCGTCATCCCGAATCGGCGAATCCGGCGGACTTCCACAAACTCGTCGTCTACTTCGCGCTGTTCATGGTGATCGACTTCATCGCTTCGACCATCGCCTTCACTCTGGAACGGCAACAGCCGGGCGGCAAACGCGACTTTATTCTGCTGGGACATGTCTGGCTGCAGCGCTTCGCCTATCGCCAGTTGTTCTCACTGGTGCTCATCAAGACACTGAAGCGCGCGATGGAAGGGCGCGGCTTCGCCTGGGACAAACTCGAACGAACCGCGAGCGTCAGACAGCCTGTCGTGGTCCCCCGTCACACGGAGGCGCAATGAGTCCCGCGACCAAACCCGCTCTTGACATGAGCGTGAACATCGCCGGCGTTACGTTGAAGAATCCAGTTCTTGCCGCCAGCGGAAGCTTCGGCTATGGCTTGGAGTTCGAAGATATCGTGACGCTCAGCCGGCTGGGTGGGTTCGTCGTCAAGGGTCTATCGCGCGAGCCTATGGCGGGCAATCCTCCGCCGCGTCTCTTCGAAACCGCCGCCGGAATGCTGAACGCGATCGGCCTGCAAAATATCGGCGCACGCGCCTTCCTGGAAGAACGGCTGCCGCTCTTGCGGAAGATCAACGACATCGTCTTCTTCTGTAATGTATTCGGGCACTCGCAGGATGAATATGAAGACGTGGTGCGAATTCTCAACGAAGGCGAAGGTATCGCCGGTTACGAGTTGAACGTTTCCTGTCCCAACACGAAGTGCGGCGGGATCAGCTTCGGTAGCGATCCTAAAATGTTGTTCGAGGTGGTCAGCGCGGTAAAGAAGATCGCCACGCGACCGCTGATCGTCAAACTCTCTCCTAACGTGACCAGCATTCCCGATGTCGCCCGCGCCGCCGAAGATGCCGGCGCCGATGCGATTTCGCTGGTCAACACCTTCGTCGCCATGGCGATTGACGCTGAGACGCGCAAGCCGCGCATCTCCAATATCACCGCGGGACTGTCAGGGCCGGCGATCAAGCCCATCGCGTTGCGCATGGTGTGGGAGGCGGCCAAGACGGTGAAGATTCCCGTCATTGGATTGGGCGGTATCAGCACCGCAGAGGATATCGTAGAGTTCCTGCTCGCCGGGGCTACAGCCATTCAGGTTGGTACCGTCAATTTTTGGGATCCGTGCGCGTGCGAGACGCTGGTGGATTCGCTGGAGAAATGGTTAGTGGAACATCGCATCGAAAAGGTTGGCGAACTCACCGGCGGGTTGGAATTGTAGCGACAAAGCCGGTAGGTCACTAGCTCGATTCTGGCATGCTCAAAGCAGCCCGGCGCCCGATTGTCGAAATTACGGGATCGATTTCAAGAAACTGCTCTTTCGTTTCTGCGAGCCGCAAACGAAGAACAGGGCAACTTGTAGCAGGTCGGTAAAGGCACTATCCTGTTCGAGTCCGCTCGCGCGCTGCAAGGCGCGTCCCCAGCCAAAGGAGTCCAACATGCACCGCCTTCGCGCGTCTCTATCCGCCTGCATCTTGTCCATCATTGGTTTGCTATTGCTTCTGATGTGTACCGCTGTGGCGCAGAACTACGTCGCCCCCAGTACTCCGGTGATCGGCTCGGCAAACACGGTCACGGCCAATCCGCCGGTACCCCGGCCAACGACAACGCCGTGCACGGTTACACTGTTCCAGAATTTCGACTTCGACGACTTCAACCCCAGGCCCTTTGACTACACGCCTCCGGCGAGTTGCCCCGGACCGTGGGCCGCCGTTGTTCTCGAGGCCGATTGGTCCGTGGACGCTGGCGTTCAGTTCGACCGCACCGGGAATATCTGGATTGGCGGAGCCAACGTTTTCTTTGGAACCACGCCTGAGCCCTCACACAACGTGCAGCGAATGTGGCACACGGAAGAAAATCTGATCGACTACAGCCCGCTGTTTACCGTTCCTCAGAGCGGCACAGTCGATCTTTTCAACCTCGTCAACGACCAATACACGAGCCACATTCACGGCAGTGCGTACATTCAGTTCTATCCTTTGGCCCAAGGGCAAAGTCCGCCGACCACTGCGGACATAGTGTTGCCGATGTCGGCTGGCCCGACCGGCGGGACGGTGACGCTGAACTCGCCCACCGACCAGCTCGCGGCGACATTTAATTTGCCCACCAATGTCGAGCGCGCCTATCTGGACGTCTTCGCGCAGGGCCAGAGCGGCGACGAGTTCTGGTACACCTGCGCCCCCAATGATGTTGCCGGCGAGCTCTTCAACTGTGGTTCTACTGGCTTCCGCGAGAGCGAGGTCAGCATCGACGGCCAGCCCGCGGGCGTCGCGCCGATCTATCCCTGGATCTTCACCGGGGGAATCGATCCTTTCCTGTGGCGTCCGATTCCCGGCGTGCACACACTTAACTTCGAGCCTTATCGCGTCGACCTGACGCCGTTCGCCGGAATGTTGAGCGACGGCCAGCCGCACACCGTCGCCGTCAGCGTCTATAACGCCGACATGTACTTCTCCGCGACCGCGTCGCTGCTGCTGTACCAGGATCACGGCGGCAACCAGGTGACGGGATCGGTGACTACGAACACGGTCGGCCAGCCTGATCCGGTGGAGATCGAGAGCATTATTACCAATGGCAACTTTGTCCTCGGACCGTTGTCGGTGACTTCCAATCGCGGCTTCGTGGTGGAAGGCTTTGTCAATACCTCGCACGGAATGGTTGATACTAAGGTCGTGCAGAGCATCGACTTCTCCAACGGGCAGAAATATTACGTCAAGACCGATGGCACGGTGTATCAGCAGGTTGTGGACCAGACAACGTCCATCTCTTCGGCCACCACGACTACCGCCGGGAGCAACGTGACCACCAATAACAAGCAGTATTCGTGGCCGCTGACTCTCGCCTACTCATTCAACGAGAACCCCGACATGTCGTACGAACAATTCACCACGATCAATCAGGGATTCAACAAGACTGAATTGGTGGAGCTAAACGGCAACCCGACATACTCCAGTACCTACTCGGACGCGGTCGCGCCTCGGGACACACTGATGGTTGATGCGTCCGGTAACGCCACCACAGCCAACCAGTCGAACACCGAGACCTATCAGTATTCCAACTCAAACGGCGCCTGCTGGAATGAAACCATCAACGCTGCGGCCGGAGTGCTGACCTCAGTTTCGGGAGGCAGCTGCACGAGAAACCGTATAACCGCCAAGAGTCGTTAGATCTTGCAAAACTGAATGAGGCCTGCTGGTCTGTCGGCAGGCCTCATTTCTTGTATGGCGCTATTACGGTATTGAGAACAGCTTCCAGCCGCCGGCTTCCAGATTGAAGATAAAGTCGATCAGCTTAGGGTTGGAACATTGTTCGTTCTTGATCCTCGCCACCAGCACGGCCTGCCGGACGCCGCCACGCGTCATCTCGCTGGCCGTGGTGCTCACTTTCTCCGAATGCGTAAGCAGTTCACGATACGAACACGGGCGCGCGCTGTTATCCAGGTTGATGGGTGCATTGATGCAGGACGAATCGAAGAGCTTGCAGTAGAGGCCGCGATGAGTAAGGAACTGCCCCTCGATGTCATCACGCGTCGAGTGTTGCGCTTGCGCTCCCAGGTTGACGCCTTGCTGTGGAATGTACGTCAGAAACTTCTTGGCGTCTCCCTCGCGAATAGCGGCAAAGAAGTCGTGCTCCAGTGCCGCCGACACGCCCGAGTCATTCTTGCTCTGCGATGTGTTCGTCTGAGCGGAAGCTGTCGGCAGACATCCTAAGAAGATGGTGCCTGCCAACAGCACGCTGCCGCGCAACGCGCGGAAGGTTGCGGACAACATCTTCATCCGCGGCGGCCCGCCTTGGCGCCCTTCGTGCGGGCCCTCGATTTCTTTCGAACAGGCTTAGACACAGGCTTAGGATGTTTCACGGTCTTCATGCCCTGCAACTCTTGGCGCCGCCGCTTCGGCAGCCGTCCCCACACCAGTTGATAGGATGCTGCAATCAACTCACGCAGTTCGGAGTCCGGCAAGGTATTGAGCTGTTCCATGGCTACCCATTGTGCCCGCGCCATATAAGGAGCGGGACGAATCCCGGGCCGCTCGCACAGCTCGGCAAAGTTCTCGGGGCTGCACTTGAAGGAGAGCCTTACGGGAGCGGGCTCGAGCGGCGTTACCAGAAACAGTTTGCCATCCACCTTAAAGCAGAGATCGCAGCCCCACTGCACGTTCTCGGTAGTGTGTGGAAATTGCAAACAATACTGTCGCAGGGCTTCAATGTCCATAACCGGTCCTATCCTCCCGGTGCTTCCATCTCCGGCCATTCCCGGCGCATAACAACCTTGGTATACGCGACACGAAATCCACGGCGCTCCATATTACGTTGCGAACCGCTACCCGGGTGCGTGCTCACCACAGCATACTCACATCCCGCCAGAGCGGCTTCGTGCAGACGCCGCGCGATCAGCGCGCTCTGCACGCCACGCCGGCGGTACTCCGGCAACGTGGACATGCCGGATAGGGCGGCGATGCGCGCCACCGGGATGATTTGTCCAACACATCCGCCCACGACCTCGCCATCGATGCGCACCAGAAACGCCAGAGCGCCAGGCAGGCTCGCAAAGGCGCCAAAAATCTCCTCGGCAACGGGAATTTCCTGGGAGAAGCCTTTGGCAATGGCCTGCATCCAGGGCCGGACGGTATCAGGCGTGACTTGCTCGACGGCAACTCCCGGCGGTGCGGTGAGCGGTTCATCGTGATGGATACGGCGGATCAGCACGGCATTGAATTCAACAATCCGATAGCCGCGTTCGCCCAGCAGGGCTGGCAAAGACGCGTCGGCCAGCGGCGAAACTACGATGGTCGATGCTACGCCGCGACTATGGAAGAACTCCTCCACGCGATCCAGGTGGTCGGCCGTCACTTCGCCATAGAGACCCATGCCCACCATCTGATTGGAGGGATAATCGTTGCCGCCAAAAAAGGCCACGCCTCCCGCGACCTCTGCGACAGCGATTGTATCCGGCGGAGCGTAGCGGCGAAGGGCCTCGACGCAATCGGGAAGAATGGTTTCCGCCATCTCGAGACGGCGGGCGAAATCCAGATCGACAAAATCGGGAAGCTGAACAGCAGTTGCTGTTGTTGCAGACATTCGAAATTCCTTAACCTTGCTGTGGACAGAGTGGCAGGTTCCACCGCGAGCGGCGGCGGCTTCCAGTGCGGAGTTTCGTTAGCGGACGGCGATGGTCACAGGCGGCTCGATAGGAGTCTAGCTCAACTCATGGCTGTAGGGAAGAGGTGTGCTAAGTTTTGTCATCATGACTTCCAAACCGAAGCTGTCGCTGGATGGCGAAGTTGCCCTCATTACAGGAGGCTCCCGTGGCATCGGCGCCGCAACCGTGCGGCTGTTCGTTCGCGCAGGCGCCCGCGTGGCCTTCAATTACCTCCACGCGAGAAACGAAGCAGATCAACTGGTGAAAGAATGCGGAACCGATCTTTGCCATGCGGTGCAGGCCGATTTGACGGGAATCGGCGGCGCGGAGGCTCTGGTGCGGTCCACGGTTGAGCGCTTCGGATCGCTCGATGTTCTGGTGGTGAACCATGGCATCTGGCCAGCCCAGGACGTTGACATCGACCGCATGAGCGAAGAGCAATGGCGGAACACGTTGGCCGTCAATCTGGACAGCGCGTTTGCGCTGGTGAAGCACGCGGTAGCGCAGATGAAACAGCAAGGCCGAGGGGGTCACATCGTGCTGATCAGCTCAACCGCCGGGCAGCGTGGCGAGGCCGGCCACACCGACTACGCCGCGAGCAAGGGGGCCCTCATCAGCATGACGAAAGGCCTCTCCACCGAATTGGCGCCGTATGGGATTTACGTCAATTGCGTGGCGCCGGGCTGGGTCAACACCGACATGACCGCCGACACGCTTGGCGATGACGAACGCCGCCAGCAAATTCACGGTGCGATTCCTGTGGCGCGGGTCGGCACACCGGACGAAATCGCCGCCCCCATTCTGTTTCTGTGTACGAAACACGCGGCGTTTATTACCGGGGAAGTTCTCAACGTCAACGGCGGGGCGGTCTTGATTGGCTAGAGGGCTGTCGGGACTTGCCCGTCAACCCTGAAGAGATTTCCCCTCTCAAGATTGAGCGTGGTGGCTGCAAACTTTAGCCCGGTGATATTGATAAATACACAATATTATTAATTATATTAATTCAATACTTGACATTTATAAATTATTAGCCAGATAATGTTTCCCGAACTGAGTTATTTCAATGGCTTCCAGAACCACCTGCCCCGAGTGCAACCAGCCCTTCAAGATCAGTCGCCTGGCCTGTCCGAACTGCAACGTCGTCATGGAAGGGCAGATCGAGTTCCCTACCTTGGCACAGCTCTCCTTTGAGGATCAGGCATTCGTGATGGCTTTTGTGCGCCACCACGGCTCGATCAAGAAGATGGAGAGCCTGTTCGGCATCAGCTATCCCACGGTAAAGAACCGGCTGAATGCGATTGCGGCGGCGCTCGACAAGTCGATGCAGGCGCCTTCCCCGCGAGCCTACGTGCTGGAGCAGCTCTCGCGTGGAGAGATCACCGTGGACGAAGCCCTGGAGAAGCTCGGTTGAGATCGCAACAGGAGAGCCATTATGTCGGTTGAGAGCCGGAAAGTGCTGGAAATGCTTACGGAAGGCAAGATCACGGCGGCGGATGCGGAGCGGTTGCTGGATAAGTTGGCAGCTTCGCCGGAGACGATTGCCGATGGTGCGGCCAACGGAACAATGCCGGGCAGTGGGGTGAAGAAGTTCTTGCGGGTAATGATTGAGCGGCCGCTCGGCGCCGATGTGAACGTGCGGGTTCCACTCACGTTCGTGCGTTCGGGAATCAGTCTGGCCGGCGTCCTGCCGCCCAAGGTGATGGAACAACTGCAGCAGGAAGGGATCGATCCGCGGTTCTTTGGGCAGCAGGCCAACGACGCGCTGGACGAGCTTCACGTGGACATGGAAACCAAGTCGGGCAAGCGGATTCGCGTATTTTGCGAGTAAAGAACATTTTCGGACCGTCAGAGCGGATGGCACAGAGTCTTCTTCCGAGACGCATCGGGTTCCTGCTTTTCACTCTGGGACTTCTTGCTGCGCAGGAGCCCACGTTTCGTACGCAGTCGAATGTGGTGCTCGTACCGGCACTGGTACGCGACAAAGGCGGCGAGATAGTTTACGGCCTGCAAGCGCAGGACTTCGTGATCGAGGACGATGGCGTCGCACAGACCGTTCACCTCGACGAAGCCGCGGCTTCGGAGCCCGTGTCGTTAGTGGTTGCCGTGCAGTGCGGGCGCCGCGCCGACTTCGAACTGCCGCGCATGCATGGCTTGGGCTCGATGCTCCAGCCGCTGATGGATCAGCCCGAGACCAAGGTCGCCGTCGTTGCCTTCGACAGCCAGGTCCACGCCGTCGAAGATTTCACCAGCAACCAAACCGTCATCACCCATGCCCTGCAAGGCCTGCAACCCGGCGATAACGGCGCAGCCATTCTCGATGCGGTGAACTATTCCGTGAAGTTGCTCAACGAAGTCCCGCAGAATCGCAAGCGCGTGCTGCTGCTGATCAGCGAGACCCGCGATCACGGCAGCAAGGCGGCGACCATCGACGACGTGATCAAAGCCATCGGCAACGGCAATGTGGTGGTCTACACGCTGGCGTTTTCGCCGTCGAAGTCGAATGTGCTGGATACTCTGCGCGGCAACAACAATCCCGATCTGCATCCCGAACAGACCGAGGTACACGAGGGCCCGGACCTGCTGGCGCCCTTTCTGCTGGCGGCGCAGGCGATGCGCAAGAACAGCGCCAAGGCGATCGCATCGCTCAGCGGCGGGGAGTATGAGATGTTCGACTCGGCCAAAGGCTTCGACTCCCGCATGACCGACTTTGACAATCATTTGCACAGCCGTTATCTGCTGAGCTTTCAGCCAGTGTGGCCTCATCCCGGGCTGCATCAGTTGACGGTGCGGGTGAAGGGGCGTGCGAACGAAACCGTGGTGGCGCGCAGCAGCTATTGGGCCCAAGCATCGCAGCCGTGAGCGGTTCGTTTTTGGTCTTAATTCTCTGCGTCTCTGTGGTGATTCAGCCTTACTAGGCTCGCAGCACGCCGCCCAGCGATTTCAGCTTGGCGATGATCTCGGACGACCACTGCGCCACCTCATCGTCGCGCAGGGTGTGGTCGCTTGACTGGAACTCGGCGTGGAGCAGGACGGAGTATTTGCCCGCACCGACTTTTTCGCCGCGATAAATTTCCGCCGGAACGAAGCTCCGCAAATCGGTGACCCGCAGCTCCGCGATTGCCGACTTGATCTGCTCGAACGTGATCGCATCGCCGAAGACGAAGGAGAAATCGCGCTCGATCGCCGGAAACTTGGAGATGTGCTGGTAACGGGGCTCGCGCAGCGGGTGCCGGTAGAGGCGGTCGAGCATCACTTCGGCGAGATAGACCTCCTGCCGCAACTTGCGTGCGGCTGCCTGCTCTGGATGCAGCTGTCCGAAGTGGGTGACTGTCTGGCCATTCATCACCACGCGCGCCGCGCGGCCGGGATGAAAATATGACGGCACGACTGCGTCGAAGTGCAGCGATTGATGCTGGAATGCCGACAGAAGCTCTTCAATGTCGCCCTTCATGTGGAAGAAGGTATATGGCTGTGCCGCCGAGTGCACGCTCTTCGCCAGCGCGTCGCCGGTTGCGATGAAGCCCAGGTGACGGCGCTCGTCGTGGCGATCTGCAATCTTCTCGAAGATCTCACCCGCCTCAAACAGCCGCACGTTGCCGGTGCCGCGATTCAGGTTATAGGCCACCATGTTGAGCAAGCCCGGCAGCAACGAGGTTCGCATGTATCCCGCTTCCTCACTCAACGGGTTCGCTAAGGCAAGCGGCTCGCGTGCACCGCACACATCGGGTGCCCCACTCAACCCGCCTTTGGTTGAAGCCTGCCCTGAGCTTGCCGAAGGGTGGGAGTTTTCAGATGGACTATCAACAACGCTTCGGCTCGGGTGGGAATTTCCGAAAGTCCGCGCCTCTTGTTCTGAGATAAAAGTGATCGAAATCGTCTCGTCATAGCCGAGGGCCAGCATGGTATCTCGCACTATTACATTCTTCGTCTCGTCCGGCAGCTCAACTACCGCCCCGACGAAGGGGGGCAGCGTGTTAGGAAATTGGTTGTAGCCATAGATGCGTGCCAGTTCTTCCAGCAAGTCGATCTCGCGTTCCACATCGAGGCGCCACGTTGGAACCTGCACGGTGATGGTTTCTGCGGTTTCCTTATTTGACCTGTCATCCCAAGCGAGTGCCGCGCCTGCTTTGTGCGATTTGTCATCTCGAGTGGAGCGAAGCGGAGTCGAGGGACCCCTATCCTGGCTAGATTCGGGCTGTGCTCCGCTCGATACCGTCACTTCGAATCCCAGCCGCCGCAGGATGCGCTCGATTTCGCTCTCACCAATATCGATCCCGAGATTGCGCTTCACCTCCGAGCGGCGGAGGACGATAGGCGCACGCTCCGGCCTGCGTGCGACCGCGTCGATCAGGCCGCCCTGAAGTTCGCCGCCGGCGCTTTTCAGAATTAACTCAGCCACCCGATCGCACGCCAGCGGTGTGATGCCCCAGTCAGCACCGCGCTCGAAGCGATGAGAGGCGTCGGTGTGCATGCCGTGACGCTTAGCCATGCTGCGTACTATCGCAGGATCGAACCACGCCGACTCGATCAGCGCGTTCTTCGTTCGCTCGGTGATCATCGTGTCGAAGCCGCCCATCACGCCGGCCAGCGCCACCGGCTTCCTGGCGTCGGCAATAACGAGATCGTCGGTGGTGAGCTTGCGATCGACACCGTCCAGGGTCTTCAGGACCTCTCCCTCGCGGGCGTGACGCACAATGATCGTGCCGCCCTCGAGCAAGTCGAGATCGAAGGCATGCGTGGGATGACCCAGCTCGTTGAGCGCGTAGTTGGTGGCGTCGGCGATGTTGTTGATGGAGCGCGAGCCCAGCAGTTCCAGACGCGTGGCGATGTGCTCCGGCGAGGGGCCGATCTTCACATTGCGGATAATGCGGGCGGTGTATCGCGCGCAGCCCTGGGCGTCTTCGATGACGATGGGAAAAATATCACGTGTCATCCCGAGCGGAGGCGACCCGGTTTTTGTCGCCGAAGTCGAGGGACCTGCTGTCATCTCGACCGGAGCCGGCCCCTTGTCGAGCGGCCCTTCCGCTGTCATCCTGAGTGGAGGCGCGCCGCCGTTGCGCGCCGGAGTCGAAGGATCTGCTGTTCCGCCCGGCAGCCTCGGCTCACTCTTCTTCAGCTCGACGTCGTAGATCGCCGACGCCTCGCGCGCCACTCCGTAGTGATTCATGGCGTCAACGCGGTTCGTAGTCAGGTCCATCTCGTAGACAACCGCTCCGTTCGCTTCCTGAACGGACTCCACCGCGATTCCAGCCGAGGTCAGATCTTCGGCGAGCTGGCGGTCGTCAGCCGCGATGTTGACGAACTCGCGGAGCCATGTGGGAAGAATTCTCATAGTGTGTTCTGGTAGAGCTGGCCTTCAGGCCAGCGTCTACGGCCGCCACAAATTTGCCAGGGGCTTCGCCTCCGGAGGTGGCGGGTTGAAACCCGCCACTCCATCTGCCGTCCCTACGGGACTCAGCTGTTTTTCGACCGCTACCCAGCGCTGAAGCGCTGGGCTAAGATATGCCGCGCCTACGGCGCTGATCCCGTGGTAACGTCCGCTAATCCGCAAAATCGGGACGAATGCCAGACGTTTGTAACAGCCGGCTCTCACCGTGAGACCGCGCCGTGATTCTCGGCTAGCGATGGAAAGATGGTTAGGGCCGGCTTCATCCCAAGAGCGCGGCGATCGCAAACCCAAACGTCTCATGCGAACTGCTCCAGGAAGCGCACATCGCCCTCGTAGAACAACTGAATTTCTTCCACTTCGTACTTCAATATCGCGATGCGCTCCACTCCCATGCCGAAGGCGAAGCCCGAGATCTTCGACGAGTCGTAGCCGTTGTGCTTCACAAACTCGAAGACGTTGGGATCGACCATGCCACAGCCCAGCAGCTCGATCCAGCCGCTGAATTTGCATTTGCGGCAGCCCTTGCCGCCGCAGAAGATGCAGCTCACCTGCATGTCGGCGCTGGGTTCGGTGAAAGGGAAGAACGACGGATAGAAGCGCGTCTTTACCGACGAGCCGAACAGCGCCTTCATGGCGTGGTCGAGCGTGCCCTTCAGATCGCAGAAGGTGATGTTAGTGTCCACCGCCAGCCCTTCCACCTGATGGAAGACGGGCGAATGCGTCGCATCCAGCGGATCGTTGCGGTGCACCTTGCCGGGAATAACAATGCGGACCGGAGGCGGCTGCTTCTCCATGGTGCGGATCTGTACCGGCGAAGTATGCGTGCGCAGCAGCAGACGGTCGCGCGCGGGCTTCTGCTCCTGTCCAGCGATGAACAGCGTGTCCTGCGTGTCGCGCGCGGGATGGTTGGGCGGGAAGTTGAGCGATTCGAAGTTGTAGTAGTCGGTCTCCACCTCGGGGCCTTCGCCGACAGAGTAGCCCATTGCCTTGAAAACCGCGACGATCTCGTCCATCACCCGCAGCACGGGATGTTTGACGCCGATGGGGCGGTGAATGCCGGGGAGGGTGATGTCGAGACGCTCGGCGGCGAGCCTTTTTTGCGGAAGAGAGAGGACCTCCGTCCAGTCCTCTTTTTCAGCAGCTGCCTTTGCAGATTCGTATACCCCGACCTGTTGTTCGCACATCTCAATCTTGTCGTCGATCTCCGTTGCGAGAAGATTTACGAAAAATCCCACCTTGGGCTTATGATCTGGAGGAGAATTGCCCAGCCAGAGTCTTGTGATCTGCGTCACCACTCCAGACTTTCGCGCCCGCCAGCGATCGCGAAATTCTTTAAACTGCGCGGCGGTGTAGACTGCCGTCGCCTCGGACTCCAAGGCGGTCCTAAGTTCGTTCGCTGCCTTGTCGAGCGCTTCTGTCGAGTAATCTTCGAGTTTGGGAACGTTGTACATGTCGTAATCGATTTCGGTGGAAGAGCGGACCTTTAGGTCCGCGTAACGCCGCCACCTCTCATTTCCGAGCCGGCTTCACACGACACGTCTTGTGCCGCCCCTGAAGGGGCTCGGGATCATAAAATTCAATCCCCCACCCAGGGCTCCAGCCCTGGGCTAATCACTTTCGTCCCACTCCGTGGGACTGGTTCCAGCTCAGTTCAAGCCCATGGCGTCTTCAAAAGTTCTCGCCGCGGTAGGAGTGGAGCGCGTCTCCACAAATAACTCGGCCCATTGCGCTTCTTAAAGAGAGCACGTCTTTGCCATGTCGTTGCTGTGACAAAGTATGTTGCTGATTGTTGGTCGCATGCTCGCGCGTGGGTTTCCAAACCAGCTCCCTCAGGGGCTAAAGCCCCGATTCTCTAGAGTCCTGCTACGGCACGCCTGAAGGCGTGCCCTTTCAAGGCACAACCGCCTCGAAACACAACGGGCGGCCACTCGGGCCGCCCATTCCTTACTGCGAATTCCCTGGGACGAGCGGCGCCGGGGTCCCCAGCGTGCCCGCTGTTGGCGCGATGGGGTTGGAGGCTATGCCGTGGCGGCTTGCGCCTGCTTGCACAGCGCCGTAAACCCAGAGGGATCGGTTACCGCCAGATCCGCAAGGATTTTGCGGTCCAGCTCGATGCCCGCCCTTTTCAGGCCATTGATGAACACGCTATAGCTGAGGCCGTTCAGCTTGGCGGCGGCGCCGATGCGCACAATCCAGATGGAGCGGTACTGGCGCTTCTTCTGCTTGCGGCCGCTGTAGGCGAACTTCAGGCCGCGCTCGACCGACTCTTTTGCCGAACGGTAGAGTTTCGACTTTGTTAAGTAATAGCCACTGGCACGCTCAAGTATCTTTTTGCGGCGCGCGCGGCGCTTGGTACCACGTTTTACGCGGGGCATTGCTTCTCCTTTTTCACATCGTGAAGCGGCTGGAGGTAAGAAGTTGACCACGCTCTTAATGGCAGAGGGGCCGGAAATACCTCTTCACACGCTGTTTCCCGTCGTGACCTGGTAATCGCGCCGGGTGCCGCACCATGCGGCCTATTTTGACCCTAGTAGGGGATCATACGTGCAATCTTTTTCTGATCCGCCTTGTCCAGAATCGTATCCTGGTCGAGATGGCGTTTGCGCTTGGTCGCTTTCGAAGTCAGGATGTGGCGCTTGAACGCGTGACCGCGTTTGATCTTGCCCGTACCTGTCTTATGGAAGCGCTTGGCCGCTCCGCTATGTGTCTTTAGCTTCGGCATAGTGATCTTTCTATTACAACATACAAGTCGCGAGTTCGGCCAGTGCCACCGCCCTCCAAGGCGGCGTTACTGAGGGAATCTCACTACTGCTGTTGTTGTGGCGGAGCAGATCTTGGTGGCTGCGGCGCGGCACTCTTCTCCGGCTTCGGTCCCGACGGCTTGGCGCCCGGCTGCACCTTCGGCGGCGCCAGAATCAGGTGCAGGGTATTGCCTTCCTGCCGGGGACGAAACTCCACGATCGCCTTGTCGCCCAGGTCCTTGATGAGGCGCTCGAGGATCTCGCGTCCCAACCCCTGCCGCGTCATTTCGCGCCCGCGGAAGAAGATGGTGGCCTTCACCTTATCGCCCTCGCTGAGGAAGCGCAGCACATGGTTCTTCTTGGTCTCGTAGTCGTGATCGTCCACATTGATGCGGAACTTCACTTCCTTGACTACGATCTGGTGCTGATGCTTCTTGGCTTCGCGCTCGCGCTTTTCCTGCTGGTACAGGTATTTCCCGTAGTCCATGATGCGGCAAACGGGAGGCTGCGCGGTGGGTGAGACTTCTACCAGGTCCAGGGTTCGTTCGCGGGCTATCTTCAGCGCTTCGTAGGGCGCCATGATGCCGAGCTGATTGCCCTGATCGTCAATGACGCGAATTTCGCGTGCACGAATGCGATCATTCGTGCGGATAAAACGTTTATCGATACAGTCCTCCGCAGTAACTGCTGTCTTGCAAAAAGTATAGCATGGGCGTTACAGGGAAATAGCCGCTGGAACCGGCAAATTCGAAGTAAGCGAAGCTATCATCGCCTCGAATTCAAGGGCATCAATCTTCCATCGTCCCCACTGATTCGAGCTATGCTGGCCGCGTAAGCGCAACTTCAGATAGTTATCCGTCAGCGCTTCCGTGAACTCGCCATCGAAGTGGGTCAGGGTAATAGCTTCCAGCTCACGTCCGATGAACGATTCCATAAACCTGCGCTTCTTCTCCGCTGCTAACTCGCGCAGCACGCGATTGCGGTCGCGCGCTATGTGAACCGGAACCTGCTCCTGCATCTCAGCCGACGGAGTGCCCGGTCGCGAGGAGTAGGTGAAAACGTGAAGGTACGTAAACGGCAGGCGCTCGATCAGGGCGCGCGTTTGCTGGAAATCGTCGTCGGTTTCCCCGGGGAAGCCCACCATGACGTCGGCCCCGATCGCGGCATCGGGCATGGATCGGCGCACTCGCTCGATGCGATCGGCATAATGCCAAGGGCGGTACTTGCGATGCATCCTGCGCAGAATGCGGTCGCTGCCTGATTGCAGCGGTACGTGAGCGTGCTTGCAAATTCTCGGCGACGAAGCGACCAACTCGATCACCTCGTTCGTCCAGTCCATCGGTTCGACCGAGCTGATGCGGATCTTCTCGATCTCCGTGCGTTCCAGGATCGCACGCAGCATCGCCGCGAAGGTCATCTGCGGACTCAGTTCGCGGCCCCAGCGTCCGAGGTTGATCCCCGACAAGACAATCTCGCGGTATCCGGCGGCGACTAGCGCGTCCACTTCGGCGATGACCTGCTCCAGTTTCAGCGAACGGCTCCGTCCACGCACCGAAGGAATAATGCAGAACGAACAGCGGTTGTTGCAGCCGTCCTGAACTTTCAGATTGGGCCGGGTCTTCTCGAAGGAATCGGCATCGAACACCGGCGCCGCGATCAGTTCCGTGTGGGCGAAGATGTCGCCGACGATGACATCCGCTTCTGCCCTCGCGCCAATCTGCGTCAACGGAAGAAAACTATTGTCGGCTGGTGCAGGGGCGATGTAGCTGGCCAGTTCGTGTTTGTGGGAGTTTCCAACTACCAGGCTGACGCCGGGAAGGGCCGATATTTCCTGTGGCGCACGCTGCGCATAGCAGCCGGTCACCAGTATCTTCGCTCGCGGATTGGCGCGATGAATGCGCCGAATGGCGGCGCGCGCGTCCTGATCGGCAGCGGCGGTGACCGTGCATGTGTTCAGGACAACGACTTCGGCTTCGGCTGCGCCTACCGCGCGCTCCAATCCGCGGTCCAGCAACTGGCGCTCAATGGCCGCGCCATCCGCCTGGGTTGCGCGGCATCCGAAGTTCTCGACATGATAAGTCGCCACCGAGCTATTATACTGGCCGTAACTTTCGACTCGGTCCGGGCGCGACGCAGTGGATAGTGTTAGTCTCAGTGAGACAGATAGCGCAGCGGAAGCGAAGGGACGAGCAGCAACTCTGCTTTTATTCCTCGCATCTAACCGAGCCGCTATGTGCCGGATACTGATCTGCTGGAGTTCCCCATGAAACGCCGAATTCTCTTGGTTGACGACGAGCTGGCAATTCTTCTAACACTGCGCGCAATTCTGGAAATGAACGGTTTCGAAGTGGAGACCGCGGCGTCGGCGAAGGAAGCGCGGCACAAGCTTGAGAACGGCGTCTTTGAAATGGTCATCACCGACATGCGGATGGAGAGCGAGACCGCCGGCTACGATGTCATCCATGCTGCCCGCCAGCAAAGCTACAATCCGGCTACGGCTTTGCTGACCGCCTATCCGTCGTTAGGCAATGAGTGGAAGAGCAAAGGGGCTCAGTCATTGCTGGTGAAGCCGGTTAACACTCCCGAACTCTTGCGGCAACTCGAAGCCCTTCTGATCACCCATCAGGACGAGAAGATGCGCGTCCAGCAGGGGGCCAAGGCGGTTGCTAAGACCGTCGCACATGCGGAGAGCGCAAAGCCTGAGCGCCGCGCCGCCGGCAAGGCCGAGTAGCCGGCACGCCTGATTTTCAATTCTAACAACCGATTCGTTACTTGCGGCTAGCGCTGCTTTCGGCGGGGTGCGGCAACTCCGGCAAAGACAGTTTCCACAACTGCGCTGGGTCGAGGTAGGCATCCTGCCAGCGCACCGCAGTGTGAAGATGCGGCCCGGTCGCGCGGCCGGTTGCTCCACTGAGTCCTACCTGCTGTCCCTTTTGCACCGTCTCTCCCTCGGAGACTTCTAACTTCGACAAGTGCATGTACAGCGTCATGAAGTGCTGTCCGTGATCGACGATCACGCAGTTACCCTCATAGAAGAGGTCGCGCGCCAGAACAACCTCGCCGGAGTTGGCTGCCAGGACTGGCGTTCCGGGCTTGGCATGATAGTCCAGGCCGCGATGAATGCTGGCTAGCTTGCCGTTGAAGGTGCGCCGGGTGCCGAATCCCTCAGATACCAACGTGTCGACGGGAGGAACGAATTTTCCCGACCATTCCGGCTCGGCAATGTCATGCGCGAAGGCCTTCTTCTTGATTTCCCTTTCCGCCTCGATCCTGCGCAATGTTTCGGGGTCGGGCTGCACATAGCGATCCGGAACTCGCAGCGTCTCGGTCTTGTAGTGGGCGGCTTCGACGAGGAGAGTGCGTTCTTCGTGAATCAGCTTTCCATCGGCCCGCGTTGCCTCGAGTACGAGCGGATAGCTTCCCGGCTTGGCCTCGACGTCCACCCCGGCTAGCCCGTACCATACCAGGCCGTCATCAGCTGGGTAGAAGTCGATCTCATGTCCCTGCCACTTGCCGCGTAGCGCGGATGCCCGTTGTGCCAGGGCAACGCGAAAGAGGCAAGGTGAGCCGGTGGCAATTTGCTGGGGAGTCCAGGAGACGCTGTGGAATTCCGGTCCATCGGCAGCGGCGCATGCTGCGGTCGCCGCTAAGGTGAGAACAAGCGCGAGAAGCTTGAGCCGGAATCGCATTGGTTCGCGTGGAGACTGGAGCCATTCCATTTGTATCAGATCGGCAAAGGCAGGCATTTCCCAGGCGTCTGCGGCAGGGAGCTGGCTGGCGCTATGGGAGAAATGAATTCTGACAGGTCAGGCAGTGGCAGCGCTGGTTCGACGCTGCTGGAAGCACTCCCGACAGAAGACTGGACGTCCTTGCGTAGGTTTGAAGGGGACAGTGGTCTCCTTCCCGCAACCGGAGCAATTGGTTCGAGTCTCCACCTTGGGATAATTACCCGGAGCAGAGGCACCCAGGGTAGAAGCCCGCTTGGCTTTGCAAGCTTTGCACCGCTTGGGCTCGTTCTTGAACTGTTTATCATGGAAGAACAGTTGTTCTCCCGCCGTGAACACGAAGTCAGCGCCGCAGTCGATACACTTTAGAACCTTGTCCTGGAATTCCATGGAGAGTTGCTCCCTTCAGCCCGCGACTCCCGAGTGCTGGACGGGGTCAAATTGCTGCTGACAGGAGAACCGGACTGAGCGTCCCATCGGCCAGCGGCAAATTTCCAGTGCTCAGGTACATCTCCCCGGGTTCGGCCCCCATGCGCAAACGCATGGCCTTGCTCATAAGACTGCGGTACGACGGAATGAAATCCCCACCGGAAACAGAAAAGTAAGGGCCGCCCTTGGAACGGCGGCCCTTCGGTGAATTAGTCCTGCTCTTTACGAGCCTTTTTGCGGCTGCGCTTGCGCGCCAGCGCTTCTTTCACGCGTTTCTTTTCGCCCGGCTTGAGGTAGAAGGAGTGACGCTTCACTTCCTTGATAATGTCCTCTTGCTGGACTTTGCGCTTAAAACGTCGTAGGGCATTCTCTAATGATTCGCCCTCTTGAATGCGAACTTCCGCCAAACAGGAAACACCCCCAGACTCGTCCCATGTGGACACTAGTAGTTATCCCTATGTTGCACAGGGAAGTCAAGCAAAGACTTACTTTTGGCTTGAAAAGTCGCTTGGCACAAAAGTTGGGCCAGACTTGGATCCAGACTATTTCTCTTAGAAACTGAGCCTTAGCGCAAACTGTACCTGCCGCGGCGCATAAGCGTTCGTCGGCATGAGGAATTGCGAATTCACCAGAAACATCCCGGGATAAAGCTTCCCCTTCACCGATGTTGAATAGGCTACGAACTGGCCCGCGGAATTGTAGTAACCGTCATCGCTGATCTGCACGCGGGCGTTCGTGCGATTGAACATGTTGAACGATTCGGCGACAAGATTCAGCGTCAGATGTTCGCCGCAACGCAGGCTGCGCGTAATCCGTAGATCGGTGGTAGCGTAGTCAGGGCCGACAAAGGCGTTCCTCGAATAGCCTGGCAGCCGGTCGTTATAGATGTTGCCGTCGCCATTGGGATCGCCTGCCATAGTGGCGTTGATCGGCCGCCCAGATCCGATCGTCAGGACGCTCGACACCTTCCAGTTGTTTGCCAGGCGGCTGAGCGTCGACTGATCGAAATGGAATTTCGGCTCGGCAACCCATGCCGCTATGAAACGGTTTCTCTGGTCGGTGACGCTGGGACCGCGTTCCAGCGCCGTGGCGTATGAATCCTGAACATTCCCCGAGCGTCCGACAATCAACGCATCCTGTCCATCATCAAGCGCCTTGGAAAGCGTGTAGCCGACCTGAAAGTACATACCATGGCTCATCCGCCGCTTCAGCGAGACCGTCATACCGTTGTAGAGGCTGCTCGACTCAGTTTGGAATGAGTTAATGGCGCCCAGTCGCGGATCGGGCCGCTGCACATCGTTGATGCAGGGCGGATAGGGGCAAGTCGCCGAACGGGCGGTCTGCCAGGTGGAGAACGAAGCGACATCGTACATCCCGAGAAACACGGAACCAGTATCGTTGTAGACGGGATATTCCGTGATGACTGGTTTGGGCAGATTCGCGTCAAGGGAGCGCAGCACGTGCACCCCGTGCACGTACTCGTAACTGACGGTAGCCACGATATTACGTCCGAGTTCCCTCTGAACCTCCAAACTGGCCTTCTCCGTGTATGGTGTCTGAAAGTTCGGCGCGAAGGCTGAGATCTGCGTGGTGAGCAAGCCAGCCAATGCCTTTGGCGGAGTGCAGACCGGCGTTCCCGGCGGGCAGTTCACCAGCGGGGCGGGATAACTGGGAAACAGCGCCGCCTGCGCGGGATTCATCAGATCGAGGAAGAGTTGACTCTGTTGCATACCGTTGTCGAGCGCGACCTGCGACGCGTAAATCGACGGGATTGGCATGTAGAACAGGCCCGCGCCCCCGCGAATGACTGTGGGACGCTGATCTCCCACGGAGTAAGCGAAACCAAGACGCGGCGAAACATTGTTCAGATCGGTCGGAACCTTGCCGGACGGCGGATACAGCGGATTGCTCTCCAGTTGGCCAGCCTCGAAGGTTTGCAGATCGTAACGAAGGCCGGCATTCAGCGTTAAACTTCGGGTCACGTGAATGCTGTTCTGCATGAAAGCAGAATAATTCCGGGAATTCGGGTGCGAGACCGAAGTTCCAAAGTCCTGCATGTAGTAGCGCGGAACGTCGTGAGCGTAGGCGCGCAATGGCGTAAGCGGCTCGCCATATTTCATGGGAGCGTACGTCCACGGATTCACCTTCACATTGTCGAAGTAATACTCGCCGCCGAATAGGTACGGATAGTAGTTGTAGACCCACGCCTGCAGAAAGTCGCCGCCGAACTTCCAATGTATCCGGCCAGTCTCATAGCTGAGGGTCTCGCCCATGTTCAGCTTGTGCTCTCGCGTGTCGCGGGGAAGCGTGCTCGAGCTGCCGAACCCTGCGATAACGTCATAGATCTTCGTCCACGGCTGGTCCGAGTTCGACGACGATAGTTGCAGGTCGCGCGAGAACTGTACTCGCAGACTGGTGGCGAAGTTGTTGGTCCAGGCGCTTATGAGCGACGCGGCCACACTCTCCGTCTTCACGTCCTCGGCGCCGTTGGCGCTCTCCGCATAACCGGTGATCGGGCTGGAAGGATCGAAGTAGACGTTGTTCGTACCGCTGAAGCGGGAAGTGCTCAGGCGCACAAATGCCAATTGTTTCGACGAGAGCTTGAAGTCCACCTTGCCGAACCCGGCATTTCCTTGCATCGTGGTCGGGTAGGCGCCTCCCATCTGATTCAGCCCCTGCGCCGCCTTCGTCACCAGGGCCTGATCGGTGTAGTCGTAGTCGGCGGGGGTGGGCACAATCGAAGTGGCTCCGTTGGCGAACTGCATCATGGAGGGGACGATGAGCAGGTGCTGATCGAAGCCGGCGTAAAAGAAGATGCGGTCCTTTTGAATGGGTCCGCCTAGCGTGCCGCCGAACTGCTGCTGGCGATCGTCGGGCTTGCTGTCGGCGTATGGCTGCTGGGCGTCGAAGTCGCGGTCGCGCAGGTAATAGAAGCCGCCACCATGCCAATCGTTGGTGCCCGATTTGGTTGCCACATTGAAGACGGCGCCGCCGGCTCGTCCCAGTTCCGCGCTGTAGGAATTGGACGAGACGCGAAACTCCTTGATGACCTCGTTGCTGAACTGGTAGGGCGCACGATAACGCCCGCGAGCCTGGGCATAAAAAGAGTTGTTATCGTCCGTGCCGTCCACCTGGAAATTGTTGTTGAAGCCGCGCACACCGCCGAACGCGAGATCGCCGTTTGAGTCGGAGGTTAGACCGCGTGGGTCCTGGGTTACGGCGGGAGACAGCAGCGCCAGATCCGTAAAGCGGCGGCCATTCAGCGGCAGACCCTGTATGGCTTCCTGCGCTACAACGTTGGATACCTCGCTGCTTTGCGTATCCACCGGAGCGGCTGACGCGCTGACCGTGATGGTCTGGGTAGGAGCGGCGGGAGCGAGACGCAATTGCACCACCGCGACTCCACCGACGAACAGTTCCACGCCCCGGCTGGTCTTGGTGCTCATGCCCGGGGCAGAAGCGCTCACATCGTAGCGGCCCGGAGCCAGCATGCCGAAAAGAAACGTGCCTTGCGCATCCGTGAACGCCTGTTGGCGGAAGCCTTTCTCGGGATCCGTCACGATGATGACAGCCGAGGGGATGCGCGCCCCGCTGGCGTCCTCAATGACGCCTTGCAGCGAGGTGGATCCGTCCTGCGCTGCTGCAAACGGCGGCAAGAATACGCCAAAAGCGAGTATCAATGTTCCGCAGAGTTGCAAGAGGCGGGGAAAAGAAACACGACCGACGAATACCGTACGGGGAAAATCTCGCATTAGGAATGTCCTGCTCGTAGTGGCTACTTTCCGTATAGAAGGTGCTCGCGGGCGTGGTCTGTGACTGCGGGGCAGGAGCCGGAACGAAGGTCCCATGCCGAAATGGGAACCAATTGTCCTTCCGTAACTGTCAAAATTCTGGACAACAGGCCGTTGCGGAATGCCACTTGCTTGGCGCTGCCCTGAGGATTGGCGCTGTACGCCTTTGGTCGCGTTGACCGCTAAAAACGCGCGTGTTACCGTACTTAGTTACACCAACCTCGACCGCGCGCCATCCCCCGGGGTCCCCAGAGACGCCGTCTTTGCGACTCTGGGGTGGTCAGTGCGCCAAAGGATTCCCGTTTGCCTTCCGACAGCCAGGTGGCCACACCGATTCGCAAGACTGCCCTGAATGCCGCCCATCGCCAGTTGGGCGCGAAGATGGTCGATTTCAACGGATGGGACATGCCAGTTGAATATCCTTCCGTCGGCGGCCTGATGAAGGAGCATCTGGCGGTGCGCAACGGCGTGGGCGTATTCGACGTCAGCCACATGGGCGACATTCGCATCTCGGGCCCGCAGGCGCTGGAAGCGGTGCAGCACATCACCATGAACGACGCGGCCGGCATGGGTGTCGGCCAGTGCCGCTACTCGGCGATGCTGTATCCCGAGGGAACGTTTGTCGATGACGTGATCGTGCACCGCATGGGCGAAGAAGATTACATGCTGGTGATCAATGCCGGCACGCGCGAGAAGGACGGCAACTGGGTCACCGACAATACGAAGCAGTTCGACTGCAAGGTCGAGAACCTGAGCGACAACTACACGCAGATCGCGATCCAGGGTCCGAAGGGTGTCGACACGTTGCAGAAGCTGACCGACGCGGACCTGTCGAAGGTGAAGTTCTACTGGTTCACCTACGGTACCGTCTGCGGACTGAAGAACATTCTGATCGCGCGAACCGGCTACACCGCCGAGGACGGCTTCGAGATTTACGTTCCCACGGACGAGGTGACCAGTACGCGGGTGTGGAACGAGGTGCTGGAGGCGGGCAAGGAGTTTGGGATTATTCCTTGCGGACTGGGCGCGCGCAACACGCTGCGGCTGGAAGGCAAGCTGCCGCTCTACGGACACGAGATTTCCGAGACCATCAACGTGTGGGAGGCTGGGCTGGATCGCTTCCTCAAGATGGAGAAGGGCGAGTTCATCGGGCGCGATGCCCTGGAACGCGCGAAGGCCGCCGGCATCAAAAGAACATTGGTTGGGCTGGAGTCGATCGACCGCGGCATCCCGCGCGACGGCTACAAGGTGTCGGACCTGAACTGCAACGAGATTGGCTATGTCACCAGCGGTTCGTACGCGCCGTTCTTGAAGAAGAATATTGCGCTGGCGTATGTGCCGGTCGGGCAGTCGGAGATCGGGAACGAAGTCCTGGTGCAATGCCGAAGCCAGGCTGTGAAGTGCAAGGTCGTGCCGACACCGTTTTATAAGCGGCCAAAGAAGCAGGCGTAGTTCGTTTTTCGTTGGTCATCATCCAAATCTTGCCGATGCACCCACGGGTGCCGAGGAGGACAGCAAATGGCTTATCCCGCGGATTACAAATACACCAAGGAACATGAGTGGTTGAAAGTCGATGGCAAGACCGGGTCAATCGGCATCACGGACTACGCGCAGAACTCGCTCGGCGACATTGTCTTTGTCGAGCTGCCGAAGGCAGGAACCGAGATTACCGCGGGCAAGACCTTTGGCTCGGTGGAGTCGGTAAAGGCGGTTTCCGACTTGTTCGCGCCCGTTTCCGGTACCGTGGCCGAAGTGAATGAGGCGCTGAACACCGCTCCCGAGCAGGTGAACAAGGATGCCAACAACACCTGGATGATCAAGGTGACGCTGAAGGATCCGAGCGAGGCGGGCCAGTTGTTGTCGGCCGCCGACTACGAGAAGTTCGTCGCCGAAGAGGGCGGGCACTAGGGTTTGGCGATTGCGATATATTGAAAGAGGCGGTGCCGAGCTCGCGGGTAATACCATGGATTTTGTCAACTTCGAAGAGTTCTGGAAGGCGCTCGGGCGGCTGTATGACAGCACACTCAAGAATACGGAAGATATTCGCGAACTGCGGGAAGCGGCGAAAGAAGATCGCGAGTCCGCCAGAGAGCTTCGAGAGGCAGCCATGCTTCTAGCTAGCGCCGTTCAAAAAGACCACGAAGTTATCATGGCTCACGAACACCGGCTCGACCGGACCGAAATCACAATTGAAGCCATTCTGGAAGATCTGCGACGCCACCGGGAAGGACGTTCTCCGCAGTGAAGTCAGGCTGCGATGGGTTCACCAGGCGCCTTGGTTCTACGCTTCCGACCTGCCGCATTTTGGACGAAGCGTCATGCAGTGAGGAAACACCAGGTTCTTATCGTAACGCCGTCGAGTCCTTGACGGTTTCAATACTCATGTCGCCCAGGAAAGCTACAGGTATTCATGCGCTATCTTCCTAACTCCCAATCCGACCGCGAAGCCATGCTGCGCGAGATTGGAGCAAAATCCATCGATGACTTATTCGCCGGCATACCTGCCGAGTATCGCCTGCAAGGCGATCTGAAAATTCCACGCTCTTACGCCGAAAGTGAGATCGTGGAGTTCTTCCGGCAGCGGGCCGCGAACAGCGCGCAGGGCTTCGCCACGTTTCTCGGGGCGGGTGCGTACTCGCACTACCGGCCCGTGGTCATCGAATCGCTTGTCTCGCGTGGCGAGTTCTTTACCGCCTACACGCCCTATCAGCCGGAGATTGCGCAAGGCACGCTGCAATCGATCTTCGAGTTCCAGACGATGATCTGCGAGCTGACCGGCATGGACGTGGCCAACGCCTCCATGTACGACGGCTCGACCGGCGCCGCAGAAGCGCTGATGATGGCCGCACGCATCACGGGACGCTACAAGTCAGCGGTGGCTGCGACGGTGCATCCCGAGTATCGCGAGGTCATCACCACCTACTCGCGCTACCAGGGGATGCCGATCACGACCTTCGGCTATGCGAAGAATGGCCGCGTCGATATCGACACGCTAAACATGGCCATCGACGACGACACTGCCGGGATCCTCATCCAGTCTCCTAACTTCTTCGGCACCATTGAAGACGTGGCGGCGATCGCCGAGATCGCGCACAAGAAGGGCGCGCTGCTGATTGTCTCCATCGCCGAGGCGGTTTCGCTCGGTATCGTGAAGCCGCCGGCCGAAGCTGACATTGTCAGCATGGAGGCGCAGTCGTTCGGCGTGCCGCTGGGATTCGGCGGGCCGTACTGCGGCGTCATCGCCACACGCGACAAGTTTGTGCGCCAGATGCCCGGCCGGTTAGTCGGTGAGGCGCGGGACAAGCAGGGCCGGCGCGGCTTCGTGCTTACGCTCTCTACCCGCGAGCAACACATCCGCCGCGAGAAGGCGACCTCGAACATCTGCACGAACCAGGGACTGGTCGCGCTGATGTGTGGGATCTTCATGGCCGTTTACGGCCGCGAAGGGTTGAAGGAGCTGGCCACGCAGAACCTGGCCAAGGCGCACTACGCTGCTGAAGAATTCAAGAAAGCCGGGGCAACGCTGCTGTTCGAAGGCGCGCCGCGCTTCAACGAATTCGTGATCCAGACCAAGACCGATCCCTACGCGACCAATGACAAGCTGCTGGGGCAGCAGATCATCGGAGGCTTCCCGCTGAAGAAGTTTTATCCCGAGCTGAACCATGCGGCGCTGTGGTGCTGCACCGAGACCACGGCGAAGGCTTCGATTGACGCGGCTGCGAAGGAGGTGGCGCTGTGAACCTGAACGAGAAGATCAAGAAAGCCACCACCCACATCAGCCAGAACGAAGACCTGATCTTCGAGAAGTCGTCGCCCGGCAAGAAGGCTTACAAGCTGCCGCCGCTCGACGTTCCGGCGGTCGATCCCGCGAAGTTGCTTGGAGGGCAGGCGCGCGAAGATCTCGGCCATATGCCGGAGGTGAGCGAGATCGAGATCATCCGCCATTACACGCGCATCTCGACGTGGAACTACGCGGTCGATCACGGCATGTATCCGCTGGGCTCGTGCACCATGAAGTACAACGCGCGCGTGAACGAGTACGTGGCACGGCTGATGGGACTGGCCGAGGCGCACCCGTATCAGCCGGAACGCATCAGCCAGGGCGCGCTGCGCATTCTGAAGATGCTGAGCGAGCAGCTCATCGAGATCACCGGCATGGACGCCATCACATTGCAGCCGGCGGCGGGCGCGCATGGCGAGCTCACCGGCATCCTGATGGTGCGTGCGTACCTGGAGTCGCGCGGCAATCCGCGCAAGAAGATCCTCATCCCCGACTCGGCGCACGGGACGAATCCGGCGACCGCGGCGATGTCGGGCTACACGGTCGAGAACCTCAAGTCGAATGCGGCCGGCATCGTGGACATGGCGTCGCTTGAAGCGCAGGTGAATGAAGATGTGGCCGCGCTGATGCTGACGAATCCCAACACGCTGGGCGTCTTCGAGCAGGAGATCCACAAGATCGCTGACGTGATGCACGCCAAGGGCGCGCTGCTCTACATGGATGGCGCCAACATGAATGCGCTGGTCGGCAAGACGCGCCCCGGCGATTTCGGCGTCGACGTCATGCATCTGAATCTGCACAAAACCTTCTCCACGCCTCACGGCGGCGGTGGCCCCGGCTCCGGTCCGGTGGCCTGCAAGAAGATTCTGGAACCATTCCTCCCAGCGCCAATCGTGATCGAGAAGCCAGATGGCACGCTGGGCTTCGACTACAACCGTCCGAAGTCCATTGGGCGCGTGCGCATGTTCT
>JBARGS010000146.1:0-6432 GCA_049798495.1 Candidatus Korobacteraceae bacterium | reverse complement strand
TCTTCCCGCCCGCGGTCTCCTCGGCAGAAACTTCTGGATGGGAGCGCTTTGGGGTTTCGTGATGTTGTCGACCATCATTGCTCTCATGACGCTCACGCACGCGTACTCCTTCGGCGGGCTCGCTCTCCCCCCATTGGCTATAGTGAAATATGGACTGTTCTGGGCCTTCGCTTTTTTGATGGTGGGCTTTTTTGAGGAGTTCACCTTCCGCGGTTATGTTCAGTTCACGCTGACCTGGGGAATGGGATTCTGGCCGGCGACCGCAGTGACTTGTCTCATCTTCGCGCTCGGTCACTACAACAATCCCGGCGAAAACTGGGTCGGCGTCGTCGAAATCGTTCTCATCGCATTCTTCCTTTGCTTTGCCTTACGGCGCACCGGCAGCCTCTGGTTCGCCATCGGGTGGCACATGGCCTTCGACTGGGGCGAGAGCTTCTTCTACTCGACCCCGAATAGCGGCATCCCTGCCACCGGCCACATGTTGAATGCTTCCCTCTCGGGCTCGAAATGGTTGAGCGGGGGCAGTGTCGGACCCGAGGCCAGCGTCTTCGATCTCATCGTAACCGTCGCCGGAATCCTGCTGCTGGCGAAAATCTATCCGCGTGCAAGATATCCAACCGTCCTGCCCGAGCCGCTTTCGCCTTTACCGGCAAGCCCGCCTCCGTCCATCGTTGCGGAAGTTGGCGACACGAGCGATGCAGGCCGTATGTCTTGAATCAAGCGGTTGGCAGCGTTGTCAGTCTCTGGAGCATCCTAGTAAATTTGTCGGAGCTGCCGTGCGGTAGCATGAGATCATCGCAGTGTCTTCGGACACGCCCGAACTAGCCGCAAAGCGGCGGGATGAAGTTAGGCGGGGGCGTCAGCCCCCGCACAAGTGGAAAATTTGCCGAGCCGCAGAGCGGCGACACAGTCTCTTCAGGCCGACGCCATCTGGATTCTTATGCCCCTCGAAGAATACAAGCGCAAACGCGACTTCAAACAGACGCCTGAGCCTCCCGGCAAAGTGGAGAAAGGCAAGCAACGCCGCTTCGTCGTGCAAAAACATCATGCGTCGCGCCTGCACTATGACTTCCGTCTGGAAATGGACGGCGTGCTGAAGTCCTGGGCCGTTCCCAAGGGCCCGTCGCTCGACCCCGCCGACAAACGTCTGGCCATGCAGGTGGAGGATCATCCTGTCTCCTACTTCGATTTTGAAGGCACCATTCCCGACGGGAACTACGGCGCGGGAACTGTGATGGTCTGGGACATGGGGACATGGGAACCGCAAGGCGACGTGGAAGAGATGATGCGCAAAGGCGACCTCAAGTTTCGCCTCAACGGACAGAAGCTGAAGGGCGATTTCGCACTCGTGCACATGAAAGCGCGCCGTCCCGGCAGCAAGGGCACAGAGTGGCTGCTGATCAAGCATCGCGACGCCTATGTGCAGGAAGGCTACGATATCGATAAGTACGACTATTCTGTCCTGACGAAGCGTTCGATTAAGGAAATCGCGGGCGACGCCGGTTCAGCTGAGTGGGCGAGCAGTCGCAAAGCCACGGCTCGTGGAGGCTCCAGCAAGAACGACTGGCTCGCCGACTCAATCGCCAGAGCCGACGCCAAGAAAGCAAGAAAGGGCGCGAAGAAGAAGGCAGCCACATCAGATCCTCCGGCCACGGGAAAGGCTTCCTCCAAAACTCCGGTGAAGAAGCCCAGCGTCGCCGCCTCCGGCGGATTAAAAAAAAACTCCGCGGCGAAGAAGCAAAAAGTAGTGCGGTAGGGTCGGCTGCGTCCGTCGGCCACAAAGCCCCGATGCCACGCAGCATCCATCCCATGTTGGCCACGCTTATCGATAAGCCATTTGATGATGACGACTGGCTCTACGAAATCAAATGGGACGGCTATCGCGCCATCGCATTCCTGGAGGGAAAATCGGTCCGCCTGGTTTCTCGCAATCAGAATGATCTGACTGCGGCTTACCCGGAGCTGCACGTCCTGCCCGACCACGTCAAAGCCCACACCGCGATTCTCGACGGCGAAATCGTGGCCCTCGACAACGAGGGCCGCTCCTCTTTCAGCCTGATGCAGCAGCGCACCGGAGTTGGCGAAGGCGGCCGACGCATCCGCCGCACGCGCGACGACATTCCCGTTGTCTATTACCTCTTCGATCTGCTCTATCTCGACGGCTACAATCTGACACAAGTGGATCTGGAGAAGCGCAAGCGACTTCTGTCTTCGATCCTCGTCAAGAACGATCTCATTCGCTTCTCCGACCACTACATCGGCCAGGGCACCGCTCTCTTCGAGGCCGCCGCGCAGCGCGGGCTGGAGGGCATCATCGCCAAGCGACGCCGTAGTTGCTACCTACCCAAGCGCAGCAGCGACTGGCTGAAGATCAAAATTGTGAAGCGGCAGGAGTGCGTTATCGGCGGCTACACTGACCCGCGCGGCGCACGCGAGAACTTCGGATCGCTGGTACTTGGACTTTATGACAATCACCAGCGTCTGATCCCGGTCGGGCAGGCCGGCAGCGGCTTCACTGAGCAGACCCACGCGGACATGTGGAAGCGTCTGCAGCCGCTGGAGACTGACCGCAATCCATTCTTCGGCAAAGTCGAGAGCGACCGCCGCGTCCACTACGTTAAGCCGGAATTGGTGGCGGAAATCAAGTTTTCCGACTGGACGCACGAGGGGGAGAGCGGTGCGGTGAAGATGCGCGCACCTGTGTTTCAGGGACTGCGCTTCGACAAGAAGCCCTCCGAGTGCAAATTCGAGCGCCCTGCCAGCGCATCAGCGGAAGTAGAGAAAGCGGAATCCGGGAGGCCTGCCGCAAAAGCATCTCGGTCCTAGCGCGGTAAACCTTCCTTTTCCTGGTGACGGCGCATCTCACCTCAGTACACAGTTTTCTCCGCTCGTTTCCTTGAGGCGAGCCAAACACTTGCAAAGTGCGCCGCGTCAATCTCATTCTGTGAGAAGGCAAATCAAAGTGCAAAAGCTCCTAAGAAGTGTCTTTCTTCTTTTCCCCATCCTGCTGCTGTCTGGATGTGCCAAGCCACCACAGAAGGCTTCATCCTCCCGGCCGGCGGATGAAAAGCCAGCATCCGCAGATACCGCATCCGTTCGCTCCGATACGGCGAGAAGGATCACCCCTGGCGGCGAAACCGCAGTCCTGATACACAACGTAATCCTCAACGAGCCGCCCGGCTACAAGCTGCGCGTCCGCTGGCTGCGCGGGCAGATGCGGCCGACCAAGGCTGGAGTCGTTCCCTCGTTCGACGATCCCAACTCCTTCACCTTGGCTGTGCAGGATGGAGTCATTGCGCTCAGTCTCGCCGACGTGGCTGCGGTCTTGAATGGCGGAGGCTTGAAGGGTACTCCCCTCAGCAACGTCTCCCTGGCGGATCAAGGCCAGCAGCTAAAACTGAACGGCACGCTGCACAAGGGCCTTCCGCTGCCCATCGAGATGATCAGCGATGTGCGCGCCACCCCCGATGGCCGGATCGATCTTCACGCCACCAAGCTGCGTGTTCTCAAACTGCCCGTGACCGGGTTGCTGAAGTCCCTAAAGGTGAACCTGAGCGATCTGGTCGATTCCAAGGGAGCGACCGGTATCCAGATCTCAGGCGACGACATTTACATCAACCCGGAGCAGTTCCTCCCAGCGCCCCACATTCAAGGCAAGTTGACGGACGTGCACCTCGGCAGCAAAACCGGCGATCTTATCAGCGTGTTTGGGACAGCGCGGGCCGATGTCGTCAAGGTCAAAGAGTGGCGGAACTTCATCCGTTTGCGCGGAGGGACGGTGAACTTCGGCAAGCTCACCATGAACTATTCCGATCTCTTTCTGATCGATATCTCGAACGACGAGTGGTTCAACTTCGACCTGGCGCGTTATCAGGAGCAACTCGTCAACGGACGAATTCAGATGACGCCTGAGGCGGGACTACGCATTTTCATGCCGGGTATCGACAAGATCCCGTCTAATGCCGCCAACCGCACGATTAGCCTGCAATGGTTGAAGAACCGCAACCTTCCACCACCTGCGACAACGGAATGATCCTCGTTCCATTGCCGCAACGACATATAGTCCGACGCCTCACAGATACGAAGCACGGCACACAAGAGTCAATTGTTCAGGTTATCGAAGCGGGCCACGTCGCCCGTTGGATTTGCTCTGGGGTACATGCCCTCTGATGATACTTTCGTGCGCTCCGAGTGGCAGCCAATTGTTACGAAAGCAGATCGATACCGCATGGGTGCGATTGTCTGCGCCTAGTTTGAGATTGATCGTGCGCAGCATGTTCTTGACAGCTTGCAGTGAGGTCTGGAAATGATCGGCAATGTCGCCATTTTCATAGCCGTAAGAAAGGAGTTCTAACAGCTGTACTTCCTTGGGCGTGAGCACCTCTTGCCATCCACCGCTGGCCAACGACTCATCGAGAACACGAGGCTGCTGATGACTCGCGTTCTTCAGGGCCGGAGGCTTCCTCGCAGTCATGACCATCGCCGCTCGATCAGGCTCGCAATTCACTTGCTGCAAGCGACTACCAGCTGCAGATTTACGTTCGATCCCCATAGGGCAGAATTTTCCCGGGACTATCGATTATCTTGCAGCAGTCGGACGCCTTCCTTGCAGAGAAAATCGGACCAGCACCCGCGGCTCTACTGCCGCGCGAACATATACCAAGTACCATCATTCGTCGAGTGCATGTCTACCTGGCGAAGCGACCACGATTACTGCAGGCAGCAGACCGACACCGGACTGCACATCAAATTGTATGGCGCGAAGTGGCCAAATTCTACCACTTGCCAACCGCAGCGCTAGCATTTTTTGTTACTGGCACGTGAGAGCTAACCGTGCTTGCAAATTGCAAGTTCGCGCTAAACCCGCAAGATCACGCTGCACCTTACATCTTACGTGGTCTGTTTCTCGCAGGCTTGCCGTTTTGTACGGTTGGGTTTGCAGAAACACTACGATTTTCCCCTGATATTCGCATAGGTCGCCTCATCGGAGCAGATAATGCTGGATGGACTCTAAGCTCTGTAAAAGGAAAATTGGGGTGTACCTGACAACTGAATCCTGAGAACCCGGCATGGAAATGAATAGTCGTATTCTCATGGGCGGAAACAAATATTTTCCACCAAACCTTATTCGTCATCGGCACCGGAGAACTGAACTGAAAGGCATCCTGGGCGGCGATCAGCAGAACGATGGGAGTCATTCCTACCACCGTTCCCCAGAAAATCACCTTGACCTTACGGCGGTCCTCGGCGTTGGTGGTACTCAGAAAGTTCCACAGCAGAGAAATTACGCCCAGCAAGACGCTGCCATACCCGGTGAAGCCGCGTCCGCGAATTACGGGCTGTCCGACGGTTCCAAGAAATTTCGCATTCATCCGGTCCCATGAGGATCCATTGTGTTCATTGGGGCCGGGCTTTGGCCGCCCTTCCCCAAAAACTCCCTCACCCCAATTGTCACCCTCCAACGTACTGTAGAGCGCCAGACCGACGCTTTGCACTCCCGGGAGCGCTCCAAACGCCTGCTCCAATCGCTGATACAACGCTGGTAGCCTGGATCAGGACCACCGCAAGCCGAGACAGAGGATTAGTAAGACGATGCCCACCATTGCCAGCCATACTCCGAGGCCGGGACAATGATGCGGTGCTTGCAGCGTCGTTTTCATTTGAGTTGGATTGAAAGTGTCCCGCGGAGGGTCTCTGGCCGAGAAGCGTCTCCACGGGACGCGCCTACTTATTTGTCCAGAAGTCTAGCCGTTGGGCTTTTGGCTGTCTGTATAACATTGAACACTTTGATCGGCAAAATAACGGAACAGCCGAGTAGAAGCTACCGGCCTGAGGTCAGCATACCGAACGGCTATATGAAAGGCGCCCGAGCTCTACTTTCCTAAGTTAAGAGAGGAGGCGAAGCCGTCGTTCTTTTCACTGCGGCCGACGGGGAATTCCTAGCTGTCGCATCTTGTACAGAAGCGTGGTCCGGGGAATGCCAAGCTTCACCGCCGCTCCATCGCGTCCGCTGAGGACCCAGTTGGATCTCCGAAGAATCTCGCTGATATACTCGCGCTCCGCTTCCACTAGAGTCTTGGGTGCGCTTGGATCGGATGTCGCCGGAGGAGCAGCAACCGCCATTGCAGGCTCGTCCATCTTCGGTAGCTCCGGTGCGCGCAGCACTCCACCCTTCGACAGAATGACCGCGCGCTCAATCACGTTCTGGAGTTCGCGAATATTTCCCGGCCACGAGTACCGTGTGAGCGCGTCCATCACACCCTCAGGAATGGTGTGAATTGGCTGCCCGATTCGGCGGGCAAACGTTTCCACAAAGCTCTTCGCTAGCATGGGAATGTCTTCCCGACGCTCGCGCAGTGGCGGAATTGCGATCGGAAAGACGTTGAGCCGATAGTACAGGTCCTGCCGAAACCGGCCCTTGCGGACCTCTTC
>JBARGS010000145.1:0-9946 GCA_049798495.1 Candidatus Korobacteraceae bacterium | reverse complement strand
GATGAGCGATTTGGGCGAGGATGAGTGGAAACAGATGCTCTGCGTCGAGACCAGCAACGTCGGTGACTTCGCGGTCCAGCTTGCGCCCGGCGAGCAGCATACGATGACGGCTAGAGTCGGCCTGAGTAAGTCCTAGAAGCCATCTGGCTCTGTTGACATCCCCTGGGCCGTCCCTGCCGGGACTCGGAACCCATTTACGCTGCGTACCCAGGACTTCCCACCTCAATCCGCGCAAAGGCGGCGCGGACCGGGGACCCCAGTTCGTCCTGGGCTAAACTGAACCGTCCCGCATTGCGGGACTTGGATTGTTGCATGTGAGAACGGCGCTGTGAACCAGCGCAACTTGATCCGGATGAAGCATGTCAACAAAACGAGATAGCTTCCAGTCCCACTGAGGACTTCCCTTCAGGATCGAGGGCAAATGGGCACACCGTCGCTCAGCCGGGCCGCGCCGCTCCAGCGTCGACTCGCCGAGGGCTTACGGTTGGCTGCGACAACATGCGGCGCTTCAGGCTCTCGTAGATTGGCTCGCTCTTGAGCAGCATGGCCACCACCATCGCCACCAGCGACGCGCCCAGCAATCCCAAGGTGAGGTCGGCGCGTCCGGTCATCTCCACCGCCAGTACAATCCCGGTAAGCGGAGCGCGCACCGTTGCCGAGAACAGCGCCCCCATGCCGATGATCGCGCAGGCCACCGCAGAGACTCCCTGATTCGGCATGAAGTGATTCAGGACTCCGGCGAACAGCGCTCCGGAAGAAGCTCCCAATAGCAGCAGCGGGGCAAACAGGCCTCCCGGTTCGCCTGCGGCGTAAGACCAGGGTCCTAGCGCAAAGCGCACCAGGAAGATCGTCGTCAGCGTTTCCACCGTGAACTGATTGGAGAGGATGGATTGCGTAAGCGTGTCTCCGCCACCGACAAGGGACGGTACAAACCACGCTACGACGCCCACCGCTGCACCGATGAGTGCGGCCCGCTGCAGGGACGAGAGACTGCGCATCCTTTCGCTGACCCTAAGCAGGCCCATGATCACGGCGTTGTAAATTGCGCCGGCAACGCCCAGTAGCGCTCCCAGCAACAGGAATGGCCACTTGGTCCAGTTTTCCGTTGGGCTTACTTGCGGCACGGTGAAGTCAAGAACATTGCCCAGCATCCCCCGCATCAGCCACACAGCAACCGTGCAAGCAGAGAGGGTTGCAATCAGCAGCCACGGAGTGAAGTTACTGGTCAGCTCTTCGAAGACAAAGATGGAGCCACCGATAGGAGCGTTGAACGCAACCGCGAGTCCCGCGCCGGCGCTGGCTGCGTCGACAACTCTGCGGTCTTCCTCCGCTGTAAGGAGAAACCGCGAGAACAAGGTGCCGAAGGACGCGCCCATCTGCACTGTCGGCCCTTCGCGGCCTAGCGCCAAGCCGGAGCCCATGGCGAGCAACCCGCCGAAGAACTTTACCGGCACGACGCTGAAGGATGCGGGTTTGACCTCGCCGGCAAAGACGGCTTCAACGCGCTGCACTCCGCTGCCTTCGGCATAAGGCGCAAGCTTGATGACGAGGAGGCGAGCGAGCCATGCTCCCGCAGCGCCCATAACGACCGGCAGGAGCCAGCCGATGCGCGGCCGTCCATGAGCCCATGCGATCAGGTCGCCGCGCAGAAAGTCAGCAGTGATCAGCAAGTAGCGGAAAGCGCCGCCGACCACTCCGATCAATATGCCGCCCAGGATACTGGCGCTGACGATGCGGATCACCCGCGAATTGAAAAGGGTCATCAACATGCGGCTGAGGACGGTTACGAATCAGCCCATTCTACGCGTACCCGATCGCTGGAATGTTCTTATTGCTGGTCCCAGCCGCCGCCCAGCGCCTGGTACAGCTGGACATAGTTAGCCAACTCGTTGAACCATGCCTGGGAGAGGCTCAACTCGGCGGCGAAGTAGTCCTGTTCGGTAACCAGAACTTCCAGAAAGCTGGTGACCCCGCCCCGATAGCGGACGGTGGCGAGGTGCGCCGTCTCCTTGTAGGTGTTGGCTTCCTCTTCGATCTTCACGCGAAACTTGCGGGCATCGTTGTAACCGACGAGGCTATTGGAGACGTCGCCGAAGGCATTCAGCACTGTTTTCTTGTAGTTCAACTCGGCTTCGTCGCGCTGTGCCCACGCCAGTCGATAGCCGCTTCTGATCCTGCCTCCTTCAAAAATGGGTTGGGCGATCTGGCCGCCTACAGCCCAGAAGGTTGCCGGACCCTCCAGGAAGCTGCTGATAGCGGTGCTCGTCGCTCCGAATTGACCGGTCAGTGAGATCTGCGGGAAGAATGCGGCCTTCGCGACACCCACGTTAGCATTCGCTGCTACCAGGTTCTCTTCGTCGCGACGCACGTCGGGACGGCGCTGCAGCAACGAGGAAGGCAAGCCGGCCGGGACATCTGTCAAGTGCGGCTGCACCACCAGGTTGAGACCGCGCGCAATCGGCCCTGGGTTCTTCCCCAGCAGGATACTGATGTTGTTCTCGGTCTGCTCAATCGCAGTTTGCAGCGAGATAACTTCCGCTTCTGCCTGCTGCACCAGCACCTGCGCCTGATACACATCGGTGATGGCCGCATCGCCGCCCTTGTACTTGATGGTGTTCAGCTTGAGGATGCCCTTGTAAGCCTCGACGCTGTCCTTGGAGTACGTCAGTTGGTTGTCGTACTGTCCCAGCAGGTAGTAGTTTGTCGCCACCAGCGAGATCAGCGTGGTCTGAACTACATCGCGTGCATAGGTAGTTTCCAGGAGGATAGCGCGCGCCGCCTCAGTCGCGCGGCGATACTGTCCCCAGAAGTCGACAATGTAGTTCAGCTGAATCGCAGCCGTGTCGAAGGTGGGAGAACCGGTGAAGAGCGGCGTCGCCTGTTGGTTGGTGATTGAGAAGCTCCCGTTGACCGACGGAAACTGATTGGCACGGGTGATTCCAAGATTGGCGGCGGATTCCATGATGCGCGCCGCGGCGATGCGCATGTCGTAGTTATTGGCCAGCGCTTCCTTAATCAGAGCCTGCAGCGTTTCATCCTGAAAAACAGTCGGCCATTTCATCTCGGCGAACTGCTCTCCGGCCGGCGGCTGCTGCGTGGAAGCGTCGGGAGCTAGTCCGCGATATTGAGGAGGAACGTCCAGCGGCGGACGCTTGTAATTGGGTCCGAGCTTGCAAGCGGAGAGCGAGAGCAATAACACGACGACAGAGAGTTGTTTCGGCTTAGTCATGTGCGCCTCCCTCCGCCGGAGCCGTGGACGGGCCTGGCTTAGGTTCCTCTTTCTTTCCGCCAATCCATATACCGAAGCGCTCCACCACATCGAACGAAACCGGGATGAAGAAGATGGCCAGAGCTGTGGCGGCAAGCATTCCGCCGATTACCACCGATCCCAGCACCTGCCGCGAGATGCCGCCCGCGCCCGTGGCCACCCACAGCGGAACACAACCGAGAATGAAGGCGAACGCCGTCATCAGGATGGGTCGCAATCGCAACCGCGCTCCGGTGAGCGAGGCGTCCAGCAGGGTGGCGCCCTTGTCGTATTCCATCTTGGCGAATTCGACGATCAGAATAGCGTTCTTGGCCGACAGTCCAATCAGCATGACCAGACCGATCTGCGCGTATACGTCGTTGTCGAGCTTGCGGAAATACAGCGCCACAAAGGCTCCAAAGACGGCGATCGGCACTCCCAACAGTACGGAGAACGGCAGCGTCCAGCTCTCGTACTGGGCAGCCATGATGAGGAAGACGACCAGGAACGAGAGGCCGAAGATCACGCTCGGGCTCACGCCCTGCGCGGCTTTCACCTGCTGGTACGACATGCCGCTCCAGTCGTAACCCATCTGGCTTGGCATGGTCTGTTTGAAGACCTCTTCCAAAGCGGCCAGCGCCTGGCCGGTACTGTAACCCGGCGCCGCTGAACCGTTAATCTGTACGCTCTGGTAGAGGTTCTGCCGCATGACGAACTCCGTACCGCTACGCAAGTCCGTACTCGTCAGCGTGCTTAACGGAACCATGTCCCCGGCCGTGTTCTTCACGTAGAACTTGCCGAGATTGTTCACATTGGTGCGGAACTTGCCGTCGGCTTGCACCCACACTTGCCATTGCAGGCCAAACTGGTTGTAGTAGTTCACCAGCGCTCCGCCCATGAAGGCCTGCAGCGTCTGGTAAACATTACTGAGATTCACCTGCTGGGTCAGCACCTTCGCCTTGTCGACGGTCACCCCAACCTGCGGAACTCCAAAGAGTGCGGTGGTCATCACCCCGGTGAGTTCCGGGCGCTTGCGGGCTGCAGCCATGAATTCCTGGACGTTCTTGGCGAGGAAGTCGGTGCCGCTACCCGATCGGTCTTCCAGAATGAAGGTGAATCCTCCCGAGGTGCCGACGCCGAGAATGGCGGGCGGCGGAAAGGCAAAAGCCAGCCCCGAATTCACTTGAGAAAGAGCGCGCGCCAGATGGAGTTTGATACCGTCGTAGCTGGTCTCCGGAGTCTTACGCTCGTCCCAGGGTTTGAACGAGATGAAGAAGAACGAACTGTAGGTGGTCTGGACTCCGCTGAGCAGGCTGTAGCCCAGCACCGAGCTGACGTTCTCGACGCCCGGCGTATTCATGATGATTTGCTCGACCTGCCTTGCCGCCTGGGAGGAACGTTGCAGCGAGGAAGCGTCAGGCAATTGCAGCCCTCCGAAGACATATCCCTGATCTTCGTCGGGCAGGAAACTGCCCGGAACTTTGGAGCCGAAGAATGCTGCACCGACGCATAGAAGGCCCAGCAGCACGAAGGCGAATCCGGCTTTGTGGATCAAATGCTTGCAGACCCCAACATAACCGTCCGTCGCCCTGCCAAATACTTTATTGAACCAGCGGAAGAATGCTCCCATTGGCCCGCGCATTTCCTTCTTGGGCCGCAACAACAGGGCAGATAATGCGGGGCTGAGCGACAGCGCGTTAAAAGCGGAGAACAGTACCGATACCGCAATCGTCACTGCGAACTGCTGATAAAGCTGGCCAGTGATACCGGGCACGAAAGCTGTAGGAATGAAAACGGCGGCCAGAATCAGCGCGATGGCAATGACCGGGCCCGACACCTCTTCCATCGCCTTCTGCGCAGCATCGTGCGGGGTCATCCCTTCTTCAATGTGATGCTCCACGGCCTCAACCACCACGATCGCGTCGTCCACCACCAATCCGATGGCCAGCACCAGTCCAAAGAGCGAAAGCGTGTTGATGGAGAATCCCAGGATCGGAAACACGATGAAAGCGCCGATCAGGGAGACCGGAACCGCCAGCAGCGGGATGAGGGTGGCTCGCCAGCCCTGCAGGAAGATGAAAACCACCAGAATGACCAGCGCCAGCGCTTCGATCAGCGTCTTCTTGATCTCATGGATACCGGCAGTGATGGCCAGCGTGGTATCCAGCGGCACGCTATACGTAAGATCCTGGGGGAATCGGGTGCTGCTTTCCTCCATGAACTTGCGGACTTCGGCGGCGGTCTGCAATGCGTTAGCGCCCGGCGTGAGGTAAATGCCCAGCAGCGCCGCGGGCTTCCCATTGAAGCGCCCCTCAATGTTGTAGGTCTGGGCGCCCAATTCCACCCGCGCGACATCTTTCAGGCGCAGTATGCCGCCATCCGGTGTGGCACGAATAATGATCTGGCCGAACTCCTCAGGCGTGGCCAGACGTCCCGGCGCGCGTACGTTGTACGTGAACTGCTGTCCCTGGGGGACGGGCGATCCGCCGATCTGGCCTGCGGGGTTCACCGTGTTCTGGATCTGAATCGCGTTGATAATCTCGGGAACCGTAACTCCGAGATTGGCCAGCGTGTCGGGGTTCACCCATACGCGCATGGCGTACTGGCCGGCTCCGAACACCGATACCGAAGCGATGCCCGGCAGGCGCGTCAGCGCGTAGTTCAGATTGATGAAGGCGTAGTTGGCCAGAAATACGTTGTCGTAGGTCCCGTTGGGCGAGGAGAGTGCGATCAGCATCAGCGGCGAGGAGGTCGATTGCTGCACCGTCACGCCGGAATTGATTACCGCGCTCGGAAGTTGCGAGTTGGCCTGCCCGGCGCGCATCTGTGCCAGAATCTGATCGGTGTTGGCGTTCGTTCCCAGAGCGAAATCCACGGTCAGCGTCATCTGGCCGTTGCTGGCGCTGGTGGAATACATGTAGTTCATGCCGGAGACGCCCGACATCTGCTGCTCAATCGGAGTCGCAACCGACTCGGCCACGGTTTGCGCGTCGGCGCCGGGATAAAGGGCCAGCACCTGAATCTGCGGATCGGCGATGTTGGGAAATTGCGCCGTGGGCAGGCTGAGCATTGCCACCACCCCGACGAGAACCATCAGGATGGAAATGCACATCGCCACAATGGGCCGATTGATAAAAAATTTGGGCATCAGTTGCCCCCTACGCCAGTCGTGGGAGGTGCTACGTACGGCTTGGCGACGACCGGAATGCCTTGCCTTGCCATCTGTGGCGCTTGCGCGGCAAACAACTGCACTTTCATCAGTCCGTCAACCACGACCTTCTCGCCCGGCTTCAACCCGTCGGTAATAATCCAATTGGTACCGACGCGATCGCCCACTTTCACCGGACGAAAAATCGCCTTGTTTTCCGGAGTCACCAGCAGTAGTTGGTACATCGACTGCACTTGCATCACGGCCGCCTGCGGAACCAGCAGCGCGTTGTTGTTCATGCCCCGCAAAACGCGAATTCGCCCAAAGCCGCCGGGGCGAAGCAGCGCATCCGGATTGGGAAACTCCGCCGCCACTTGAATCGTTCCCGTCTGCGTTCCGACCTGGCGATTCACGTAGATGAACTTCCCTTTTGCCGGATACACGACATCGTTTGCCTGGATGTATTCGATGGGCTTGTTGTTTATCGACGAGATACTGACTTTGCCGGTGATGATCTGGTTGATATCAGGCGCAATCTCGAGAAAGTTGCTTTCACTGATGTTGAAGTAGGCCCAAATGGGATTAACCTGCGAGACCGTCGCCATCTTAGATGCTGTCCCGACCAAGTCGCCGACCTGAGAGCTGGAGACGCCGGCGATTCCATCGATGGGCGAATACACTTTCGTCCAGGCCAGGTTCAGCTCGGCGTTGTCTAGAGCCGCCTTCTTGGCCTTCAGGTCCGCTGTCCATGAAGCTTGATAGGCAATATCGTTATCGAGCTGCTTTTGCGGGATGGCGCTTTGCGCCGCTAGCGGAGTGTCGCGGGCGACGTCGGCCTGGGTTCTGGCCAGATTGGCTTCGGAAACAGCGACGTCCGCTTTGGCCGCGTCGACAGCAGCCTGATACTGGCGCGGGTCCAACTCGAATAGAAGCTGCCCTTTCTTGACGAAATAGCCGTTCTGATAATCCTGTCGCAGCAGGTATCCCTGCACCTTGGGCGTGATCTCAGCGTTTACTGGGCCGTTCAGCTGCGCCACCCATTCTTCGTAGATGGGAACGTTCTGTTGCAAAGGCTCGACGACGCTGACTTCGGGAGGCCCGGCCTTGGCCTCCGCTTCCTTTTTCTCACATCCGGCCAAAAGCAGAAGGGACGTCGACAAGATCACGATGATTGCGCTGCGGTGGCGTGAGCGCAGCCTAGATGACTGCGCCCGTCGCGTAAGAACGGACGTCGCCCCTGGATGAGAATAGCCTTCAGGCACGGTTTGCATGGACGTACTCCTGCTCTGAGTTTGGCAACATTTAAAATGTGCAATCAGTTCCCGATGCGGGGAGTTAGCAGTCTTTCTAGCTGAATCTGCGAGCGATTACTACTAGTATTTTTCTCAGTTGTTTACGGTGCCCGATCACCTGTAAAGTTCTGGAGCGCTTCCTCGCATTGCTCTCCTGTGATCGCACTCAAACGCCTCGAAAGTGAGCCGGACAAATGAAGCATGTCGTGATCGTCGGCGGTGGTTTCGCTGGATTGAACTGCGCCCGCAAACTGGCGGCACATTCCGAGATTCGCATTACCCTGATCGACAAGAACAACTACCAGCAATTCCAGCCGCTGCTCTATCAGGTGGCGGCCGGCTTTCTCGCGCCTAGCAACGTCGCCTACAGTCTGCGCAATATGCTGGTCAAGCATCCCAACGTCGAGGTCAAGATGGCGGAGGTTGTTTCTGCCGATCTCGCCAAGCGAAGCGTCACCACCGCGCAGGGAGAGACTTTTCACGGAGACTACCTGGTTCTGGCGGCGGGTTCGCAGGCGAACTTCTTCGGCACGCCCGGGGCTGACAAGTACAGCTATCCTCTGTATTCGGTCCACGACGCCGAGTTGCTGCGCTCACGGATCCTCGCGGTGTTGGAAGCTGCCGATGGCGATTCGTCGCTGATCGAGAAAGGCGCGCTGAACTTCGTACTGGTGGGAGCCGGCGCCACCGGCACGGAAATGGCGGGGACTCTCGGCGACATGCTCCACCGCGCCCTGAAGGAAGAATATCCCAACCTTCCCTTGAACCAAGCGGGCATCCATGTTGTTGACATGGGACACAGCGTATTGAGTGCGTTCTCGCCGAAAGCCCAGGCTTATGCCGCAAAGATGCTGGAAGAACGCGGCGTCCAGATTCATCTCCGAACAGCGGTGAAGGAGGTGGGTGCAGGACACGTCGTTCTCTCCGACAACACGCGAATTCTGACGCATACCGTCGTCTGGGCAGGAGGTCTGCGAGCCTCCGACCTGTCCGGCAAACTTGGCGTGCGGCCCGGACACGGCGGGCGTCTCGACGTGCAGCCCGATCTCACCATCCCCGGCTACCCTGAGGTATACGCGCTGGGTGACTTCGCCAACCACTCCGGAAACGCAGGCGACATTCTGCCCCAGTTGGCGTCGGTCGCCGAACAAGCCGGCAAGTGGTGCGCGAGAAATATCGTCGCCAACATGGAAGGGGTAGAGACAAAGCCCTTCGACTATTTCGACAAAGGAATTATGGCGATGATTGGCCGAAAGGCCGCCGTGGCCGAGGTCGGTGAGCACCGTCACGAACTGCAAGGTGCCATTGCATTCGCGGCCTGGATTGGCGTGCACGCTGCCCTGCTCTCCACCACGCGCGCCAAGATCGAGACATTCGTGGAATGGGCATGGGACTACTTCAGCGAATCCAAGGGCGATCAGGTGCTCGACCGCTTCACTCAGAAGAGCATAGACTGGAGCGACGACGAGCCGCCCGCCAGTGCAGACAAGGCCCAAGCCAAACCGGCTCCCAACTCCTGACCGGCGCCGCATCTGAAACATGCAGCCCACCAGCCAAGCCGTGCTGCGCTCCTGGTCGATTCCTCCGGCAGCGACCTTCGCGCTGGCGCTGACCGCGCTCGTATATCTTCGCGGTTGGATCCTGCTGCGCCGCGCCGGACTGCCCTTCCTGCCACCCTGGCGAGCCGCCAGTTTTCTGCTCGGGTTGCTGTCGCTTTGGGTCGCGCTCGCCTCACCTTTCGATACTTTCTCCGGCTTTGTGCTCACCGCTCACATGCTGCAGCACATGATGCTGATGATGGTGGCGCCGCCGCTGCTTCTGCTGGGCGCCCCCTTGGTCCCGCTGGTACGAGGGCTGCCTGTCTTCGCCGCACGCGAGTTCGCCGGGCCTTTCTTGAACTGGCGGCTCGCGAATCGCATCGGCACATTCCTCACTAATCCGATTGCGGCCTTGCTGTTGATGGGCGGGACGATGTTCGCCTGGCATACACCGCGGATGTACGAACTGGCGCTGGCATCCAGCTCATGGCACGAAGTCGAACATGCCTGCTTCTTTCTGACTTCGCTAATCTTCTGGTGGCCGGTGATTCAGCCATGGCCCAGCCGGGCGCAGTGGCCGCGCTGGGCGGTGATTCCGTATCTGCTGATCGGCGATCTGCAAAACACGATTTTGTCAGCGACCCTGATCTTTGCCGACCGGGTGCTTTACCCGTCGTACGCAACGACTCCACGGCTGTTCGGGTTCTCGGCACAGCAGGAC
>JBARGS010000144.1:0-2914 GCA_049798495.1 Candidatus Korobacteraceae bacterium | reverse complement strand
GCTGCCAGCATGTTCGCGCCGCTCGCCATCGCGATTGTAGTTCGGCTCCGAGCTCGGCTCGTCGGCGCGCTCGTGACCACCTTCGATGGTGACCGCAGCGCCAACTTCCTCGCCAGGTTCCGCACCGCCCATCTTGGCGCGCTGCTCTTTCAGGATCGCCTTGCGCGACAGCTTAATGCGATTGCCATCGACGGCCAGCACCTTCACCAGCACCTGGTCGCCTTCCTTCAGTTCGTCGCGAACATCGTTGATGCGATGCTCGGCGACTTCGCTGATGTGCAGCAGTCCGTCCGTGCCCGGCAGAATCTCGACAAACGCTCCGAAGTCTGCCAGCCGCGTGACCTTGCCAAGGTAGGTCTTGCCCACCTCGGCGGTCGCGGTGATGTCATTGATCATCTGGATGGCCTTGGCCGCCGCCACCTGGTCGCTGGATGAAACGTTGACCTTGCCGCTGTCCTCGACGTCGATCTTCACGCCCGTGGCTTCGACGATTCCGCGAATCACTTTGCCACCCGGTCCGATGAGGTCTCGGATCTTGTCCGTCGGAATCTGCAGGCTATAGAAGCGTGGGGCAAATTCGCTGATCTTGGTTCGCGGCTCTCCGATCACTTCGTTCATCTTGTCGAGGATGTAGAGCCTGCCCGCGCGCGCCTGGTTTAAAGCCTCCCGCATGATCTGCGGGGTGATGCCCATCACCTTGATGTCCATCTGCAGCGCAGTAATACCATCACGCGTGCCGGCGACTTTGAAGTCCATATCGCCATAGTGATCTTCCGCACCGGCGATATCGGTGAGAACGGCGTAGTCGTCGCCTTCCTTCACCAAACCCATAGCCACGCCCGCAACCGACGCCTTCAGTGGAACACCGGCATCCATCATGCTCAACGAGGCTCCGCAAACCGTCGCCATCGACGACGATCCGTTCGACTCCAGAATGTCGGAGACGACGCGCATCGCGTATGGCCAATCCGTTTCGCCCGGCAGGACTGCCGAAAGCGCCCGCTCCGCCAGCGCTCCGTGGCCAATTTCGCGACGGCCCGCGCCGCGCAGGAACGCCACCTCGCCTACCGAGAACGGTGGGAAGTTGTAGTGGAGCATGAAGCGCTTCTTGGCCTCGCCTTCGAAGGCCTCTAGTCGCTGCATGTCCTCGCCCGTTCCCAGAGTCGTAGTCACCAAAGCCTGCGTCTCACCGCGCGTGAAGATCGCCGAGCCATGCGTGCGCGGCAGAACTCCGACTTCAATCCAGATATCGCGAATCTGATCGAACTTGCGGCCATCCGGACGGCGCTTTTCCTTGATCACCTGCTCGCGGAAGACTTGTTCGCGCAGTAGATCAAAGTAGCTGCCGGCCTTCTTGCGTCCTTCATCATCTTCATCGTCGATCGTCGATTTCAGCTCATCCTTCAGATTCTTAATGAGGGAGTAGCTTTCATTCTTCGGATACTTCTCCGTGTTGGCCGCGTCCAGCAAACGCTCGCCCATCTTCGTGCGAAGATCGTCCAGATACATCTGATCAATTACGGGAGGTTCTACCTTGCGCTTCGGCTTGCCAACTTTCTGCGCCAGTGCGTTGATCGCCGCGCAAATCTTCTTGATCTCCTGATGGCCGAACTCGATCGCCTCGACAACCGTCTCCTCGGACACTTCCTTCGCGCCCGATTCGATCATCACGATGCCTTCGGAGGTTCCCACCACCATCAAGTTCAAGTTGCCGCCGCGCTGCTCGTCATAGGTGGGATTGACGACGAAATTGCCATCCACCTGGCCGACTCGAACGGCGCCGATGGGGCCGTGGAATGGAATGTCGGATACGCTGAGCGCGACCGACGCTCCGTTAATGCCGGCGACATCAGGATCGTTGGTCGTGTCCGCTGACAGCACCATTGCGATCACCTGTGTTTCGCAGCGGAAGCCTTCAGGGAACAGCGGCCGGATGGGACGATCGATCTGGCGGCTGGTGAGGATCTCGCGCTCACTGGGACGCCCTTCGCGCTTGATGAACCCGCCGGGGATTCGTCCCGCGGCATAGGTGTATTCGCGGTAGTCGACTGTCAGCGGGAAAAAGTCGATGCCCTCGCGTGGTTCGGCGTTGGCGCAGGCGGTGGCGAGAACTACGTTGTCGCCAATCCGCACAATGCAGGAGCCGTGCGCCTGCTTGGCTAGTTTTCCGGTTTCAAAGTGAATCGACTTGCCGCCGGATAGCTCAACATGAATTTCGTGCTTCATTTCTTAAATTCCTTCCGTTCTGGTCGCAACCGACATACGCACTTTCTCTTCGTGCCATCCCGCTGTTCCTGTCATCCCGAGCCAAGACTCCAGCCCGAGCCGAGAGCCTGCTTTTCCACGGATGACCGCAGCCTTAAGCGACCGACGATATGGAGATGGGAGTGAAATACACGTCAGCCGAGAGAAGCTGGACCTATGTCGCAGGCGCACCCCGCGCCCAAAGTCTTAAACGCCGTTGTCCTCACTCAGACCCTCTGAGTTCACAACTCCGACGGCCGCCGTTGCGTCCATCGGAGCAGCAACACGCCCGCAGCCTGAGAGTTCAGTGGCTGGCAAACTGTTTACTTGCGGATGCCAAGTTTCTGAATGACGGCCTTGTAGCGTTCCGTGTCCGACTTTCTGAGGTAATCGAGCAAGCCGCGACGCCTGCTCACCATCATGAGAAGACCGCGCCGGGAGGCATGGTCCTTCTTGTGGGTCTTGAAATGCTCCGTCAATTCGCCGATCCGGGTGCTCAGGATGGCAATCTGAACTTCCGGCGAGCCAGTATCATGCTCGTCTCTCCGGTTCTGTTCAATCAAGGCGGCTTTTTTCTCTCGGGCTAACACTGAATCGGCTGCGCTCCTACTCTTTTATCGTATCTTGTTACGCTACCAAGAATAACATGCACTTGTGGGAACCGCAAAGG
>JBARGS010000143.1:0-11537 GCA_049798495.1 Candidatus Korobacteraceae bacterium | reverse complement strand
GTAGTGGCGAATGGCATCAGCAGTTCCACGCCGGTTACGGTGACCAACAGCTGTCTGCCGGTGTGCCGGTAACCTTCGATGTTGCGAATGCCCACTCATTCGCGCCGTTTGTGAATGAGTGGGCGATGGATCCGGTTGAAGAAGGACTTAAGCTACTGAACGTTCAGGGTTGTGGTACCGGTCACTCCTCCGAGAGAAGCGCTGATCGTCGTTGTCCCTGTCGAGATTCCAGACGCAAGCCCCGTGTTCGTAATCGTCGCCACGCTGAGAACGCTGGTGCTCCAGCTCACGGAAGTTGTGATGTTGCCGTCGGAGCCGTCGGAGTAGGTCGCGGTCGCGGTGAATTGCTGCTGCTGGCCGCTAATAATCGTGGCGTTCTGGGGGTTCAACGTGATGGCGGTGATGATTTTATTGCTGACCGTCAGGGGCGAGGCCGTCGAGGTTACGCTGCCGGACTTCGCCGTGATGTTGGAGGTGCCCAGCGCTACCGCCGTTGCCAATCCCGAGGTGCTGATCGTGGCAACGTTGGTAGCCGAGGATATCCAGGTTACCTGCGAGGTCACGTCCCCGGTCGTATTGTTCCCGAAAGTTGCTGTCGCCGAATACTGCTGCGTGGCCATTGGCATGACCTGGGCGCTGGCCGGAGATATCGCAATGGAGACGATCGTATCCGATGACGGGAAGAAGCCGCCACAACTCGTCAGCGACAGCGCCGCCAGGCATGCTGTCGCGATTCTGCCAAACCATGTGAACCGATGAGTGTTGATCATCCGAATATACAAGAGACGCGGTTTTCTGCTGTTGCGTTAGGGAGCCTCTGATTAACTCACGGTTTTGAAAGGGCACGGCTTCAGCTGTGCCGCAAGCGTCGCAGAATCAACGGGGCTTTAGCCCCCGCGGCGAGTTCGGCAAGTTATTCAGAGCTTCCTTAGCGCATTTCCCGATTTTGCCCGAGCGGCTCGCACGTCGGCGTTCGGAACACACTTAGTACTGCGTCATGCGTCACTGACACACCTCAAACGAAGGTCGATGATTGAGGCGTGACGGCCTCGCTCAGAGAGCCCGCGACGTAGGAACCTATGCCGAGAGGCTCGGCCCCCTGGACGAGGCCGCCGAAATGAACTCTCCATGAGGAGCTCTTCCCTATGAAAAAGATAATCTTTCTCCTCGTCCTGATGGTTACGGCTCAACTGATGGCACAGGAAAAATCTACGATCACGATAAAAGGCTCCGAGATCAGCAACGGCGTGGTTATCGTCTCGGCCATCCAGCAAGCCGGTGATGACCAGGGCAAAGCCTCCTTTGCCCTGCACTGCAACAAGGGAGCCTCTGCGTGCAAGGCGCCCGAGCCCGGTACCTACATCATGGTCCGGCTGCCGAAGAATTGGGGCATGTACGACTGCTCGAACGTCGATCTTTATGCCTCTTCGGCCGATCCGGCCACTGATCAGAAAGTCGGCGAGTACTGTCTGATCGAGAAGTAGGTGACCGGCGCGGCGGAGATTGGGTCGGGAACCCAAGCCGCCCCAATCGCCGGCTAGCGGTCCGATCGATATCGGCCTTTGGGGGCGGCTGCTGCGCGGCGAGTTTTAGTGCGCGCTGAAATCTGACCTCGCGGTTCGGTGGAGAGAGCGGCTGGACCGCGCGGCTGCCGCCAACGGTAGACCTCGAACACCCCGCCAGTGAGGCTCCGAAGCAGCCCCCTGAAAAGCCAACTGATCCCCTCGCCGACACGGCGATCCTACCGCTCGCAGACCCAATTCGGAACCAATCAACCAGAACCAAATCTAACATAACTACATTATAATCAGTTATATGCGAGAAGTTTCCTAAGCTGCCTGCCCTTCCAGCAGGGATCCCGAACAGCTGGTACACTGGTATTGCAGCAAGGGAGCTAGTACCAAGGCTGGAGATTCGAGATGATTCGATGTTCTTCTTCAACGACGAATGTGATTTCCGGGATGACGATCAGTATGACTTCTTTACCCTTGCAACCCAGATAGAACGCCGCGGGCCTTCTGTCCTTCACCACTCTCTTCCCACCGACGAGGAGAGCACCTACGTGGCCACTACCAAGGCGTAGAGACCGATCTCCTGCATGACTACGGAGACCATGGCATCAGCAACAACAGTACCCAGTACTATCAGCAACTCAATGGGACGACGACGTGGATCGGAAATCATGATGTCGACGGTGGAACCTATGTCGACACCCACGCCTATCCCGCCTCCGGATGCCAGGATCCCGCAACGCCAGGCAATTGCATCACCGACGCTCAGATTCAGACCGAGATCCAGCGGGTGATGAACGTAAAGGGATGGACTGGCGGACTCAACAAGATGTTCCTGCTGTTTACCTCCAGTGGCGAGGGATCGTGTTTCGATTCCAGCGGCCAGTCTTGCGCTTACACCGATTACTGCGCCTACCACAGCTTCATCGACGGATCGACTACCATTGTCTATGGGAATGAACCCTACGGTGACACCTCTGCCTGTCAGGAGCCTGGAACGCCGTCGCCCAACAACGATCCTGCGGCCGATACTGCTGCAACCGCGGCCAGTCATGAAATGACCGAGGCGATTACGGATCCGGAGCTGAACGCCTGGTACACTGCCCAGGATAATGAGATTGGCGATCTGTGCGCTTATCAGTACGGCAGCAATGGCTGGGATTCGAGCAAGGCCAACCAGCATTGGAACGCCCACTACTATGAGCTGCAGATGGAGTACGACAACCACAAGCGCGCCTGCGTGCAGTTAGGTCCTTAAGAAGCGTCTCTGCAGAACCGCCTCTGACATAGCTTTTCGCCTGGCCTCGGTGAACCCGAGGCTGGGCTTTTTTTGGGCAAGGGATTCGCGAGGTGCTGTGGTTGAGATGGAAGGTAGTTGATAGAGATAGATAGGATCGTCGCTTCCCCGTCACAACTCCAGAAGCGCATCGGCGACGCCCGACGTCGCAGAAATAATCAGCTGAACCCGCCGTTCGGGTCGCACCAGTTCAGGCGCGGCGCGAAAAAGATTCCCCGGGGGCTCGTCGGTTATGTGCATTTGCACCGACGCTGGGGTCCAAAATGGTCGCATTCTAGCGGGAATGTACTTTGCGGCCTAAGCCGCCTTGGGCCCCGGTACTGGGGCAACCGCCTCGTTGGCATTCTCCGGATAGGCATCCATCAACTTCATTTCGTTCCAGTCATACGGGAACTCGTGGCCACAATCCAAACAAACCACGTAGGTTCCTGTGACCGAAGCTGCCGCGCTCCGACGCAGCTTGCCTCGTACCGTGATGGGAAAACTACAGCGCTTGTGCGAACAGCCGAAGAGCACATCGAACACGCTCATAAGGTCCTCCTGCCTCCGGTGTAGGGACACATCTCGCGTCACTACACTTTGGTCAGCTTGGCCCTAAGCCCAACGGCGGCCCTTGGGCGAAACCTGGCTGGCTACTGCTTAGATTCGCCGATGCTGGAAAAAGGTTCTCGCGCGCACAGGAGAAATGCGCCACGGTGCCTATTCGGGACACGACGCATAAGTCATCGAAACGTCACGCTTAGGCGGCACAAAGCATGGTTGAAACCGTTGAAACAGAAAGATTTTCATCACATATGGTGTGCGGTTTTGGCCTCCGCAGCACGCACAGGAAAATCCCTCGCCCTCGGATCCGCAGTCGCTGACATGCTTTGGTGCGTACACCCGCGCAATCTGGTGATCACAACAGAACCGCTATAATCGACATGCTTTGCGCAATTCACATCCAGGTCATCCTTCGTTTTTCCTTCTGTTCCTGGCCGCGGCCTGCCTGCTCTCGGCTTTCGCGGGCGGACAAACTCTTCCCGGCACGCAAACCCTCCTGGTGATGCCTTTCGAGAACCAGACGAGCGCTCCCGGCCTGGAGTGGATTAGCGAAGCCTTTCCCGAGGTGCTTTCGCAACGTATGGCTTCGCCGCGGCTTTACGTCGTCAGCCACGACGACAGCACCTACGCTTTCGACCACTCCGGTATTCCCCAGACCGTCTTGCCTTCGCGGGCGACGATCTACCGCGTGGCCGAGCAGATGGGCGCGGATTATGTGGTGCTGGGTACCTACAGCTTCGACGGCCAAACCTTCCGCGCCAAGGCGCAATTGCTCGACATGAAGAAGCTGCACCTGTATCCGGAAGTCGACAGCAGCGGGCCGCTGACCGATCTGATTGATTTGCAGACCATGCTGGCCTGGCAGTTGCTGCAACAGATGCCCTCGCCGCCGCTTATCACCCGCGAGCAATTTCTGAAAGCCTCGACGCCGATTCGTCTTGACGCGTTCGAGAACTACACTCGCGGCATCCTTGCTACCAGTTCGCAACAGAAGCTCCATTACCTGCGTGAGGCGGCAAAGCTCAATCCCAACTACACGCTGGCCATGCTGCAATTGGGCAAGACGTATTACGACAGCCACGAGTACGAATCGGCCTCTCTCTGGTTCAGCCGTGTGCCCAAGACTGATCCTGCAGTTGGAGAAGCCACGTTCCTGCTTGGCATGTCGGAGTTTTATCGCGGCAACTTCGATAAGGCCTTTGCGGCCTTCAACGACCTGTCGTCCCGGCTTCCGCTGACCGAGGTTTACAACAACCTTGGAGTAGTGCAGGCGCGACGCGGGCGACGCTCTTCCGCCGTCGACTACTTCACCAAGGCGAGCAATGCCGATCCCAGCGATGGCGACTACCGCTTTAATCTCGCAGTCGCGCTCTTCAAGAACGGCGACAGCACCGGCGCGGCCCGGCAACTGCGCGACGAATTGCAGCAACGTCCCAGCGACGGCGAAGCCAAGTCCCTGCTCGACATGATCAACCGCGGGGTACAGCCCCCACCTCCACCGGTCCCGAACGCCGCGGCATCGGGGAATGCGCTGTTGGCTTCGAGCCAGCCGCACATCCCGCTGGAGCGGATCAAGCGCAACTACAGCGAGACCTCCTATCGGCAGCTGGAGATGGAGATCAATAACTTTACCGAAGCGCGCCTGGCCAAGGAGGACGGACACAGCCGCTCTTCCTATTACGTTGAGCACGGCAAGGAGCTGCTCGCGCAGAACATGCCGGACCAAGCCGAAACGCAATTCCGCGACGCCATCAACTCCGACTACGGCAACGCCGCCGCTCATACGCAACTGGCGCAGCTGTTGGAAAAAAAGGGCGACGTGACCAACGCCCGCAGCGAAGCGCAGACCTCGATACGCTTGCAGCCGAATGCCGACGCGCTATTGGTGCTGGCGCGGCTCGATGTGAAGCAGAATCAGATCGCCTTGGCCGTCAGTGAAGTCGATCGTGCTCTGGCTCTTGAGCCGGCGAATGCCCCGGCGCTGGCATTAAAACGGGATATCGCTGCGCGACAAACGGGTTCACAATAGAAGTGGAAGCTCCCCTCCGGAAGGAGGCCCTCGATGGCGCGAACAAGACTTATTCTTATCAGCTTGGTTCTGGTGTTGCTGGCGACCTCCAGCGCTTTCGCTGGCAGCGTTGTTAAGATTCGGGTGGATGACACCATCCAGCCGATCAGCGCGGAATACGTCGATCGCGCTATCGAGCACGCCCGCCAGACCAATGCCGATGCGGTGCTGATCGAGTTGCACACGCCCGGCGGCCTGGTCGACTCCACCCGCGCCATCATCCAGAAGATTCTCGCGTCGCCTGTGCCGGTCATTGTCTATGTAGCGCCTAGCGGAGCGAACGCGGCCTCGGCTGGCTTCTTCATCCTGGAGTCGGCCGATGTCGCGGCGATGGCGCCCGGCACCAACACCGGCGCGGCGCATCCGGTGGTACTGGGCGGCGAGAAGATTGACGACGTCATGAAGGCGAAGATGGAGAACGATTCCGCCGCCTTCATGCGCTCCTTCGTTGGCCCGCGCGGCCGCAATGTGCAACTGGCTGAGAGCGCGGTTCGCGAGTCGAAGTCCTGGACCGATCAAGAAGCCTTGCAGCAGCATCTGATCGACGTGGTGGCCCGTGATCAGGACGACCTGTTCTATCAGCTCGAAGGCCGGACGGTAAAGCGGTTTAACGGCAAACAGGAGAAGCTGCACCTTGTCGGCGATTCGGTGGATGAGATGCAGATGACCTTGCGCCAGCGCATCCTCGATTTTCTTCTTGATCCGAACATCGCTTTCCTGGTGCTCGCGGTCGGCGCGCTTGCGCTTTATGCCGAGTTCAATCATCCTGGCGCGATCGTGCCCGGCGTGGTGGGAGTAGTTTTCATCCTGCTAGCGCTGTTCGCGCTCAATCTTCTGCCCACGCGTTACGCTTCGTTCACGCTTATCATCGCGGCGTTTGTGTTGTTCGTGCTGGAGGCAAAGTTCACCACCCACGGCATTCTCGGCCTCGGCGGCATTGTCCTGCTCACGCTGGGAGGACTGTTGCTGGTCGATGGACCGATTCCTGAGATGCGCGTGAGTGTCTGGATGGCGCTGGGCGTGAGTGTCCCGCTTGGCGCGATCACCGTTTTTCTAATGAGCATTGCTCTGCGCGCGCGCCACAGCAAGGTTGTAACCGGCTCGCAGGGATTGATCGGCGCCATCGGGCAGGCGCGCACCGACATCGCTCCGGAAGGCAAGGTCTTCGTGCTGGGCGAACTCTGGAATGCGCACGCGCCGTCGCCCGTCGGCATCGGTGAGCAAGTCGTGGTTCGCAAGGTCGAAGGGCTGGAATTAGAAGTGGAGAAGGCAGCAATTAGTCACTCGTAGCCATCTGGCTCTCTTGACATCCTTCCTCCGGATAGAACTGCGCTGCTTCGCAGCTCCGTTCGCATCGCTAAGACCCGAGTCCCGCAACGCGGGACGGTTCAGTTCAGCCCAGGACGAACTGGGGTCCCCGATCCGCGCCGCTTTTGCGCGGATTGGGGTGGGAAGTCCTGGGTGAGCTGGGTAAAATATTCCCGAGTCCCGGTAGGGACGGCACGTCGCGGATATCAACAAAGCCAATCCAGCTCAAATCGGTTTTCAAAAGACCACGGCTTCACAGGCTGCGGAAAAAAGTCCAGGCCAGCCGGTTACGAAGGAGCCCGACTTGCAGCGGGGTTGGAAGTCTTTTATTTTTGTCATCCCGAGGAGGCCTAGGCCGACGAGGGATCTGCTTTTCGATTTTTTCCGCAGCCTGTTCAGCCGTGCCGCAGCTCGTCCCTGCGACGTGAGCCCCGTAGGGGGCACAGAGTCTCCCAAGAATAATCCTCAAGCATCCATCGCTATTTCTTTCTGATCCGGACGAGCTGCGGTATGCCTTGACGAATCGCACTCGCAACCTGACACTCTGCGGTAGGATGAAAGCATGACAGACTTGCGATATCCGATTGGAAAATTCACCTGGGTTGCTCCCACTACTGAAGAGCAAAGCGCGGCTGACCGTGGTCGCTATGTCGATGTACTCGCCCAGTTGCCATCCAATATGCGAGCTGCAGTGCGAGCATTGAATCCCGAACAACTCAATACTCCCTATCGCCCGGCAGGGTGGACCGTGCGTCAAGTCGTGCATCATGTGCCCGAAAGTCACATGAATGCCTATATTCGCTTCAAGCTGGCGCTTACAGAAGATAACCCTACGATCCGGCCCTACAACGAAGCCGATTGGGCCAAACTACCCGACAACGATGTAACTCCCCTCGAAACTTCCCTTCAACTACTCACCGCCCTTCATTCGCGCTGGGTCGATACGTTACAGGCAATGCCGGCGTCCGCTTTCGGACGCACACTGTACCATCCTGAACGCGGTGTTCTTACTCTGGACCAAATGTTGGCTATGTATGCCTGGCATTCGGCCCATCACGTGGCGCACATCACCACGCTACGTGAGCGTATGGGATGGAATTCGCGCGCCGCCACATACTAATAAAATAGATTTAGCTAATATTTTCTGGGACGAACGCGCTAATAGAAGCCGCGAATACCTTCCTGCTCAATATGAAGTTAATTTGGGTGACGAAGGGTTAAGCTGCGCTTACTTCACTAACCAAGCAGCGTCGAAACCAACATGCGGCAGAGTTCCCATCCAGTGAACTTTTCTGTCGCTTCAGACGTACAGATGTTTGAGGAGAAGTGCGTGGAACTCCAGGTGCAGTAGGTATCGGGGCCAAACAGAATGTTTCGCCAGCGGTTTGGCGGCCCAGGCGAGACAAGCATAGAGAGACTTCGTGAAGTCCCTGTTGCTGTTTGACCCCGGGGACACATTCTAAGCGACGCGGCGGGAAATGCAAGTTTTTCCCGAACCTCATCAGGACGACAAAGCCTGAAGATAAGTAGCCGTGCGGGCCGCCAGAACGACAGTCAAAAGAAGGAGATTGGAAATGACTCGTACACTGGCGTATATCGGCACGCTGATCTTTGCTTTAACCATGTCCCTCGGCGCTTTCGCCGGTTCCAAATCAGAAACCATTACCCTCTTTCACGACGCACAACTCAACGGCAAGACCCTTCCTGCCGGCGACTACACCGTGAAGTGCGATACCAATGGCTCAACCGCTCAGGTGAAGTTCCTCAGGAATGGGAAGGAAGTAGCTTCCGCCAATGGACAGGTGAAGCAGCTAAATCCGGCTCCTGAGCACAACCAGGTTGTGGTGCAGGATGGCAACGGCGGTGGGACGATCAGCGAAGTGGACTTCAGCCATAGCAGCACGGCCGTTAGCTTCGAGGGCGCAAGCATGGCGGAAGCTGGAAAATAATTGGTCACGTAGACAATTTGCGAGGGAGCGTTGGCGCTCCCTCCTTTTATGTCGTAAGTCTCCCAGACAATAACTCATGCTCAAGAAAAACACCTGTTTCCGAATAGGCATTGTGAGTCGGAAGCGCGCGATAGCCTATCAATATGAAAAGTGACTTCCTCAAGGAGACTACAATGAAACGGATATTTATTCCCGGCACCCTGCTCCTAACCTTATTGCTATCGCTCACCGCGTTCGCGAAAACGAAGTCGGCAGATGTCGACATTTACCAGACATCCCAGGTTGCCGGAACCACCCTGCAACCCGGTAGCTACGGTGTGGCCGTTAGTCCGAATGGCTCCACAGCATCGGTTAGTTTTTCCAGGAACGGGAAGCAGGTAGCTACAGTTACCGGGCAGGTGGTTCAACTGCAAAAGAAAGCCGCAAACACGTCGGTAACGATGGACAATAGCGGTAGCACGCCGACCATCTCCCAGATCGACTTCGAAGGTTCGACGACCAGCGTCAGCTTCTCGTCAACTGCGAGTGCTTCTGCTTCCGGTGAGTAAGGCGAAACCAGCATTTAAGAAATTCGACAAATCACCCACCTCAGGCCACAGGCTCGGGTGGGTATTCTTTACCTCAATCCGAATGCGAAGAGTAACGGATTGCTGGAAGCTATCTCATAAATCGGTTTTGAAAGGGTACAACTTCAGCTGTGCCGTACCGTGCCGCTTAACCCTGGGCTTTAGCCCTGAGGACCTCGGTTTTCATCGCTCCCGGCTTTTATGAGATAGGTTCTAGTTACTGAAGACATTGATCGTCAGCATAGTCCCACTGGGCAGGATCACCTGCTGCTTGGCACTGGCGACTTTCGAAGCGGCGCCCGCACCCCTGCCTGCAACGGCCCCAATCGCCGCGCCTTCACCGCCGCCAAAGATTCCGCCGAGTCCAGCGCCGATGGCTGTTCCCAGACCTGCACGGATCCAGGTGTACTTCCCTTGTCCCGCTCTCGATCGCGCCCTCATTGCCCACCTTGTCACCGTGCACGAAGACCTGCGTCACCTCGGCCAGGATCTTGCCCCGCCGTCCATCGCGCAGAACGATGCCGGACAGTTCAAGGGATCGGCCGAGATACTACTCAGCTTCGATCGCTTCGCTCCGTCGCCCAGTCCCTGCCGTGAATGATGCCGCCCTGATAGACCCCGGCGGAAACGTCGGCGGTGAATTGGTCACCGGGCCTGCGAAAACTGCGTGGAGAGTGGCGTATTCAGAGTGATGTCGAGCTTGGTGCCGATAGGGACAGGCAGCATAGCCCGCGCCAGAGTGTAGAAGGAAGCGGTGGTTGCAAACAGCAACAATCCCAAGATCGCAGCCGAACGGTGAAGCTTCATTTCCGCGGAGTCTCCTGGTCCTGAGTCTTTCCGGAAACAACGGCCAGCGGGCCGACGGCGGTTCCGGACAAGCAGAATACGTCACCGGGAAGCGTACATCGGATTGCACATTCTCAGCAGCTGCGTCGCGTGGGGAGGGCGCCGGCAGGAGCGCGCGGAGCAAGTCTTCTAATGAAGGATGGAGATTGAAATGCCTCAATGTTTGAGGACACCATGAGCGACGCTCTCCTTCAACCGCACTACGCAGATGCATTTCGTTGTATCGGTTCCGACTGTGACGACAATTGTTGCGGGGGGTGGACCGTCTTTGTGGATAAGGCGACCTACAAGAAGTACCGTGCCACCCCTTCCCTGCGACAGCTTACCGCGAAGCACCTGGAGCGGGTCGCGGAGTCGCGCGACACCTTCAAGTATGCCCGCATTCGGTTGAGAGACGGCCGCTGCCCGTTTCTTGCCGCCGACAAACTATGCAGCATCCAGAAGCGGCACGGGGCCGAGTTTCTCTCAAAAACCTGTTCGCGCTACCCGCGCGCCTGGATGCGATTCGATGGCCGGCTGCAGAAGGCGCTGTTGCTGTCCTGTCCGGAAGCCGCGCGTTTGGTGCTGCTGAGCCCTCAGTTGCTTCCAGCCGTTGAATCGTTAGAGGATTCTCAGAATACTAGCGAGTCGCAAAAGCCGTCTCTCGCGCAACACCTCCGCTGCCTGGCACTCGGACTGCTTCAAGAACGTAACTATCCGCTGTGGCAGCGTCTGTTTGTGCTGGGGATTGTTTGCCGGCGCATCGGGGAGCTTATTGCGGTGCAGGCGGCCGCCAAGGCGCCGCAGCTGATCGCGCAATACGCTGGAATGATGCTGCGAGGTGAACTGCGGACTCACCTGGATGGCATTCCCGTCCGGCTCGAGCCGCAACTCGATCTGGTGATGCGACTGATTCGTCTGCGTTTTCAGGTGGAACAGCCACGCGACGACTTCGCCAAGATGGTCGCCGAGTTTCTGCTGAGCATCAACTATTCGCCCGGCACTCCGCCTGCGCAATCGGCAGCGCTCTACGCCGACGCTCACACCCGTTATTACCGTCCGTTCGCGCAGCAGCACCCGGCATTTCTGGAAAATTATCTGGTGAATTACATCTTCTGCAGCCGCTTCCCTTTTGCCGGCACCGCCCCTCACACAGGCTCCTCGGTCGACCCGGTGGGCGCTTTCCTGCTGATGGCCTCCCACTACCGTCTGCTGCATAGCTTGCTGATCGGATCGGCCGCGCGCTACCGCGAAGGATTCTCCAACGCGCATGCGACGCGAGTAGTACAGGTTTTCGCGCGCGCCGTGGAACACAATTTTCGCTTTCTGGAAGAACTAAGAACCTTGCTAGCTTCTTCCAATTTGCAGCAGACCGACATGCTGGCGCTTCTGCTCAGGAACCAGGAATGAAGTTGCCGGAGAATAGCTTGCCAATTGGGAGCTGTTACGGCAGGGTGGCTCCTCCGCGAC
>JBARGS010000142.1:0-1613 GCA_049798495.1 Candidatus Korobacteraceae bacterium | reverse complement strand
CGGTGCAGTGCGAGTGGCCGAGGTGTTCTCGGCCATTTTTATTTCCCCGACACAGGAACAGCACCGGCAGCAATGGGGATGGAACCAGAATGCTGAAACTCCGGACATCGCAGTATGACGAAATCCGCCGTCATGGAGAGGAGACGTATCCGGACGAATGTTGTGGCATTCTACTCGGCGTCTCTGATGGCGATGAGCGCAGCGTGAGAGCCACCATGCGGTGCGAGAATGCCTGCACCGAGTCGCGAGAGAATCGCTATCACATCGACCCGCGCGAGGTGATTCGCGCGCAGCGTAGCGCCCGGGACGAGGGTCTCGAGATCGTCGGCTTCTATCACTCCCATCCCGATCATTCCGCCCGCTGGTCACAGACCGACCTGGAGGAAGCTCACTGGATTGGCTGCTCGTATGTGATCACCAAGGTTGCTGGAGGCAAGGCGTCAGAGACGAATTCCTTCGCGCTGACCGGCGCTCTTGAGGAGGACAAGGCGCTGGTGGAGGAAGAAGTGGTTGTGGAGTAGTCTCCCACCCTACGCCAAAAGCAGGCGTAGGATGGGGCACCCGTTTATTGCTCGAAGCTCGTAGCTCGTAGCTCACGGCTGATTGCTAACTGCTGACCGCTTCCTCTATCATCACCCTTCCTATGTTGCGCTTCTCGACAGCCGGTGAGTCTCACGGAGAGGCGCTGGTGGCGCTGCTTTCGGGCATGCCCGCCGGTCTCGCGGTCGAACTCGAATTCGTGAACCGCGAATTGTGGCGCCGTCAGCAGGGCTACGGCCGCGGCGGACGCATGCGCATTGAGCGCGATACGGCGCGCATCCTGAGCGGCGTGCGTCACGGCAAGACGATCGGTTCGCCTATCGCGTTGCTGCTGGCCAACAAGGATTGGCAGAACTGGACGGAAGCTTTGCCGGTGGAGGAGGGCGATCCGGCAAAACACAAACGCGTCGCATCGCCACGGCCGGGACATGCGGACCTTGCTGGAGCGGTGAAGTACAACTTCCCGGAGGCGCGCTATGTTTTGGAGCGGGCGTCGGCACGTGAGTCGGCGGCGCGGGTAGGGGCCGGCGCGCTCGCCAAATTGTTGCTTCGCGAGCTGGGCATCGAAGTCCTGAGTCACGTGATCGCGGTCGGGAGCGCGCGGCTGGACGCACCTTTTTCCTGGGAGGCGATTGCGGCGCTCGCCACGAAGGATGAGGTGCTGCTCAATTGCGTCGATGCGGAAGCCGAGGCGCGCATGAAGGACCAGGTTGACGTCGCGCTGCGGACGGGCGATTCGGTCGGCGGGATCTTTGAGGTGGTCGCGCATAACGTGCCTCCAGGTCTCGGCACTTATGTCAATTGGGATGAGCGTTTGGATGCGCGGCTGGCGGCGGCTGTGATGTCGCTGCAGGCGGTCAAGGGAGTGGAGATCGGCGATGCGGTGCTGGCGGCGAGTTCCCTGGGATCGACTGTGCATGATGAAATAGGATACGAACGGGAAGGCGGCGCATTCACGGGTTTCACGCGGCGCTCGAATCATGCTGGAGGCCTCGAGGGCGGCGTCTCGAACGGCGAAGACATTCGCGTGCGAGGATATCTGAAGCCGATTTCGACATTGCGGCGTCCGTTGG
>JBARGS010000141.1:0-7879 GCA_049798495.1 Candidatus Korobacteraceae bacterium | reverse complement strand
ATGCCAAGCTGGGCTCGTACTATCTCTCCATGCAGATGGGCGAGCGCTACGTCGAGGGTACAAACTTTTCCGTGGAGGAGTACAAGAAGCCGGAGTACGCGGTGAAGGTGACAGCGCAGACGCCGCGCGTGCTGGAAGGGCAGCCGATCAAAGCGACGATTGACGCGCGTTACTACTTTGGCGAGCCGGTGGCCAACGCGAAAGTAAAGTGGGTGGTCCACACCTCGACGTACTGGCCGTTGGGGCGCGGCGAAGATGAGGATCAGGCAGATGCCGGCGGTGAAGGTGATCAAGGCGATAATCCCGACGCTGACAGCGACGACAGCTATGGTGGCGAGCAGGAGACCGAAAAGAGCGGCACGCTCGACGCCGATGGCAAGTTACAGATCGTTATCCCCACGCGCGTGGACAGCAAGAAGCAAGATCTGGTCTATCGCATCGAAGCGCGCGTCACCGATGCAGGCAATCGCGAGATCGCGGGGCACGGCTATGCGCTGGCGACCTATGGCAGCTTCTTCCTCAGTGCTGAACCGAACTCTTACGTGTACACCAAAGGGAGCACCGCGGTCGTCACCGTCACGGCGCAAAATTACGACAAGAAGCCGGTGCAGACATCATTTCAAGTGACGATGAACCGCTGGGACTGGCGGAAAGGTGCGGGACAAGTCGTTACCACATCACAGGGCCAGACCGATGCCAACGGCAAGGCGCAGGTGAAGCTGGCCATTCCCGACTCCGGCGAATTTCGCGTGCTGGTCACCGCGACCACCCCGGAGAAACGCACCGTCGAGACCACGACGTACCTCTGGGCGCCGGGCGAAAGCCCCTGGTGGAGCGGGCCTGCTCAGGAGCGGGTGCAGATCGTTCCCGATAAGAAGTCGTATCAGCCGGGCGAGACGGCGCATGTGCTGATTGTCACCGGCAAAGAGCCAACGTCGGTGCTGGTCACGGCCGAGGGCAACGCACTTTATTCCGGCCAGGTCATCAAGAGCAGCGGCGGCAGCGTCTCGGTCGATGTTCCCATCAAGCCGGAGTATGCGCCCAACTTCTACGTCGCAGCGGTTTTCATTCGCGGCAACAAGCTTTATCAGGGGTCGAAAAGTCTGAACGTGCCGCCGACGCAGCACGAGATCAAGGTCGAGTTGCAACCATCGAAGCCGCAGTACCAGCCGGGCGAAGCGGCGACCTATACGATCAAGGCGAGTGACGCCGGCGGGAAGCCACTCGCTGCCGAGTTCAGCCTGGGCGTGGTGGACGAAGCGATTTACGCCATCAAGCCGGACACGACCGGCAGCATCATGAACGCCTTCTATGGCCACGTGTATTCGCAGGTGAGCACCGACACCTCGCTCACGTACTACTTCAATGGTCAGGCCGGCAAGCGTGCCATGCAACTGGCGAGCGTGCGCTCGTCGAAGGCGATGGGACAACTGAAGCCAGAGCGACTGGTGCAACCGAAGATCCGCAAAGCCTTCCCCGACACCGCCTACTGGATGGCCGACATTCGCACCGGCAGCAACGGCCAGACGACGGTGCACTTCGATTACCCCGACGCAATCACGTCATGGCGAGCCACGACGCGCGGTGTCACGCAGGACACCAGGGTCGGCAGCGCGGTCCAGAACACGATTGTCCGCAAAAACATCATGGTGCGGCTGGTGGTGCCGCGCTTCTTCCGCCGCGGCGACGAGATCACGCTCTCGACCATCGTGCAAAACTACCTGCCGACCGACAAGGTCGCGCAGGTCTCGATGCAGTTCGAGGGGCTGCAGGTGCTCCAGGGCGCGCAGCAGAATGTGAACGTTCCTACGCGAGGCTTGATAAAAGTCGACTATCGCGTGCGCGTGTTGAATGTGGATTCGGCGAAGGTGCTGGGTAAGGCGCTTACCGACGTTGAAAGCGATGCGATGGAGTTGATGCTGCCGGTCGTGCCGTTCGGCGTGAAGCTGGCGAATTCAAAGTCCGGCTCCTTTACCGGCGGGGGAACGGCAGACACGTCGCAGCCGGTAAGCTTCCCTGCTTCGGCAGAGGCAGGCACGCGTAAGCTGACGATCAGCGTGACGCCGTCGATCGCGGGCAGCGTCTTCGCGGCGCTCGACTACCTCACGTCCTATCCCTACGGCTGCACGGAGCAGACGATGTCGAGCTTCCTGCCCGATGTGCTGGTGTCGGATGCGCTGACCAAGCTCGGCGTGAAGTCGAACATCGACCCGGTCACGCTGCACAAGCAAGTGCAGGCGGGGCTTGATCGGCTCTACACCTATCAGCATGATGACGGCGGCTGGGGATGGTGGCAGACGGACGACAGCCATCCCTTCATGACCGCGTACGTGCTCGCCGGCCTCAGTCAGGCGAAGGCCGCGGGCTTTGACGTGAAGCAGGATGCGATCGACAAAGGGCGCGCGTGGCTGTTGCCGCAGTTCAACCACTCGACAAAGGTGCGAACCGATCTGCGCGCCTATATGGCATACGCACTGGTGCTAAGCGGCACCGACAACAATGCTGCGGTTGTCGACTCGGTTTGGGCGCAGCGCTCGACGCTGACAGCGTACGGACAAGCGGTGCTAGGCCTTGCGATGGTTCAGATCAATGACGTTCGAGCCAAGGAACTCACGACGCAAATCGAAGGCGAAGCCGAGCAGGACGATTCGCAGGCCTGGTGGCCGAGCGATAACAACTACCTCATGGACTTTGCCGGCAGCACAACTCCCGAGTCCACCGCCTATGCGTTGAAGCTGATGAATCGCACGGATGCGAATAGTCCGCTGCTGCAGAAGGCCGCGGTCTATCTGGTGAGCCATCGCAGCGAAGGCTACTACTGGGATTCCACCGAGCAGACCGCGATGGTCATCTACGGTCTCACCGACTATCTCGAGCGTACGCAGGAGTTGAAGCCGAACTACAGCATCGACGTGCAGGTGAATGGTAAGAGTGTGGCGACGAAGAAATTTACACCGGCCGATGCGCTCGCAGCCGCAACCACAGTGACGCTAGACGAAACACAACTCGCTCCGGAAGCGAACCAGGTGCGCATTGTGAAGAACGGCGATGGCCGAGTTTACTGGTCCACGCGCGCCGAGTACTACTCGAATGCGCCACACGTGGTGAACAGCGGGACGTTCCAGCTGAGTACGGCGCGGCAGTATTACCGGCTCACACCGCAGCAGAAGGACGGCCGGCTGATCTATCACCTTGATCCATTATCCGGGCCGGTGCAGGTGGGAGATACGCTGGCCGTGCGCATTACCGTCGGCGGCAACGCCTGGAAGTATTTGATGATCGAAGATCCGATCCCGTCGGGCACGGAGTCGATCGCGCGCGACGACCTCTATGAGTTGGACGCTCAGCCGGCGTGGTGGTCGCGCTGGTACAGCGACCGCGAGCTGCGCGACGATCGCACCACATTCTTCAACATGTACTTCCCGCAAGGACAGCACGAGTACGTTTACCTGCTGAAGGTGGTCAATCCCGGTATCTTCCGCGTAAGCCCGACCAGCGTGCAGCCGATGTATCAGCCGGAGTATCTCTCGACCAGTGACGCTCTCACGGTGGCGGTGCAATGACCGCAAAACACAGTGGCGTGGCGAAGATGTGGCTGGTAAACCTGGCCGGCAATGCCGGGTTGCTGGCCGCCGTGTATTTCTGGCTAATGCTGCCCGACGCGCACGGCTGGGAAGTGGCGGTCTCGGCTCTGCTCGCCATCGTCGTCATCTTCTTTGGGTTGTGGCTACGCACTGGAACCTTCGCGTATTTCCGAGTTGCAGAGTTTCACGAGCATGCAGCCGTGTGGCGGGCCTTTCGACACGCACTGCATCACTTGATTGCCTTGGCAATATGGGCGATTCCATTTGCCGCGATAGAGTGGTTTCTGCTCTCGCTGCGGAAATACGCTCCGCAGTTCGGGGTGTGGTTCTGGCAGAAGTCCCCGGCGTTCCTGCATTTCGGAAGTCCGCGGCAGGTATACCACGCCGCCGATTGCTTGCTGTGGTTCCTGATGTTGGTGTTGTTGCCGGTTGTGTGGCTGCCCATTGCCAGCACGGTTGCCGCCGCCGGACTCAAGCCGGCACGCATGGCGCGCTCCTTGCGCGTCCTCAAGCGGCTGAACTATTGGATCTGGTTCGTCGTGCTAATTGCGATTGGCGCCTACATTCCGTACAAGCTGGTGTGGTGGATTCCCGATCTCAGCGACTTACGCAAGCAGGCATGGAGTATGGGTCTGCGATGCTTGCTCGCGTATGTGATTTTGGTGAGTGCCTGGGTTGCGCTGCTGCTGGTGATTGGAGAACGCGTGGAACAGGAGGATCCGGAAACAATCGTCGCTAACCCGCCTACACCTGCCTAAGAATCGGCATCATAGACTGCAGAGCCGGTGACACCGTACCGCTCCCGCGAGCAATCTATGAACCTCGAAATCCAAACCCAGGATTTGTTCCTGAAGTTTCCTCCCATCGAGCCCGACCCCCAACCCGAGCCGAAGCCCGATCCGGAACGTGAGCCTGGCGCCGATCCGGATCTCGTGCCTGCCATGGATCCCGAATCCGAGCCTTTGCCCATGTAAGAGGAGAAGGCTCCCGATGGTGCGCGAATCAGCGCTCGCCGGCGCGTTGTATGTTCCCGGCAAGATCCGGCGGTAATCCATTCTGAACCCAATCCAACAAGGCGTCTTTCCCATGCTGCTGGGCAAGCTGGGCCACGCGCGTTCGAGCTTCGGCGTAGGCTCGCCGCAACTCCTCTTCACTCTGCGGAGCGCGCAAGGCCCGCTCCAGGCTTGCGAGGTCCGCGAATGCAGCGGCTGAAACGCTACCAGCAGTGGACCCACTCAGATACAACACCAGCCCTTCGCGAAACCACTGTGGAGTCCCGGGGCGAGCATAGGACTCGATCAGCATGTGCAGCAGCTCATGATGAATTGTGCGATCCAACGTTCCAGCTTCGCGCAGAACGTCAGCAGGCTGCATCTGGATGGTGCGCCCGCGAGTAGAGGCAGCCACCCATCCGGGCTCGCCGGTTGAGTTGCGAAAAGCTGCAACTGTCTCGTACACCTTCAGCCGTGGCGTGGAGCGGTAAACCAGGCCAGTACTCTCTTCCGACTGATGCAGGAATCGTGTTGCCAGCGGCAGCAGTGAGCGGTCGCGATCAGGCTGGGTTGTCAGCAACTCGATGTCTTCGTTGGCCAGTTGCTGCCAGGCGATGCCCTGCGCCGCCACGCCCAGATGTGTGCCCGGGTAATAGAAGCTCAGAATCTGGCGATAGGAGAGCCCTTCCTCGCCCATGACCTCCGCGCCGATTTGGCAGAGGCCAACCCCGTGCCCCGAGCCGCGGCCATGAAAGACGATGCGGTCGCCGTGATCGCTGATGTCGTACAGATTGCTTTTCAGCCGCTCCCATCCGATGTGGCGCCCGACGGCCGAGCGGAATGCCAGGCCCGAGACGCTCACGCCGTTAATCCGAACGAACTCCACGCGCCCGCTCGGCGTGCGGTGCAGAACGGAGACGGAGCGCAGCTTGCCGGGGATGTTGATGCCGTCATCGGCGAGCGCGCGCTGCAGGTCGGCCTTGGAGACCTCGCTGCGCCACTGCGTGCCGCCGTTGCGCACGCAATACTGGTCGGAGTGTTGCGTCAGGTACGGCGCGCGCGCCTCGTCGTTGCCCAGAACATAGCGGCCATCCTCGGTGGTGCCTCCGCAATTCGCATAATAATAGGTTGCAGCCGGCTCGCCGTCATACCAGAGCACCTCGCCGGCCGTAGCATCGGCGATCTGACGGAAATGTGGGTTAATCCCGGCGATACGCAAATCCTGACAATGTGTCGTGTCGCAGAAGTCGAAGCCATCGACGGCATGACGGCTGCCGAAGTGCATGGCATAGGTACGCGCGGCCACGGCCATCGCCTTCAGCGCCTCGTCGGATTTAAAGCTGCCGGTCTCACCAGCCAGCACACCGGCGATGTACTCCTCCATCGGCATCAACGCCGTGACCAGCACATGGCCCTGATTTGCGCGCAACTCGATGGGGAAATCTGCTTGGATGGGCGGCTCGCTGGCGGCGATCACCTGATAGCTGCCGCTGATGCGAAGCTCGGCGTTCGCCGACCGGTCGCCGTCAATCTGCACCGACGAACCGGAAGCATGTACCGCGAGAGCGACGATGGGCGAATCCCTGCAGCCGGCACATTTGCGAAGCTGCACAGAACCAGCGTCGGCCCGTACACGCAGGCTTTGCGTGGGATGCAGATACCACAATCGAACGCGAACCGTCTGGGGAAAACCGCTTCGCGACGACGATTTTGTAGTGGCGTAATCGGTGGCTGGAGGACGAGCAGCGCCGGAGGTCCACAAAACCAGAAGCACGCAGATTGCAACCGGCAGGCGCCTCATGGGTGCGCTCCTGTGACCCGCTCAGCAACTGAGGAGTTGCGCGTCTCGGCGAATGCCGCGAAGATATCGCGCGCCACGCCGGCAGCGTCGCTCCCGCCATGTCCCTTTTCCAGAAATACCACCACCACGATCTCGGGATTTTCGGCTGGAGCGTATCCGGCGAACCAGGCATGCGTCCACGGACCTTCTTCGGCGGCTGACGTACCGGTCTTGCCTGCGATTTTCATCGCTGCAGCCGGCTGGGCAACGCGTCCCATACCGTAGCTTACTGACTGTTGCAATCCATCGAAGAGCGGCGCAAGTTTTTCGTCGTGATTGTTTTGCAACAGCGCGACGTTGCGGTAGGCGCGACCCAACTCCAGTGGCGTCACGCTGATCCCCCATTCGCCGATCGCCTGCAGCTGCAACTGCTCGGGAGATTGTGCGACCGCAACGGTGCCGGCAGCTTCGTCCGGCGTCAGCCCGGTAAGCGAGCTGAAGCCGTCGCGTACCAGGCTGTCATGTAATTGTGCCGGCGTAAGGCGTGTCGCAACGCTGGTGAAATAGGAATTGCACGAGTAAGCCAGTGCCGCCGCTGGATCGAGAGGCTGCGCCGTTTGCGGATGCGTGCAATCCAGCTTGTGCCCGGCAACCGACAGAGGGCGCTTGCACACCAGTGCAGTGTGCCCGTCGATTTTGCCTGATTCGAGCAGCGCCATGAGCGTGAACGTCTTGATGCTGGAACCGGGATGGGCCACGCGACGAGCCGCAACCTCCAAGTGGTACGCGGCCACTACCTGTCCCGAATGAACGTCCAGCACCATGGCTGTGCCGCGACGTCCCCCCATCGCCTGAGTAACTGCGTTCTGCAATTTGTGGCTAACCGGCTGCGCGGGCGCAGAAATACTCGCGGCGAAACACGCGAGCGCGACGGCAAAACACCGGCTGGCCAGATTCAGGCGGAGCATGGCTTGATTGTAATGGTGACGCGCAAGGGAAGCGCCAGGCTCGGTAAAGAAGAACCCGGATTGGCACTGTGACTGAGCAGCTATCCTCGCAGCATGAAAGCTGCCCCTGCCCTTGATCCGAGGGCTACAATTGTCTTAACAACTCTCCGGTATCTGGAGGTCACCATGGAACTGCGGCTGACCGACAAGGAACGAGAACTCCTGGCGGCGCTCTTACAGGAACAAGAAAAGCATCTTCTGCATCAGATCGCGAAGGCCGATCACTACCAGTTCAAGGCCGAGTTGCGCGATCAGTGCAATTTGCTTGAGGGCATCATGAATAAGCTGGACGAGCTGGTGTCCTCGGCTGCCTGACCCGCCCGCGAAGTGAGCGACGATTCGCAAAGATGCAGGAGATTCTTTTGCCTGCGATGCGCTACGCCAGCTGGTGCTAGCTGCTAGTCACTGGTTACTAGTCACTGGTTACTAGAAGCTATCTCATAATGAACCAGCTCGGTACACCGCGGCTTCCCCCAGGGGCTAAAGCCCAGTTTTTTCGAGCCTTTGGACGGCACG
>JBARGS010000140.1:0-3682 GCA_049798495.1 Candidatus Korobacteraceae bacterium | reverse complement strand
GCCGCGCCTTCGCCCAGCATCTGCTGGATAGGATCGCCGGGGACGAGATGAATCAGCAGAAATACCACCGACACCACCAGCCATACCACGGGCAGCATGTAGAGCAGGCGGGAAAACAGGTAGCGCGCCATCAGCGCGCCACCGGAGTTGCCGGTGCGGATTGCGCCTGCTGCTGCGGAGGCGCGAGGTCGACCTTCACACTCTCTACTCGCAGGCCGTCCATGCTGGCGACGGTGTAGCGGCGTCCGTCATAGGCGAAGCTGTCGCCCACCTGCGGGATCTTCTGCAAATGGGACAGCACAAATCCGGCGAGCGTTTCGAAGCCCTCGTCGCGCGGCAGCGGGATGTGGTATTGCGATTCCAGATCGCGAATGTTGACTGCCCCGTCGACGATCATCGAAGCCGCCCCCAGGGCCAACGGCTGCTCGCTGATATCGAACTCGTCTTCGATTTCGCCTACTAGTTGCTCCAGCACATCTTCCACCGTCACCAGGCCGGCGGTTGACCCGAATTCATCCACCACTACCGCGAGATGACGCTTGCGAGCCTTAAATTCCACCAGCAAATCCGGCAGCGGCTTGGTTTCTGGAACGACGAGAACTTCGCGCAGGATGTGCCGCACCTCCAGGCCGCTGGGCCGCGTGACCGGCCTTCCGGACGCCGTGCGGCTGACCCGGTAGCGCAGCCAGCGCATCAGGTCTTTGGCGTAGAGCACGCCGATGATGTGCTCGGGGCCGCGCTGCGGATCGTAAACCGGAACCCGCGAATGTTGCTCGTCGACGACTCGCTGCAGGGCTTCCTCCAGCGAGATGTTGGCGGGCACGGAGAAGATGTCGCGCCGCGGAACCATGATTTCGCGCACCGAGACGTTCTCCAGCTCGAGCGCGTGATGGATCAGTTCCTCCTGCGTCGGCGCCAGCATGCCAAGTTTGCGGCTGGCCGAGACGATCAGCTTCAACTCCTCAGGCGAATGTACCCCGCCCTCGCGCACCGGTTGCATCCCGAAGGCTTTCAGCACAACGCGCGTGGAGGCAGTCATGAAAGCAAGGAATGGCGCGGCCACGGTCATGAAAAAGTCCATCGGCCCGGCGACGGCCAGCGCAACCCGCTCGGTGCGCTGCAACGCGATGGACTTGGGGACCACTTCGCCCAGGATGACGACGAGGTAGGTCATCAACACAAACGCCAGCACGACGGCGATTCCGTGAGCATAGAGCCGCGAGTAGGGCAGGGGACGAAAGAACGGCTCCAGCACGTGAGCCAGCGAAGCTTCGCCGATCCAGCCGAGCGCCAGGCTGGCCACGGTGACGCCGAACTGCACGGCATTGAGCACGTGCTCCAGCCGCTGATGGAGTTTCTGTACTGTGCGCGCGCCGATGCGGTGCGCCGCGATCATCTGTTGCAGTCGTGTCTCGCGAACGCTCACCAGGGCGAATTCGGCGGCCACGAAGAACGCGTTTGCCGCGACGAGCAAAACCACCACTACGATGCGCAGCACCACGAAAGTAACCATGAAGCTGAAATCTTACCATCGCGAAGCGGCTGGCGGTCGCACCCCGCGGCCGCGCCCGAAACGCGACATAAGCGCAAGATCCTCCCAAAATTTGCACACTTAGACGTTTTCTTTCCGGATGCCCTGTAAGGATCTGGCGGTTTTTAAGGAGAACGCCCGATATGTCGCGGCGGGGATGGACGAGATACTCACCCAACGGCTTCCGAGGGTCGGTTGCCTCATGCGCCATTCCGTTTCGGCCGAAATAACCGATGGAGGAACACCACCCTGATGAAGCACCTGCTGTGGTTATCAAGTGTTGTTGTAAGCCTGTGTTTGAGTGCAGTCGCCGCCGTCAACGTTACCGTCACCGCGCCAGTCAATAATTCCCAAGTTGGCTCTCCTTTTAATGTGGCCGCCAACGCGACCAGCTCCTACCACATCACCGGCTGGCACATTTACGTCGATGGAAACAACGTTTATTCGGGCGGTGCGACCAACTCGATCAATGCCACCATCAACGCAGCCGCCGGCAATCATCAGGTCGTGACTCGCGCCTGGGACAGCAGCGGAGCCTACGGCAGCGTCTATCAGGCAATCACCGTCTCCACGGGCGGTGGTGGTGGCGGCGGAGGCAATGGACTCCCGTCGCCTCCTTCCTGGGCGGTGGTCTACAATCATATCGAGGACCGGGGCAATTGGCAGTGGTGCAATGCTCCATCCTGCGCCGGCGGCGACGGCGACGGCGCCTACTGGATGGCGCAGCATCAGGGCAGTCCTTCCCGCGACGGCTCCAGCATGGAGTTCTTCAACTCCGGCATCTGGGACAACGCGCTGTGGTACCAGAAACTGGGAGCCAATGATGGCGTACACAATCTTCTCTGGGACTTCTACATCTACGTCGACAGCGCCTCGCAGCACGCCGCCCAGGCCCTGGAATTCGACGCCTTTCAGTTCGTTCACGGTTACAACTACATGATCGGCAGTCAGTGCGATTACGGCCGCGGAGTCTGGGATACCTGGGACGAAGCTTCCGGCCACTGGATGCCCACCTCAATTTCCTGCCCCAAGTTCAGTCCCAACACCTGGCATCACATCCAGTGGTACGAGACGACGAACACCAATTCGCACCAGTACACCTACGTTACCCTGGTGGTCGACGGACACAGCTATCCAGTCAACGTCACCCGCAATGCGCGCAACCTCGGCTGGGGCGACAACCTGGGTGTGCAGTGGCAGCTCGACGTTAACGCTACCGGTGAGGGTTATCACGAGTGGGTCGACACCGCGACCCTGAGCATCTGGTAAGAAACGCAGCGCCCCTGCTTTGGAACGGAGCTTCATGGGAAGCTCCGTTTCTCATTCAGGGAAGCGCAGTGTTGGATCACACAGAGAAGGCGCGCTACGTGAGCGCGCCCTGCGAAAACAAAGGGTGAAGTGTTAATTCGGATCGGCGACCAGAATCGAGTACAAATTATTGGCCTGGTACGTGCCAATCCCCGTCACCAAGTCGTAGCCCGTACCAGCATCGCACTGTGATCCGCAACTTCCATTGGTTCCAGTTGTAATGTCATGGAAGGCGGTACCGTAGTTTGACGAGTAGTACGCCTGATACAGATCGTAGTTCGCCTGGCTGAGCGTGCTTTTTCCTGCTGCCACACGCAGCGAGTTGACCAGCGTTAGGAACGAGGCCCAGTCCGGACTGGATATGCTCGTACCCTCCACCGGAACCCAGCCATTCTCGCTGTAGGTGTCATACACCGGAATCTCGAACGAGACCGACGCAATGTCAGGAACGCAACGCTGGGTGGTGGACCATGCTGCGCAAGCTGGATTCTGATAGGACGGCTGGGCCTCCTGCGAACTGACTCCGCCCCCGCTGCCACTCCATGCCATCTCGTGTCCATAGTCGATGCTGAAAGGACTGGATCCAGGCTCCGTGGTGGACAAGGCCAGCTGCGTGCCCCCGGCGGCGATCACGCATGGCGAAGCGGAAGGATAGATGGTGCCGTGTCCGCCGTCGCCACTGGCAGCGAAAAACGTCACCGGCTGACCGTTTCCGTTGGTAATGTTGCAGAAGTAGCTGTCGTATTGATTTTCCCCGCTGAACTCCCCTTCACCCCAGCTCATGGAGACCACGGTAGCGTTGTAGGGTGCGGAAACCGCGACCTGGACGGCGGCGTACAGATC
>JBARGS010000139.1:0-7045 GCA_049798495.1 Candidatus Korobacteraceae bacterium | reverse complement strand
CCCACGTATCGGTGGGGTTATTTAGCCTCACCTAATGGCCATTTTTCTCATCAAGAAAATGCTGTAAAGGTGGGGCAGCTCGCTGCTTCAATCCGCAGAGCTTTCCCAGCCCCACATCGGGGTACAGCTCCACATAATGGCAGCGCGGGCAGAGAATCAAGCGCACCGGCACTGCGGCCGTGGTGTTGATACTTTCACCTCCCGCCGTCTGGGCCTGCTGTTCGGTATATCCCGGAACGCCGAAGCTGGTATCCAGCATGGTTTTGTCAGCGTGGCATTTGGGGCACTCGCATTTGATCTGCACCGTCATGAACAGGGCTCCACGAACGTCAGTGGCCAGTTGTCAGTGGTCACTGAAGCAGCTCAAGTCCGGCCACTAGCCACTAGCCACTAGCCACTGCTTACTGCCCCTACGTCGCCCCTGCCGAGGCGGCACCGATTCTACGCTGCCCGGCGGCGCGGCAGTGTATCCTGCTACACACTGTCGCTGACACCGGAGGACGAGCGCATGCCCACCAAGAAGCCCGCCGCCATCCCTGCCGAGAAGGTCGAGCTCTACGACAAGCTCATCGCCACTCATCCCGAGATCGAGCGCAAGGGCGCGAACAATCCGTACACCGCGCTCAACGGAAACATGTTCACTCTGCTGTGTCCGCCGGGAAGGCTGGCCATCCGCCTGCCCGAGGGCGAGCGCGAGCAATTCCTGAAGAAGTACAACACCAAGCTGTTCGAGGCCTACGGCGCGGTGATGCAGGAGTTCGTCGCCGTCCCCGACCCGATGCTGAAGAAGACCAAGGAGCTGAGCAAGTACCTCGGCCTTAGCTACGAGTACGCGCAGACACTCAAGCCCAAGCCGACGACCAAGAAGCCGACCACGAAGAAGCGCTGACGATCACCGTGCCAGCCCGCCTGGCGGCACCGTCGCATTGAAGAAGTCCGCCGGCGTAAACGACACGATCCTCCACCCCTTAGGCATGAGCTTCAGCTGCAAGCGCATCTGCACGCTGCGCCGCTCGGGAGTCACGGTGACTTCATACGGCAGCGCATCCATCTCCATCTCGGCGGTGGCCGAGCCGTGGGCCTTCTCGGCGGTCGCCTGCAGGATTTGATAGCGGAAGCGCACCTGGCTATACATCTGGAAGAACGCGCGCAGCTGGTCCTGCAGGCTGGAGTAGTTGGGCGTCTGCTTGTCGAAAACCGACATCACCTGTTGCAGGTTCTGGCCTTCCATGCCGGCACGCAGCGGCTCCAGGATGTCCTGGATCACCTGATCGCTCAGGCTCAGCCTCTCCGGACGCGGCTCCTCGCTCTTAGCAGTGGTGGTCTGATCCGCCGACGGCTGCTGCTCCGCCGTCTGCGCGGCCAGGTGCAAACCATGGCACAGCAGGGTCAACAGCAACGTGGACAATACCTTGGCTCGGATGGTTCGTCTAAGCATCGAATTCATGGGACAGTTTCGGCGCTACCGCCTCTCGTGCATAATACTGATTTAGTTGCCGCGATGCAGTAGCCACGTGGTGGGCAGGAAGCCGAGCCTGTTAACCTATGGCCAGCGGAGATCCAAAACACGATGCCGCTCCCGCCGATCGCGCGCGTCCCCGGCCCGCGGAAAACTGGCCGCCTTCGGCACAACTTTCTGGCACGTCAAGGGTTACTGCCGATGTGGGCAGCATTGCGTTAGATCGAACCTTGCTGGTTGGAGGCGCCGTTCAGGGGTCATCGGCGCCTCCTGCAGCGATACGGGGCGAATTGGCTGAACCGGTTGTTCTCGAGATGCTGAGCGATGCCGAGGTCATGCTGCGCGTGGCCACGGGCGACGACGTTGCGTTTGACTACCTCGTCGAAAAGTATCGCCGTCCCATGATCAGTTTTATGTATCGCATGACCCGCAATCAGGCGGTAGCCGAGGAATTGGCGCAGGAGGTCTTTCTGCGTGTCTATCGCTCGCGCCAGAGTTATGCGGCGAGCGCCAAGTTCACCACCTGGTTATATCGTATTGCGACCAATCTGGCGGTCAACCATGCGCGCGATACCAAGCACGAGCGCCCGGAGAACACCGTCAACATCGACGAGCCCGACTCCGACACCGGCATGACGGTCGACGTGCCGGACTCCGGTCTGAACGCCGAGCAGACCATCCTTCGCCGCGAGCGCCTGGCCGCCATTCGCAAGCAAGTGGAGGCGCTGCCCGAACGCCAGCGCATGGCTGTTCTGATGCACAAGTATCAGAACATGGATTACAAGCAGATTGCCGCCGTGCTCAAGCTGAGCGAGTCGGCAACCAAGTCATTATTGTTTCGAGCGTATGAGACGCTCCGCGAGACGTTGAAGCAATTTTTGTGAGAGTGGTTAACTTGAATTCAGCAATAGAGTACGGCTTGACTTGTGGCGAGAGGGTACAGATCGAATTTTGGCGATGAACTACGGATCGTTAAGAACGAGCGCCGTCGGCGCGACAGAGGTTAGCCCAGCGCTTCAGCCTCTGTGTGAGAACGAACCTCGTCTTCGGCAGTGGAGTATGGCCTGCGAAAATAGAACCCCGAAGGGGTGGAAGTGCAGTTAGCCCAGGACGGAGCGAAGCGGAGTCCTGGGTCAAGTGGGAAATGAGCCCGAGTCCCGTAGGGACAGCAGATTAGCTGGCAGGAAGTTAAGGGTGCGGTTATGAAGTGCGACAAGATACGCGACGAATTCATGGAAGCGGTGCTGAGCGGGCCGCAAGCGGCCTCGCCTCAGGTTCAGGAACATTTGCGGACGTGCGCGGCCTGCGCCGGGGAGCTGGCTTCCTTCCAGCACACAATGGCCTTGCTCGACGAGTGGCAGGCGCCGGAGCCTTCGCCGTATTTTGCCTCGCGCCTGCACGCTCGTTTACGTGAAGAATCGGCCGCACCGGCTCGTGGCTGGCTTGTCTGGTTGCGCCGCCCCGTGCTGGCTGCAGTGGCCGCGGTGCTCATCGTCGTCAGCGCGGGCCTGCTGGAGGTGGGCCGCTTCTCCAACGACTCCAACACCATGGCTTCTAAGGATGAGGGCGTGGTCCGCGTGAATGCGCCGGGAACCGCCGTCGGCGACCTGCAATATCTCGACAAGAACGCCGATTTATTTTCCGAGTTCGATGCCCTTGACGGGCAATCGTCAACGGAGTAAGTGAAATTTTGTGGCCGTTGCCAAGTCCATCTCGCTGACCCTGGTACTGGTGTGCACCAGCATGCCCGCACTGGCGCTGTTTTCGGGATGGCAGCGTCATGCCGCTCCGCCGCCTTCTCCGCCGCCGCGGCAAAGCGCTCCGCCTCCGACAAATTCCAATACCGCGGCCCCCAGTAACTCCGGCAGCTCTCAGAGCTCCAATCAGAACTACTCGTTTCAGCCCAAGGGACCGGGCCCGCATCGTGGCGACTGGTTGCGCAAATACATGGCCTTGCCCCCGGACCAGCAGGAACAGCAGCTACGCCAGGATCCTAGCTTCCGCGGTCTGTCTCCCGAAAAGCAGAATCATCTTCTCAACCGGCTGCGCAGCTTCAACAGCCAGTCGCCGGAGAAGAAGGCGCAGATCCTCAACCGCATGGAAACCTACGAGCACATGACGCCGGAGCAGCAGACCAACGCCCGCAATCTTTTCCAGCGTTACCACAATCTGCCCGAAGACCAGAAGAGCAAGGTGCAGCGCGCCTACAAGCAACTACGCGGTATGCCCCCCTCGGCCCGCAACGACCTGCTGAACTCCGACGAATACCGCAACAACTTCACCGACGACCAGCGCGACCTCCTACGCGGCATGACCGACCTCAACGTCAGCCCCAGCAAGTAAGCCTCACACCAGTTTCAAGTTTCAAGTTTTCCAGTTTCAGGTTCTGAGACTCGGTCGAAGGTCAGCTAGAGCCGCGGCATGAACGAAGGTCGGCAGGTAGAGCTGCGAGTTGAGCGAAGGTCGGGTAGTGCGGCGCTTCAGCGCCGCGTTCCGCCGCTCATTTGATTTGTCATCCCGACCGACGGCTTTAGCCCGAGCGGAGGGATCTGCGGTTCGTACGCGCCCGGGTGCGGGTGCCCCACTCAAGGCCCTCTTTTGGCCTTGAGTGGGGGTTTTCGTCCGCACAACGAACAGACCCACTCAAGCAACCGACGCTTGAGTGGGCCCGCCTCCTGGTTTAGGAAGAATGTGCGCCGCTCTCGCTCGCTGATCTGAACCTAAGGCGTGATCTCCCACGCCGCCCCGGAGTTATAAGTGCCCCCTGCCGATGTCATGCCATACAGATTGCCAGAGTCATCGCCGATCACGCTGCCCTGGGGATAACTCCCGTCCCCGCCGGTGGGGCTGAAGTTGTGTAGCACCGTCTCAATCCAGCTCCCTCCTTGCGTGGGCGTCAACTCGAACACCGTCCCAAGGTTGTTAACACCGCCCGCATAAGTTGTGCCGTAGAGAACTGCGGAGGAGGAGTGGCGACCGTTTAGAGCGGCTTGAGGAAAGGCCCCGGGACCGTTCAGAGCGGCTTGAGGAAAGGCTCCGTCAGTGCCGTCGAAGCTGTGCAGCAATTGGTCCTGCCAGCCGAACCCGTTGAACGTTAACTCGAACACGGCGCCGTCGCCGAAAGCGCCGCCATACTGGGTCGTACCGCTGAGATTGCCGTCGGTATTATTGAAGATCAGGCCGGCGTAGGGGTTTGTCCCGTCCGTGCCGTTTTCGTTAAAACTGTACAGCACCTGCTCCGTCCAGCCTCCACTGCCGTTGGGCGACAACTCGAACACCGTGCCACCTGTGTAGTAGACGCCGCCCTCGTAGGTTGTGCCGTAGAGATTGCCGGCGCTATCGAAGATCAACCCGGCGAAGGGCAAAGCGCCGTCCGCGCCGCCGTTTAAGTTGAAGCTGTGCAGCACCTGCTCCGTCCAGCCTCCACTGCCGTTGGGTGACAATTCGAACACCGTCCCGTCGTTGTGAGTGCCGCCCCGGAATGTTGTGCCGTAGAGATTGCCAGCGGCATCGAAGATCAGGGCATCGTAGGGATGAAACCCGTCGCTGCCGTCGTGGTTGAAGCTGTGCAGCACCTGCTCCGTCCAGCCTCCACTGCCGTTGGGCGACAACTCGAATATCGTCCCGTAGTTGTGAATGCCGCCGATTAAGGTCGTGCCGTAAAGATTGCCGGCATTATCGAAAACCAGGCCTGCTTCGGGGTTACTCGCGTCCGTGCCTTTGCCGAAGTTATACAGCACCTCCTCGGTGTAGCCCCCCTCCCCATTGGGCAAGAACTCGACTACCGTCCCGCCGTCATAGGTGCCGCCCAAACTGGTAGTGCCGTAGCCATTGCTGGCATTATCGCCGATCAGCCCGGCTAAGGCGGGAGTGGCCCCGTCCGTCCCGTTGAAGTTGAAGCTGTACAGCAGCGTCTCCGTCCAACCCCCGGCTTGGCCAGGCTTCATCTCGAACACTGTACCCACGCTGTGAAGGCCACCATTGAGGGTCGTCCCGTAGAGATTGCCGGCGGTATCGATGAGCAGGCTGGCCAGAGGATTAGCGGCGGCCGTACCGGCTAAATTGAAGCTGTGCAGCACCAGTTCCGTCCAGCCACCGCCTTGTTTGGGCATCATCTCGAATACTGTTCCCCATCCGTGAATGCCGCCCAAGTAAGTCGTACCGTAAAGATTGCCGGCGGCATCGAAGATCAGGCTGGCGTTGGGAGAAGTCCCATCCGTGCCATAGAGGCCGAAGTTATGTAGCTTCTTCTCCGTCCAGCCTCCGCTCCCATCAGGCGACACCTCGAACACCGTACCAACGCCGTAATCACCGCCCGTGTAGGTGGTGCCGTAGAGATTGCCGCCGCCATCCAATATCAGCCCGGCATAGGGCTGAGTCCCGTCCGTGCCATCGTTGTTAAAGTTATGCAGCTTCTTCTCCGTCCAGCCCCCGCTGCCGTTCGGCGCCATTTCGAATACTGTCCCTTCGTTGTAATCGCCGCCGTAACCGGTCGTGCCGTAGAGATTACCGGCGGCGTCGAAGATCAGGCCGGCGTAGGGCTCGTACCCGTCGCCGTTGTAGGGGTTGAAATTATGTAGCTTCTTCTCCGTCCATCCTCCGCTGCCATTGGGCGTCATCTCGAACACCGTCCCGAGGCCGGAATCGCCGCCATAGTAGGTCGTGCCGTAGAGAATGCCGTTCTTATCGAAGATCAGGCCGGCATAGGGATACATTCCGTCTGTGCCGTTGATGCCGAAGTTATGGAGCTTTTTCTCGGTCCAGCCCCCGCTGCCGTTAGGCATCATCTTGAATACTGTCCCTTCGTTGTAATCGCCACCCTCGCTGGTGGTGCCGTAGAGATTACCGGCGGCGTCGAAGATCAGGCCGGCGTAGGGAAAAGTCCCATCCGTGCCGTTGTTGGCGAAGTTATGTAGCACCTTCTCCGTCCAGCCTCCGCTTCCGTTGGGCGTCAACGCGAATACGGTCCCCACGTTGTCGCTGCCGCCCTCGGAGGTGGCACCATAGAAATTACCGTGGGCATCGCCGATCAGGCTAGCCTGGGGGAAAGCCCCGTCCCTGCCGCGAGGGTTGAATGAATACGGCACGCTTTCGGTACCCCCCCATGCGCTCGTCACCAACAGCGTCACCGTACAGATCGCCAGGGCCCTCATTGCAATAGGAATTCCCTTGCCTCGCATAAGCCCTCCGGAGTTTGTTTTAGAGTTCAGAACGGCACACTATACACCCGCTAAGTCTTAAGGAGACGATTTATTCGGTTGGAGCAGGCACAATTTGCATTTAGGAAAAATTTATTTACTTCCATGAGGGAATCCGCCCCCGACTATCGCATACCTAGACAGAAGCGGCTGTTGTTCGAGCATCGGAAGACCCGCCTCCAGAACAAAAACATCCTGGACGCCAGAATTTAAAACTGCTCCCCCGGCCACCGCTCAACCAACAAGAGGAGAGAATCATCATGAAGCGCATCCAACTGTCCTTTACCCTGGCCTTCGCCCTCCTGCTCGGGACTTCAGCGTGGGCCCAGAGCTATCGTTTTATGACGGTCGTTAACCCGGGCGACCCCAACAGCCCATTCACGCAGCT
>JBARGS010000138.1:0-8648 GCA_049798495.1 Candidatus Korobacteraceae bacterium | reverse complement strand
GGCCCACAACGGCCTGGCCGCCACTGTGGACGTGGACGTGTTCGACGGTACAATGCTGTTCCCCTTTGCTGCGATATTTTTTCATGGCTTCCACCTGTGCCGTAAAAGTCCGCAGCAGCCGATTGGCGAGATTTGTACTCATTTCTATGCCATGGTCTGTCTGATCTTCCAGTGCGGCGGTTGCCAGAAACCTCATTGCAAGGCTGTGAACACCCACCATCTGCACCGCTAAGAGCGCCTCGAGACCGTCGCGGGCTCCAAGAGAATGGACTGCAGCGAAAGAATAGCGGTTGGCGAGGTTGTCCTTCTCAAGTTTACCGCCGGCAGCTAACGTGGCCTGTAGGCGCATGGTCGCAATCAGATCGATGTCTGTGGTCGCAAATGCTTCTTGAGCATGGGTCAGGCCGTCGCTGACCTTCGTTAGTTTTTCCGGCAGCTCGTCCCCATGGCTAGCGGAGTTCGCAATATTCGGAGTACTCGTTTCCTGCAACGTCAGAGCTGTGGAGGCGAGCTTCGCATGTATTCTATTTCGTTTCTTGCTCAAGACCATTTCTACCACTCCGCCGAACAGCAACCGCTGTCACTGCTTCGGCTGCCTATCCGCACCGATCATTTCAGCGACTTGCCCAACTCTCATTTTCGCCTTTGTTTCGCTTTTATGCAAGGGGGCTCTAATACACCGGAATCCGCCGGGTTGACCCCGTTACAATGCTCTCCAGAAAGGAAGCCTACCCGACCCGTCTTTCACCCAGCGAGAATGTTCCGAGAGTATAACCATGATTGCCAACGAGCAACTTAGTGATTTCGAGGCAGCAGTAATCGCATTCCGGCTTCGGTTTGAACAACAACTGCTTTCCCGCTGGGAACATCTCGAAGGGAAAACAGGTCCTGCGGTTATGAATGCTACACCCGACGGGAAAGGGCAATTGTTGCTCGCTTTCTTTAAGGACGCCGAGAAGGAGATCGCGGCGATAATTCACGAGTACTTTCCAACCCTGCTGAAGGTAGCGACAATGCACCGCGCGCGCCTAGTGGATCGGTCACCACTAGCCTGGACCCAGGTACAGATATTCACGCAGGTCAGCAACTTCCTAGGCGTGGATGAGACGTTCGATGAAAAGTCTGTGCCGAGAGATGACAGTCGAGTGCTGCGCACAATTGAGCGGATCTGCACAGGAAGGGGGTGGTTTGACGATGGATGCCCGGTGGAGTTTCGGCTCCCGTCGTGGTCGAAACGGAAACGTGGACTGTCACAACACATGAATCTTCAACCCATGCATCTCAGTGAATCCTCGAATTCATGCTCGGAGAATGATACCGAGCCCTTGTCTCGTTCCGATACGCTCAAGTGGGTGAAGGAAACAGAGTTTTGGATCTGGAGGAAGGTCGAGCACCAGATCGAAGACGAGTGGTGGGAAGGCATTATCGAAGCTGGCAAGACCGGCGTTTCGGTGTTACAGAAAGCCTCTGACGATACTCGAACCGCTGGCAACATCGTCACTCAGGAGACACCACAGCCGAACCTGCCCGACACCGAGGGAGGACGAACAACTTCCGATGCGAATGCTTTTGTCCGGCAGGGCGAAGTGTGGTCAATCTCTTACGAAGGCAAAAGCTGCTTGGTCCCCCATCAGCTTGGCCTTGAATACATTGCCCGCCTCTTGCAGAACCCAGGCAGGCCGATGAGCGCCCTTGCGGTGCAAAGGGGGGCGGACGCGAACCCGGATGCCGGTGTAGTGGTGGCGGTGCGGGAAATGGAGGTATCAGATGGGCGCCTCTATCAAGAACGCTCGGATGCCAAGGCCATGCAACAGTACAAGGCAGAGGCTGAGCGGCTAGCAGATGAAATGGCAGATGCGAAACAGCGCGGAAATCAACGGAAATATGAGGAATTGCTGGAACGGCTAGAGTTGATTCGAGAGCATGTCAAGGTCGATACCGGGCGCGGGGGACGGAGGAGGAGGTTTTCAGATGACGTGGAAAAGGCTCGCACGAGTGTTACCAAAGCCATCAATCGTGCGATAAGATCAATTCGACAACAAGACAATGCGATCGCGGATCACCTCCAGACAAACATCGCAACTGGTGCTGAGCTAGTATACCGAGACGCCTCCACTCCTTGGAATGCCTCGTTAGCCTAGCGGAACAACTCAAAGCGGATACTCCATCCTACACATCATGGATTTTATTTTGTGCCATCGGCGGGCACGGTTGTGACTTCTCGTGTCACGCATTCAAGGGTAGTAGCTCACTGCCGCAGAACAATCAACATCAGTCGGCACGGAGCAGTCGATGCGGGGCGTTTGTCCATGGTTGATGACCATAAGACCGTAAGCCAAGGGGACCGGGCACTGACCCTTGGAGAGGCTAAGACACTGTACGGGATTCCCGAGCACAGGCTCCGGCAGGCACGTCGAGAACGTAGTCTCGATTTTTTCAAGATCGGTAGAGCGGTTTTTGTTTCCGAGCGCAGCTTGCGCGAGTACCTGGACCGACATCGCGTGCCCGCAGTCCCAAGCCAGCACGCGGGAAAGCTGACCCGTGCGAAGGCCGAAAAGGAGACACTGTGAGCGCCTCAAGGTCATCCGAGTTGGCCACTGCGGCTGAATGGTACGCAAAACAGGGTTTACCCGTATTTCCCTGCAAACCACGCGCGAAAGAGCCGCTGACGGCGCACGGATTCAAAGACGCCACCACGGATCCGGCTTGGATCGCGGCATGGTGGCAGAAATGGCCGGATGCAAACATCGCGATGCCTACCGGCGCGGCATCCGGTCTGCTGGCGGTGGATATTGACCCGCGCAACCGCGGCGATCAGTCCCTGGACGAGCTAGAGTCGAAGCATGGCCGACTGCCGGATACGGCGGAACAGATTACGGGCGGCGGCGGGAGGCACATCATCTTCCGGCATCCGGGAATGACCGTGCCCAAGGTATTAGCGCGGGGAATCGACCTGAAGGGTGACGGTGGATACATCATACTGGCTCCCTCCATTCATCCGAGCGGCAATCCTTACCAGTGGGACGGGATCGGAGGTCGGGAAGCCCTTCTCCGTCCCGCCGGAATGCCGAGCTGGGTACTGAAGCGTTTGAGGCCAGTGCACAATGGCGGCGTCCCCGCGGAATCCTGTCCGGACCACGCAACAAAATGGTTGCCGGGCAACCGAAATAATGCGCTCACCTCTCTTGCCGGAACCATGCGCGGGCGCGGAATGTCTCAGGTAGCCATCGAAGCCGCGCTGCTGGCAGAAAACCAGCAGCACGATCCACCGTTGCCCGAAGCCGAGGTGCGGCGCATTGCTGAGAGTGTGGCACGCTACAAACCCGGCGAATCGCCAGTGAACGAGTCGCTACAACCCGATGAATGCAAGAGTGATTTCGTCGGAATGAACTGGCCCGACGAATTAGGACTGGATGCTTTTCACGGCTTGGCGGGAGAATTTGTCCACTTGGTAGGGCCTGAGACCGAAGCCGATGCTGCTGCGCTACTTTTCTCTTTTCTCGTAACCACGGGGTCGATCATTGGCAGAGTGCCCTACTACCAGGTCGGCGGAGACCGACATTACACAAACCTGTTTTCGGTGATCGTCGGCGAGTCAGCAAAGGCTCGCAAGGGAACATCCTGGGGAGAAGTGCGCCGTTTTGTTGAATTGGTGGATGAGGACTGGCGCAAGCAGCGTATTGCCGGGGGTCTCTCATCAGGCGAAGGGTTAATTCACGCCGTTAGAGATCCAATAACCGAAATGGCTCCGCAACGCGAAGGTAAGCGGGTGGTAGGCCATGAACTCCAGATGACCGATGCCGGGGTAGACGACAAGCGCCTGATGGTGGTGGAGGGCGAACTGTCCCAGGCTCTCCAGGCAGCAGGAAGGGATGGCAACACGCTGTCAGCGATCATCCGTCAAGCATGGGACGGGGGACCACTGCGTGTGCTTGCCAAGAATGCAAGGGCCACCTGCATGGAGCCGCACATTTCAGTTCTCGCACACATCACGGTTGCGGAGCTCAAACGACAGCTTACCAATACCGATATGGCGAACGGGTTCGCTAATCGCTTCCTTTGGATCTGCGCGGCTCGGTCAAAATGCCTGCCGTTTGGGGGTGCAGTCGATGAGGGAGCCTTGGTGGATCTAGCAGGCAGAACGAGGCAGGCTATCGAGCTTGCTCGCAACGTCCAGAGGGTTGAATTTGCTCAGGAGACCCGCTTGGAGTGGTCGCTGGTTTATCCCACGCTTAGCGAGGGGCACCCGGGTCTCTTAGGCGCGACTACTGCCCGAGCAGAGGCGCAAACCGTGCGCCTAGCCATGCTGTACGCCTTGCTGGACCAATCCGCGGAAATAAAGCCAGCTCACCTACGCGCGGCACGCGAGGCGTGGCGTTATTGCGAGGATTCGGCGCGCTTCATCTTCGGCGATAGCCTAGGCGACCCGACTGCCGACGAAATTCTCAACCTGTTGCACGGCAGCCGCGAGGGAGTGACCCGGAATGAACTTACGAACCATTTCAAGCGGAACAAGTCGAGCGCAGAAATTGGGAGAGCACTGGCCGTGCTCCAGTCCCATGGGTTAGCTCGCGCTGAAAGGCTCCCAACAGGAGGGAGAGCGGCAGAAGTTTGGAAGGCCGTTACGGTGCGGAACAGCAGTTTGGAATACGAGATAAACGAGAAAAGCCGCGCTTAATTCGTTTTTCTCGTACTGGGAGTAGCAGGGTCGACGGGAACAACAAGAATCGCAGCGGATTGATAGTCCGCTGCGTCCACGTAAGTCGCCGAAGGGTAATACGTTACAAAGGGGCGTGACTGCATCGTGACTGATTTTACGCACTCTAAACACGTCGAATCGTCGCTCACGTCAGGCGGCCGGGGAAGGCGGTTGTTGCGCACGCGAGAAGCGGCCGCCTACTTGTCCCTGAGTGCATGGAAGCTGCGCACCTTAGTTGCGGATGGCCGGTTGCCAGTAGTCCAGGCCGACGACAGTTCCCCGTTTCTGTTCGATGTCAGAGATCTCGACGGCTGGGCCGATCGGCACAAACGCATCGGAAGCATTTGATTATTGACATCTTCCCTTCTAGCAAGCAAGATAAGCGGGAAAGGGGTATTCAGTGCAATGCCGAAAAAGAAACCACTCACCGCGGCCGAGCTGCAAAGCATGGGGGGAACAGCTAGGGCTGCGGCTCTTTCCAAAGCCGAACGCACCGAAATCGCCCGCAAAGCCGGTAAGGCAAGAGCCGCTAGTCTCAGCCCGGCCGAGCGTTCACAAATCGCCCAGAAAGCCGTTGCTGCCAGAGAAGCGAAACGGCGCACAACAAAAAAGAAAGGCGGAGCGAAATGAGTAGGCCGAAAGGAACCGGCTGTGTTTATCAACGCCCGGATAGCTCCGTTTGGTGGATTAAGTATTCACGGAACGGCAAGGACTTCCGGGAGTCCACTCACACAGACAACAAGCGGAAAGCAGAGCGGATGCTGAAACAGCGCGTTGCGGAACTTGTCACTTGCACGTTCCCCGGCCTTCACGTTGAGCGCGTCCGCATTGACGAATTGGCAGACGATTTTCTCCGCGAATACCGAATTAATAATCGAAAGTCACTGGACGACGCGAAGGCACGATGGAAGCTGCATCTCAAGCCGTTCTTTTCTTCGATGCGAGCCGTTGACGTATCGAGCGGAATGATCGCACGGTACGTCGATGCCCGCCAGCATGAAAGGGCAGCAAACGCGACAATCAACCGGGAGCTAGCAGCACTCAAGCGGATGTTCCGTCTCGCCCAACAAGCTACTCCGCCGAAAGTGCTCCGTACTCCGGCCTTTCCAAGGCTCATGGAAAACAACGCCCGCACCGGATTTCTTACGGACGCACAGCGCGACGCGCTCGCCGCTCAATGCGCGTCCGTAGGGATGTGGCTGCGGACGCTGTACGAGGTGGGCTGTACCTATGGCTGGCGGATAAGCGAAGTCAAGGGGCTGCGCGTCCGTCAGGTTGACATCGGAGCGCACACGATCCGGCTAGATCCGGGCACGACAAAGAACGGACAGGGCCGGGTCGTCACGTTTGAGAGGGAATCTAATCTCTGCGGACTGCTGACCGCGTCTGTTCACGGCAAATCCGCCGATGATTTCGTGATTACCCGCGAGGATGGTAAGCCTGTGCGAGACTTCCGCGACACTTGGGCGAGAGTCTGCAAGGCCGCCGGCTCTCCAGGTCTGCTGTTCCACGATCTGCGGCGAACGGCTGCACGCAACCTCAGGCGGGCAGGTGTAGCAGAGAACGTCATCATGCAGATTGGCGGATGGCGGACTCGGAGCGTGTTCGACAGGTACGCGATTATCACTGAAACCGACATTGTGGATGCGGTTCGCATGTTGGAGGCAGACCGCAAGCAAAGACAGGCCGTTGCGGTCGAAATCGCGGCGATTAGTCACGAATCAGTCACGAAATCAATCCAAGTGCAGACTCGGGTTGCAAACGCGAAGCTGCTAAACTAAGCTGTATCATAACCTTCCGATTAGGCCGGGATGGCGGAACTGGCAGACGCAGCGGACTCAAAATCCGCCGACCTTCGGGTCATGGGGGTTCGACCCCCCCTCCCGGCACCAGCACTTAACTCTAGCCGTTCCATTCACTTCACTGCACCTTCACGTCGCTCGCGGGCGCGGACGACGGAGCGGTTTTGGTCGAATAGGGGCCGAAATAGGGGCTGTTCTCAGCCCGCGCATGTTCTAGCTTCTCTACCGCGGCTCGCTGGTCTGCCGCGCTGACGATCGCGTACCGGCGAAACATAGCCGGAGTTTTCCAGCCGCCGATTGCCATCACCACGCTTTCGGGAACGCCCGCAGCGCGTAGAGCCTTCGCTGCCGAGCGACGCAGGTCGTGGACAATAAGGCCGCGGTACTTCACCCTTCGGGACCCGCACTCCGGGCACTCACCGCCTTCCGACGACGATTGGTCACACGCGAGGCAGACAAAGGAACCCAGGCCAGCGCGGACGTTAAGATTCGCCCACGACTTCCGGAAGTCTTTTACCGGCTTGCGGTCCCCGCGCGTGAGCACGAAGTCCTCCGCCGACTTCCCTGCCGTGGCTTCTCGCAAGAGTTCCGTGACTTTCGCGGTCATTGCCACTTCCCGGCCTTCGCCGTTCTTGGTCGAGCCCACATCCAGACGGATCGTGCGTGCGCGCAGATCCACCTGTCGCATTCGCAGGCCAAGCAGCTCCGCCCGCCGCCAGCCGTAGCTGTAGGCCAGTTCCAAGAACGTTCGTAGCCACAGCTCCGACGCCTCCGCCGCGAGCCGCGAGAACGCCTCGTCCTCCACGAACCCGGTGCGGACGTTATTTTCCTTCAGCATCGGAATGTAGGGAACGGCTCGAACCTTGGGTGGAGTGCTCTGACGGCCGAAGTTGAGCATCCGTTTAAGGGCCGCCAACTCGCGGTTGATACTCGCGTTCGATGCGCCCTCCTGCTGGCGCTGCCGGATGTAGTGGCGTACGTCGTCGGTCGTGAGGTTTACAGCGAGCATCGCGCCGAACGCCGGGCCTAGATGCCCCCACCGCCCCCACAACTCGCGCGGACGGCCTTTTCGGTTGCTGAGATTGTGCTCCTGCAACGCGGCGAACAATTCCTCGATCCGAACCGGCTTCCGCTCCCGCGCGGCGAATTCATTCTTATCGACCTGATACAGCCGCGTTGTAAGCCGCCGTTGCGCCGCTGCTCGGTCGGTTAATCCAGTCGCCTCTCGGATACGTCTTCCATCTTTATAGAATTGAATGACCCATGTCGCGCAACCGGGTTTGCGGAAGATGCTGCCTGTGCCTCTGCGTCGGCTCATTTTGCGCCTCCCTTCTTCGCTGCTTTTCTGGCTTTCGCCTGCCGCGCTAGGCCCGCCTTGCGGGCGCGTTCCGTGCGCTGCTGCGGGGTCAGCTTTTTGGCGCTGGCTTTGCCCCCCATCCGCCCCAGATCACTTAAGGCGCGACGGATGATGTCTTTCTCGCTCATATAGCCGTTCTCCTTTCAGCGTCCGGACTGAACTCACCAGTTAGCTGGAATTATTATAGCTTACCGGTGAGCAGCAGGCAAAGAGTTTTCTTTGGTGTCAGAGAATTAGGCCGCAGCACTTCTTGAATTTCTTGCCGCTGCCACAAGGGCAAGGTTCGTTGCGCCCATGACTGCGCGGATTTTGAACGGGATCGGAACGCAGTTCGGGTGGCAAGAACCGTGCCCGGCTGCGGCCACGACCGAGGCCGATGCTTGTATTCAATCCCTTGCGGATCATCCAGCCTGCGCCACTCTGCGACAGGAAAGTTCCGGGTCCTTTTCCAACAGCCATAGTGAGTTCCTCGGCCTTTCAAACAGCTGAATGTTGCTTAACGAGTCAGCGAAGTACGCTACTCACCGCTTCAAGTTGGACTTGGCTGAGAATTTCTGGCCCAACAGCTTTCGGGCTTCGCTCATTTCCGTCTTCAAGGTGCTTTTCTTAGGGATCTTCATGCCCTTCGCGGTCAACGTTTCGATGACTTGCTCCACAGTCTTGTGTAAGCGCCGGAGCAAAAATAGACCGCGTTACGCCGCGCGAGCGGCGTGATGCGGCGGAGTAAAAGTAGACCGCCGGATTCTTGTTTCACGAGACGCGGCCGCCTGGGGGTAACGGAACTGGTTCG
>JBARGS010000137.1:0-25958 GCA_049798495.1 Candidatus Korobacteraceae bacterium | reverse complement strand
AACCTGCTGCTCTTTCAGCGGGTCTACCAGGCGGCGGCGCAGGCGATCACAGCCGTAAACCAGATGCTGCAGGTGGCCATCAATATGGGAGCCAGCGGATGAGAATCTCGCCCCAGCTTTCGGAAATTGTGCTGAACGCTCTGAACAACTCCGACCAGGCGGAGCAGACGGCTCTGACCCAGCTAACCACCGGACGCAGGGTGAACGTCGCTTCCGACGATCCGGCGGCGGCCGCGCTCGAGGTCAACATCTCCGACGAGATGAACGGTTGCGACCAGTATCTGCGCAGCTCGGGCAGTATCTACTCGGAGCTACAGACCGCCGACGCTTCGCTGAATTCTGCCGTCACCGCAATGCAGCGCGTGGTCACGCTGGGCGTGGAAGGCGCTAACGGAACTCTGTCGCAACAGGACCGCGTAACCGTAGCCCAGGAAGTGCGCGGCATTTCGCAGCAAATCCTCAATATCGCCAATCTCAGCTACAGTGGAAGCTACGTTTTCGGCGGTACGGAGAGTACCCAGCCTCCCTATGTGCTGGACAATACTGCCCCCGGCGGCGTTGCCTACCAGGGAAACGACGACACCAATCAAGTGCAGGTGGAAGACGGACAGATGCTGGTGGTGAATCAGCCGGGCAGTCAACTCTTCTCCGCCGCCGGCGCGAACGTCTTTGTAGCGCTCAACGATCTGGCTACCGCTCTGGAATCTCCCACCAGTACGACGCAGGATATCGCCGATGCCAACAACGAAGTCAGCGCCGCCTATAACCAGTTAACTTCGGCGCGGACCTTCTACGGCAGTACGGTTGACCAGATTCTCTCCTCGCAGGATTTTCTGAACAGCGAGAAGCTGCAGCTTAGCCAGCAGCAGAACATCACCATCGGCGTCGATATGAACACCGCCGCCACCAGTCTGACCAATGCCGAAGAAGCACGCAATGCCACGGTGCAGGCTGCGGCCAGCATCAGCGGCATGAGTCTGATGGACTACCTGTCGGGAATCAGTACCTCGTAAAACAGCCGGCGAGGAACGGAGCGCGGCGGAGTGATACGCTGTATCCGCTATGACCGCCGAAGAAGTGAAGCAACTCCTGCAACTGGCGCCGCTGTCGATTGAGGGCGGTTTCTTCCGCGAAACCTACCGCTCGCGCTGGAACGTCTCCGCCGAGTACCTGCCCGACGGCTTTCGCGGATCGCGCTCCATCGGCACCGCCATCTACTACATGATTACGCCGGAGACCTTCTCGGCGCTGCATCGGCTGCCGGGCACGGAGGTCTTCCACTTCTATCTCGGTGACCCGGTGGTGATGCTGCAACTACTGCACGACGGCTCTTCGCGGACCATCACGCTGGGCCCGGACATCGTCGAGGGCCAGCAGCCGCAGGTGGTAGTGCGAGGGCAGGTATGGCAGGGATCCAGGCTCGCGCCGGGCGGCAAGTGGGCGCTGATGGGCACCACCATGTCTCCCGGCTTCGATTATACCGACTACGAAACCGCAGATCGTGAGCAGCTAATGGCGCAGTATCCCGGCGCAGCGGAGATGATTCGAGAGTACACGCGCTAGCAGCTCTCAACCGGATGCCGCCGATTTGGAACGCAGCCGACCCAAAGCCTCATCGCTTTGGCTACAATGAGATTCCTTGCCGTGCGGTAACCTCGCACTCGAGAACTCCAACTACTGTGAACTGATAATGTCGAGTGCGGAAAACATTTCACCAGCGCCTCAAGGTTTGTCCGCAGTGGACGACGTTTCCGCCAGCCAACCAAGCAATCGGCAATCAGCTTTCGGGATAACGCGGCGCGCGCTTCGTCTTTTCCGCTGGGGATGGACGATCTTGATGGTCATGGCGACGTCGCTTCCCTACCTTTGGAATTTTGCTTCTACGCCGCCCGGCTATCGCTACACCTGGATTCTGCCGCCGTATCCCGAGGATTCCTTCGGCTATATGGCATGGTCGCAGCAGGCGGCGCATGGGGCGCTGCTGTTCAAAGTAAAGTACACGGCAGTACCGCAATCGGCGTTTCTGTTCCATCCCTTTTTTCTGATCTGCGGATGGCTCAGCCGATTGGCGGGCGGCAACATTGGCGTGGTTCACCTGGTGATGAAGGAAATCGGCGTGGTTCTGTTCTTGATGGTCTTTTACCGCTATTCCGATTTTCTTCGTCTGAACGAGTTTCAGTCGCTGGCCGCCACGATTTTGCTGGGCATTTCCTCGGGTATAGGCGGCTTCTTCGGTTTTTTCGCTTCGCCTGACCAGGTGTTCACCATCCCGGCGGATCTCACGATGCCGGAATTGAGTACCTACTGGTCTCTGCTGTGGAATCCGTTGTTTCCGTATTCCCTTCTGCTAATGCTGCTGGCCATTTATTTTCTGGACCGGGGAACGCGGGAGTCGCGCAAGCGCGATCTCTGGTTCGCGGGACTCTCGGCGGGAGTTCTCGCCCTCATCCATCCCTATTCCCAGCCGTTGCTGCTTGCGTTTGCGGTAATCCTCGTCATGCTGCGGCGGAAGGCGGATTGGCTGGGATACCTGTTTCGCTTTGGAGCGGTGTTGTCGCCGTTCCTGCTGTACGTGGTTTTGTTGTCGGTGTTTCAACCGGTGGTTGCCGAGCACAGCGCGCAGGGCACGATGAGCAGTCCCAACCTCGCGGCGTATCTGCTCGGGTTTGGCATTCCCCTGCTGATCTGGGCTGCTGGCTTCGCGGTCGGTCGCGGCCGTTGGATGAAAGAATACTGGCAACTCGTCCTCTGGTTCCTGCTGTCCGTAGCGTTGGCTTATCTGCCGTTCTGGTTCCAGCGAAAGCTTATCTTCGGCGCGCACATTCCCCTGTGCATCCTGGCGGCAATTTCCTTCGATCTGATGCTGGCCAAGATTTCCAGGCCGGCGGTTCGCAGGCTATCGTTGGCCGGCGCCGTTATCGTATTAATTCCCCTGCTGGCGATTACGCCAATCTTCGTGCTTATCAGCATCCAGCGGGACGTAAAGAATAACGCCGATGGGGTTTATTACCTGAGTGACGAGCTAACCGCGGGTTTGAAATTTCTAAAACAGCAAAACCAACCCGACCGGATTGTGATGGCAACGATTGCAACCAGCCGGATGATTCCCGCCTTGAGTGGCAACACGGTGGTGTGGGGACACTGGGCTATGACCGTCGACCTCGCTGCGCGCACCGAGTGGTACAAGCAGCTGTTTAACCGGCCGCAGGACTGGGATGACCCGAAGCGGGCGGGAGAATTCTGGGACACGGGAATTCAGTACATCTTCGCCGACGGAAACCTGAGAGAGGCGATCGAACGAAATCCGTGGAAGTGGCGGGTCATTTTGCAGGACGCGGACGAAGTTTTTCGGAATGGTACGGTGGTGATTTACAAGCGTCGCGCGGGGTAAAGGCGGAAGAATTCACCACGGAGAACACGGAGGAAGAGAAGTAATAGAAGTAATAAAAGAAAAACTCCGTGATCTCCGTGACCTCCGTGGTGAAAACGATTTCTTGTTAAGATCGACGACCGTCATTCACACTTTCCCGTTCCGTGACATCTGCGAAACTTCGACGCGCAGTTGCCGGGTTCGGCCAGTTCGCCGTCGGGGCCGATGCAGGTTTGGGTGTGCATGCACCAGTAGAGGCCGTCGTTGGTTGGCGGCACTGTCGGATCGTGTTCCGCCTCGATGAATTGTCCCTTCCAGCGAAGAGCGGGACAGAGATTGTCGCGCTGGGTATCGAAGCGCTCGGCGTCGAGAATGAGGGTCATGCGGCACCTCCGCTGTGCGCCTTGAGGATCGCGCGCTTCACCGCGACCTTGGCAAGCGTGATCTTGTACTTGTTTTGACTTAGCGGCTTCGCGCCAGCGAGCGCCGCATTCGCTGCTGCCATCGCGGTGTCGGGCGTGACGCTCTTGCCGGCCAAAGCTTGTGCCGCCTCCGGCGAGAGCCACGGAACGGGAGCGACCTGGCCGAGAACAATTCGCGCACTCTTCACCGTATCGCCGTCCATCTCAAGCGCAACCGTAGCCATCGCCAGCGGCCAGTCGAATGCGGCCTTCTGCCGGACCTCGTAGATGCAGGCCTTCAGCGTTTGCGCCGGCGGCGGCACGATTAACTCCGTCACCATTTCGCCGGGCTTGAGGTCGTGCTCCAGTTCGTTCTCCGATTGCGGAATGACGAAGAACTTCTCCAGCGGAATTTCCCGAACTCCGCTGCCCGGGTTTTTCGCGGAATAGAGACGAATCTTCGCGCCGTAAGCGATCAGCACGGGAGCGAGTGTCGATGGGCTGACGAAGTACGCTGGACCGTTGTTACCAAGGATTGCGGCATACCGGTTATCGCCTTCCAGCACCATGGACTTTCCGTCCGGCGCCTTCGGGAACAAGCCCATGCCGTTGCGGAAATACCAGCAACGCGGGCGCTGGCACATGTTGCCGCCGACGGTTGCGAGATTGCGAATCTGCGGACTGGCAGCTTCGTTCGCGGCTTCGAGCAGCGCCGGATAAGCGGCGAGCTCTTGTTGGGCATTGGCGAGATCGGCAATGGTGGTGAGCGCGCCGATGCGCAAGCCGTTGCCGGGTTGATAGCTGATGCCGCGCAGCGAGTCGATCTGCTTGATATTGACCAGCCGCGCCGGAGTCACGGCGTCGTCCTTCATCAGCTCCAGCAGGTCGGTACCGCCGGCGAGGATCGCAGCCTGCGAGCCGAGCAGCGTCGCGACCTGTTCTTTGCTGGTGGCGCTGACATATTCAAACGGCCGCATTGGTTCCTCCTTGCTCCAGCGCCTCCAGCACGCGCGCCGGCGTGAGAGGCAGGAACGGCACGCGCACGCCGATGGCATTCGCCACTGCGTTCGAGATCGCGGCTCCCGGTGAGACCACCGGTGGCTCGGCCAATCCGATGACGCCGCGTTCGTCGTAACCCTTGCCGGTCATCATGTGAACCTTGAGTTCGCCGATGTCGGAGATGCCGGCCAGGCGATAGAACTCCATATTCGGATTCAACATCCGGCCAGTGACGGGATCGAGAATCTTCTCTTCATAGAGCGCGTAACTGATGCCCATGATGAGCGCGCCCATGACCTGGCTCGCAGCCGTCTTCACATCCACGACCAGGCCGCAATCCTGCACCGCGACCATTCGGTTGACGCTCACGATTCCGGTTTCGGTGTCAACGGAGACGTCAGCCATTTGCACGCCACCGACGCCGCTGTTGGTGAGGTCGGGAGGTTTGGATTTGTCGGGATTCTTGCCGCGCACGGTCATCGGCATCGCGCCGATCTTCGCGCAGGCGTCTTTCCACGACAGGCTGCGGCTGGGATCGGACTTCACCCGCACGGTCGCGTTCACCGCTTCCAGTTCCTCAGGCTTGGCATTCAATGCGGGAGCAACTTTGGCGAAGAGCTGATCGCGCGCATCGACAGCAGCGCGGCGCGTCGATGACGTGACGCCGCCCGAAGTCGTGCTGCCGCCGCTCGCGCCGGAGACGGGATAGCGGCTGTCGCCGATCAGCAGCTTCACGTTGTCCATGGGAATGCCGAGCGCGTCGGCGGCGACGATGATGATGATGGTGCGCGCGCCGGTGCCAAGATCCTGCGTCGCCATCTTGATCTCGACCGAGCCATCGGGATGAATGGTGAGGTCGCAATCGCTGTTATGACCACGGCCGCCCCAGGCGTGTACGGAGAGTCCCAGCCCGCGTTTGATGTTGCCGGGCGTCTTATCGCCGCGAGGATGCCAGTTCTTCTTCCACTCCATCATCTCGGCGGCGATCGGCAACTCGTCGCGATACATCTTGGCGCGCGGGCCGGCGATGTCGAGGTTGCGGGTGAGGAAGTCGACGGGATCGATGTTCATCTTGGCCGCGAGATCTTCAATCGCACACATGGTGATGGCCGCAGCCTGCGGATGATTCGGCGCGCGCCAGGCGCGGGCGCTTCCCTGGTTGGTGGCGATAGCAATGTTCTGCTTCCGCTGATTAGGAACTTCGAAGATGTACGGCAGCGGAGGCGTGCCGCCGCCGCCAATTCCGCCGGTCCCCCAGGAGCGCGATTCCCAGGCGACGAGCTTGCCGTCTTTGTCGGCGGCAATCTTCACGCGAGCAAAGCCGGACGGCCTCATGCCGGCGACTTCCTGCTCGGCGGCGCGGTCGAGCATGATCTTCACCGGCTTGCCCCCAGCGGTCCTGGAAAGTTGCGTGGCCGCGATGCCCCAGCGATCGGGACTGAACTTGCTGCCAAAGCCTCCGCCGATGTACTGCTGCATCACCTGAATGTTGCCCGCGGGAACGCCTAGTGGCTCGGCAATTTGCGGAGCGATGCCGGAAAGATTTTGCGTGGAGATGTGTACCAGGATGTTCTTGTCATCGGGCCATTCGGCGGCCATCCCGTGAGTTTCGAGGCAGCAATGCGTGATACAGGAAGCGCCGTAGACACCTTCCGCGACCGCAGCGGCCGAAGCGAAAGCTTTGTCGGGATCGCCCTGAGTTTGCGCGGCGGTCTGCTTGTACGGCGAATGCGAAGCGGTCGGAGCCGCGTATTTCGCGGTGCGCAGCGCTGCCACGACCTCGGCGGCGACCCCCGACTCCTGCGCGTCCTTCAGATATTTTGCATCGGGATGCCAGCTGATGCCGTTCTTCTTGATGGAGGCAACCACCTGTTCGTCGGGAACCTGGTTGTCTTCCATGTCTTCGAAATCGTCCTGGCTGATGGGACCTGCCGAAGCTGCGATATTTTTTGGCGGCTCGGCATCGGAGACGAAGTGCGGCAATACTTCGTACTTCACTTTGATGGCGCGGAGAGCATCTTCCGCCGTGCCTTCATCGACGGCAGCAACACCGACGATCTCATCGCCCGCCCAGAAGATTTCCGTGCCCGGCTTCTGGATGATCTGGACGGCTTTCACGCCGGGCATTTTTTCGGCGGCGCTGGTGTCGATGCTGGTGATGCGCGCGTTAGCATAGGGACAGCGCAGGATATTTCCCGCCAGCAGGCCGTCGGGGTTGTAGTCGTAGGTATATTTCGCGCGGCCGGAGGATTTCACCGGACCATCGACACGCGAGATTTTCTTGCCCAGCAGCGGACGCGTTGCGGGATCGGGCCACTGATACTGGCTCATGACGCCTCCTCCTGCGCTGCTTTGGCGAGGGCGACAGCGCGAATTCCGTTGTAGGTGCCGCAGCGGCAGAAATTGCCGCTCAAGTCGCGCCGGATGTCGTCGGGGGTGGGATTGGGATGGTGCTGAAGGAAGTGCGTGGTAGCGACGACAAAGCCCGGGGTGCAGAAGCCGCACTGTTGCGCGTCGTGATCGACGAAGGCTTGCATTACGGGAGTCAGCGCGTCGCCCTGCGCAAGACCTTCGATGGTGGTGATGTCTTTCCCCTGAGCGTCGATCGCCAGCAGGGAACAGGCGTATACGGGCTTTCCGTCCATCAAGACGGTGCAGGCCCCGCAGACGCCACGATCGCAAACGCGCTTGGCGCCGGTGAGGTCGAAGTTGTCGCGCAGGGCGTCGAGCAGGGTCACGCGCGGCTCAAGCTGGGCAGTCAGCTTCTTGCCATTCACCATCAACGAGATGGAAACCTTTCCTGGGCCGTAAACCGCGACTTCTTCTCCGGCGGCCTGAACCACGGTTGGGCCTAGCACCAGCGGCACGACAACGCCAATGCCGGAAATCTTCATGAAATCGCGGCGCGTGACCCCCGAAGTCTGGTCCGGCCTCGGGGTGGGATCGTCCTTCATGGTGCCTCCATGAATGCCATCATGAGGTACAGCGTTCGTACCGACAGCTAGCGAGTATAACTCCGCGGGAGGGGACTACGCAGCGCGGTTGGGATGAGAGGGGTTGCACAGATTTAGTCATTCGCATCCCACCGCGATCTTCGCAATTGGAGTTTCGTAACAGCTGGCTGTGTTTGACATTCCCCTTGGCCGTCCCTGCCGGGACTCGGGAATATTTATGCGGCTCTCCCAGGACTTCGTCCTGAGCTGAACTGAGCCGTCCCGCGTTGCGGGACTCGGACTATTGCATGTAAGCGCCGCTCTCCCACGTTGGCGGATGTGGAAACGCGGTCCGCGTTGTGGAAGGCAAAGGCGGCCCCTGGGTGGGAGCCGCCGCTGTCGATGGTAGCGAGCAACTAGGAGTTACTTCTTTAAGGTGCGGATGTAGCCGACCAGTTCTTTGATCTGAGCGTCGGTCAGCTTGGCCTTGAAGCCGGGCATCTTGCCTTTGCCATTGGTGATGGCGCCGGTCAGATCGGCATCGGACATGGCCTGAACATCAGACCCGCCCAGTGGCTTCATACCCATCGACTTGGCCATAGCGTCGCTGGGCATGCCACCCGGTCCATGACAGCTTTGGCATTTGGACTTGTAGGTGTCGGCCGCCGCCTGTGCTGCAGCCATGGGAGGTAAGGCGAGTGCGATTACAAAGCTGAACAGAGCAATACGTTGCAATAACTTGACGGTCATTCGATTCTGTCTCCTTCAGCGACCCTTACGGGACAAGATTACAAACTAAGCAAAAACGCGCCACACGTGGTAGCGAGAGTACTTTACTCCTTGCGACCGCGCTCCGCCATACGCTTGTGCGTGCCAGGGAGGGGAAAAAACGCGGAGAGCGGGTGATATGCCGCAAACTGCGCTCTCCGTGAATCAGGCGACCTGCCCCCGCTCGCTGCCTGCGGGCTTATTTCTTAAGTACTTACGCATCGGCGTCGGCGCTACAGCGTTTGGCATGTCCTGTGCCCTTATCACGGTTGAGACCGCGTTGTATGAGAGGGCCCGTGGAACCGACATTAGCAGTAATTGGCCTGAACTTCCGCACCTCGCCGGTGGCCGTACGCGAGCGGTTCTGGATCAGTCCAGCAAGGCGGAGCGAAACTCTTCTTCAACTCGTACGGTCCGAAGGCGTGGAAGAGGTTATCGTCCTGGCTACTTGTAACCGGACAGAATTCATTCTCTGGGCCAGCGACGTTCCCACGGCGGCCAACTCGGTGCTGCGATTCCTCACGCAGGAGTATCAGCTCAAACTCGGCGAGTGGTCACATTTTTACCGCCTGATGGATGATGTGGCACTCACACACATGTTCCGCGTCACCTCCAGCCTGGATTCCATGGTTCTCGGCGAACCGGAGATCACAGGACAAGTAAAGGAAGCCTGGGCCCTGGCGCAAGAAGCCGGCACGACCGGCCGCTTTCTGGATGCGGTCATGCAGAAAGCATTGACCGTCTCGAAGCGGACTCGCACAGAAACGGCGATTGGATCGTCGGCCGTATCGGTTCCCTACGCTACCGTGGAGCTGTCAAAGAGCGTGCTGGGAGAACTGGCCGGCAGGGAAGTGCTGCTGATCGGCGCGGGCAAGATGAGCGAGCTGGCGGCGCACTACCTGATGAAAGCCGGCGCCAACCGCGTGAAAGTGATGAACCGGACCGCGGCTCGAGCCGAAGAGCTGGCGCAGAAGATGGGCGCCACGCCGGTCTCCTATGAAGAGAAATTCCAACACTTGAAGAAGGCCGACATCGTAGTGAGTTCCACCGCTTGCCCGCACGTCATCCTCAGCCGCAAAGAGGCGGAGGACATTGCGAACCAGCGGCAACATAAGCCGATGGTGATGATCGACATCGCGGTGCCGCGCGACATCGATCCGGGAGTGCGAGAGGTGGAGGGCATTCACCTGTTCGACATGGATGACCTGGAGCACGTGGTGCAGCGGAATGCGGTGGGCCGTCAGTCGGCAGCCGCGGCCGCGGAAAAGATTGTGCAGGCGGAGGTGCAGGGCTTCCGTCGCAAACTGATGGCGGAGCGGGTGGTGCCCACCATCGTAGCCCTGCGTCAGCGTCTCGATGAACTTTGCCGGCAGGAATTGGAAGTCCTGCGTAGGGAATTTGGCCCATTCACGGAAGACCAGGACCAGACGCTCAGTGCATTAACCAGTCATATTACCCAGCGTATCGCTGGCTCCCTGGCTCGTGAATTGAAGGAACTTCCAGAAAGGTCGGAGCAGGACACGCTCACCGCCGCGGTGGGCCGACTGTTTCACCTGGAACAGCCTGCAATGGCTGGCGCCGGCACCAAGAACTAGAAAGCAGTAACTAGTAACTGGTAACTAGCAACTAGCAACTAGCAACTGCTAAAAGCTAACAGCTAAAGGCTAAGAGCCAAGCCAAATCGACAACAAACCAAGGAGTCTCGCAATGTCTGCGCAAAACGACAACAGCAGGAACGCCACCGGCTTCACCACCGTGCAGGCCTACACACTGGCGATTATCACTCTCGCTATTGGAATCGCCATGGGCTACTTCGCCCGGGGATCGGCAGCACCATCTTCCAGCAACGATACCGTGCAGGCTTCGACGCCCTCCGCAACCGCCCCCGCGGGCATGGGAGCGGCCCAGCTTCCGGGCATCGGGTCGACGCAGCAACAGGGAAGTTCGCCGGAGATGCTGGCGAAGGCGGCGGAACCGCTGCTCGCCCAACTGAAGAGCAATCCCAACGACTTCGACACGCTGGCCAAGCTGGGCAATTTGTATTACGACGGCCAGGCATATCCGCAAGCGATCGAGTATTACGAAAAGGCCCTCACCCTACAACCAAACAATCCTGATGTGCGCACCGATCTCGGCACCTCGTACTGGTACACGGGCAACGCCGACAAAGCCATCGCAAGCTTCGACAAGTCGCTGGCAATTCGACCGAATCATCCGGGAACGTTATTCAACCTGGGCATCGTGAAGTGGCAAGGAAAGAAAGATCCGAAGGGCGCCGTGGTGGCGTGGGAACAACTGCTGAAGACCAATCCGGACTATGCGCAGAAAGACCAGGTGCAGATGTTGATTGAGCGCGCGAAAATGCACGGAGCCAACCCAACCAAGGGTTAACCAATAGCTCTCGTGTGGGCGGGTAGCATTGCCGCTCCGCAATCGCTCACCCCGGGACGATGCTGGCGCAGAGCTCGTCCCGGGTTTTTTGTCTGATGCCTGCGTCTGAAGTAGCAGAAGTCAGCTGGATGCTGTGGCCGCCAACTATCTCCGACTCCTAATCTCGGAAATAATGTGCTCGGTAAAATAATTGACTCACGGCTACCGCTGCACGGCCAGACCTGCGTACAACCCGTCGCGAATGACTCCCATGACGAGGTCCTGGCCATTCGGTCCGAAGTGAATACCGTCGCTGACGAACATGTTGCTCAATCCCCAGCCATCGGTTTGCACCATCGGCGTCCACATATCGACCAACACCACATTGTTGGGATAGAGTTGGGGAAAAGTGGCGTAAGCCTGGTTGTAGGTAGCAATCGCGGATCGGAAGTCCCCAAGAGTTAGCTGGCATAGGGGCGGCACGTTCGCAAGCTCAATCAGCATGTGCGGGTTTTCACTGATCAGCTGGTTGATCATGTTCTGCATGCAGGCCATGTGCTGGTTAACCGACAAATGTTGGAGAACGTCGTTGGTAGCAGCCATGATGAATACCGCGCCGGTAGTCGCAGGAACATTCGAGGCCACCAGCGGAAGCAGTTGCGCACAGGTGTAGCCGGGATAGCCCTCTATCGAAATGTGTTGGCTTGGGATGTTGGGAAATGCCCAACGCTGGAAACCTTGCATCAGGTAAATCCAGGAATGACCGAACAGAACGACTTGGACGGTCAGAGCGTTGGGCGGAATGAGCGGCTTTGGTTGTCTGGATTGGGCACTGACACCCAGGACCGCGAACAATACGAACAGGGCTGTAACACTTGCCTTTCGACTCATGGGCTTCTCCTGAGCATGGCTGATGCCTGGTCCACTATATTATTACCCTGCTCTCCGCTCACCTATAATCCTCGCAATCAGGGAGAACCATGAGCTCCGTGGAAGTGAATCACCGGCCCGCAACCGTTTCCCAGCCTGCTTCAAATCTGGTTGCCGCTCTGATGAATCGGCCGTGGATACTCGGCCTGATTCTTGCCGTGGCGACGATTGCGGTTTACTACCCCGTCCACGGACACCCCTTCGTCAACTACGACGACAACGACTATGTGTATGACAATCCCCAGACTCAGGCGGGATTGACCTGGATCACCGTGAAGTGGGCTTGCACCAGTACCTTTGCCGCCAATTGGCACCCTCTCACCTGGCTAAGCCACGCGCTGGACACGGATCTGTTTGGATCGAGTGCAGCCGGTCCGCACGACGTCAACGTGTTTTTCCACGTGCTGGATGCGGTGCTGCTGTTTTGGGTACTGCTGCGGGCCACCGGCTTTCCCGGCCGCAGTTTCATGGTAGCTGCGCTGTTCGCCCTCCATCCCATCAACGTAGAGTCTGTAGCGTGGATTTCGGAACGGAAGACCCTGCTGAGCACGCTCTTTTTCCTGCTTGCGCTGGGGGCTTATGGCTGGTATGCGCGGCAGCCGCGCGTAAGCCGATACGCTCTTGTGGCCGTACTGTTCGCAGTCGGGCTGACGGCGAAACCGCAGATCATTATTTTTCCCTTCGCTCTTCTGCTCTGGGATTACTGGCCGTTGGAACGGATGTCGCTCGGCAAATGGTCGCCCGCGCCGACACGGGCGGCTTTTCCGGAAAGAACGCTGGTCTGGCTGGTGTTGGAGAAGGTCCCACTGTTTTGCATCGCTGCGGCGAGTGCCGCGATCACGATCAAGGCACAGCACGGCGCGCGGAGTTGGTTTCCGCGCTCCTCGCGAGCCGGTAACGCCATCCTCTCTTATGGCGTTTACGTGTGGAAGGCGTTCTGGCCAACGCGTTTGGGGCCGATCTACCCGCATCCCGGCTCCTCTATCAACTGGTGGCACGTAGTGGCATCGGCCGCTTCTCTACTGGTGGTGACTGCGCTGGTCATCCTAGGCCGGCGTCGTCGCTACCTGACGATGGGGTGGTGTTGGTTCCTCGGAGCTTTGGTTCCCATGCTCGGCATTGTCCAAGTGGGGGTACAGGCCAGGGCCGACCGATATGCCTATGTGTCGTTTCTCGGCTTGTTTATCATCATCTGCTGGAGCGTGTCAGATTGGGCGGAGCGAAGACGTATTCCCTCGCTATTGTTGCCGGGACTCTGTGTTGCGGTTCTGGCGGTGCTGGCTTTGACGGCGCGCCACCAGATTGACTATTGGCAGAACGACGAAACTCTGTGGAGGCACACGCTGGAGATCACGGGCCCAAATTGGGTGGCGGAAGACGAACTGGCCACGGCGCTGGCGGTTCACGGGAGGATTACGGAGGCCATGCCCCACTATTACAAGGCGATCGCGATCAGTCCCGGGGACACGAGCAGCAACATGGCGATCGCGATCTACGAGCAACAGCACCGGAATTACGATGATGCACTCGCGCATTACAAAACTGTTGTGAAGAATGAGAACGAAAAGCCAAAGGTCCTGGTGATGGCATATCGCGGTATGGCGAAATCCTATCGTGCTCTGGGAAACACCGCCCAGGCCGCAGAATGTGAAGCATCCGCCAAGAGGTTGGAACGATGACAGTTAAACGCGTTTGTCATCGCCGGGCAGGGTCGGGCAATCGCAGGCGCTCTCCGAAATCGCGCTTCTGCCAAGTGAAGGAAGCCGGGTTTTGAGGCCACGAAATCGCATGATGGTGCCAGTAAATATAGCACGATAGGGATGCGATCCCCCGGTTTTGGAGGGAAATTGCCTAGAACAATGTCGCAAACACCTGCACAGCCATCTCTCCGAAACCCGCAAATTAAAGGGACTTAGCGTGGCACGACGATTGCACTTCCACAGATAGCCTCTCTCGCTATGGGGCGAATGTGGGTCTGTATCTGAACTGAACCTAAAGGAGGGTTCGATCCTTGAAATTGCGTATCGCTTCGCTGTCACTGCTCGCTCTGTGCCTGGCTGTTGTTCCGGCCATGGCCGACACATACAATAACGGTCCCGTAAACGGCCAGGTTGATGCTTGGACGATCAACTTCGGTTTCTCGGTAACCGATACCGTCTCGATGGCGGGCGAAGCCCCCACCGGCCTCGACTTCTACGCTTGGGTCGTCCCGGGCGACACAATCTCGAACGTGCAGGTGTCGTTCGGCTCTGCAGCCTTCGGCACGGACATCTTCAACACCGTGGTCAACCTGACCCAGTCGAACTGCTCGAGCAACTCGTTTGGTTACAACGTTTGCAATGAGAGCGGAAGCATCTCGGGCGCCCCGGCGATCGGAAATGCCTGGATCACCCTGCAGAATGCCAACGTCCCCAGCGGCGACCCGGTTTACTGGGATGAGAACTCCGGCGTAGGCTGCACCTCGCCCGGTTGCCCGTCGCAGGCCCAGGAAAACACCATCGGATCGATTCCTTCGGAAGCGTTCACGGTTATCGGTGGAACCAGCTCTTCGACCAGCACCTCGAGCTCGGGCACGACTCCTGAACCCAGCAGCATCCTGCTGTTCGGTTCTGGCATCCTCGGCCTGGCCGGCGTTCTGCGCCGCAAGCTGTTCTAATTTAACCCCGACCCTTCCCCCAGGTCATTTCAAGCCGGAGCCTAGTGGCTCCGGCTTATTTCTTGCTTGACCAAAAGATTTCCAAGCGAACACCCGAACGTAGCTCCCGGCTTCCTATGTTCAGCGGGACGACGACGAAGGAATTCTTCAATCCGTATTCGGAGGATCGGATATACTCGTGAACCAAATCACGCGTCTTCGCTCAGCTCACAACCGATTTCCGGTGGGCTCTGGGGAACAACGGGACTAACTAACTTAACAAGGTAGCCGGTGGACGGGCACGCCCGACAAGCGGGGGGGCGTGCAGTCACTCTAACAGGAACAGGATGAAGGGATTTTTCAGCAAGCACAAATATGATCTGGTGCTGATGACGCTGATCGTTCTCGGATCGGGCCTCCGCGTCTTTATATGTCTGCAGCATAATCCGATGAACTATCTGTTTTCCGATCCGCTACGCCACTGGATGAACGGGATCCGCTTTCCCAGGGGAGGCTATTCGGCGGCGTCCGATCCCATCCTGTACCAGGTCTACATGTATGCGGTGGAGAGGATCACGTGGCTGAACAAACTGGAAGTAGGCTTGATCTCGGCGGCGCTTTCCGTCCTGATGCCTTGGCCGTACTATCTGGCGGCGCGAAACTTCGGGTTGCGCAAGACCCCGGCGCTTTGGGTTTGGGTGCTGATTGCCTGGACTCCGTCACTGTTCACGATCTACCACTACATCATGATGGAAACGTTGCTGCTGGCAATGGAAGGCTTGGCGCTGTGGACGACTGCGCGTTCTTTACGAAAGGGAGGGAGTTGGGCATTTATCATCTCTGCAGTTTCTTGGACCCTGGCCTGCCTCACAAAGCCGACGGTTATTCCTCTCGCTGGTGTTTGTGTCCTGTGGACGTGGTGGAAGAAGTCTCCACCGCTCCGGGCGGTTGTAGCCGCAGCTGGGATCGCAGCAGTGCTCATGCTTCCGCAGGCGATCCGATCAGAGGTCGCCTTGGGTTTCGTAGCGCCCTTAGGCAATCCGTGGCTGACGAAAATTCAACATCGGTCAGGAGCCAAGACAATCGCCGTTCATTTCTATAATCACCCCGATAGGCTCTTCCACGTGACCGCGCAATCTTCCGATTATTTCATGGGGTTCGGCTCTCCGAGTTGCTACATCGAGCCGCTGTGGCCTTTGAGTCACTGGCAAATCCGCCGGGCCTCGGGTGAGAGCGAGATCAAGTTCACAGTTGACTCGGCCCATGGAGCGCGTGATTGGAAGATTACTTACGACTCTCTCCACGTGACCGCGCGGGAGTGGCTTCTCCAGTGGCGTGAAAACATCGTGCTCTTTTTGTTCGCTCCTTCCTGGCCGGAAACTGCAGTACATGAATGGGACGGGTGGCTGACCTATGTCACCCGCTGGATGTGGGCGCCGTTGATCGTCTTAATCCTGATCTGCAATGGCCGCGAATTCCTGCATCACCGTTTCGAACTGATTCCCGTTGCCGTTACTCTCTTCACACTTTTTCTCTTGCTACAGAATGTCGCGACGACCGAAGGGCGCTACCGCAAGCCGCTTGAGCCTCTACTGTTGCTGAATTTCGTCTGGATCATGGGGCGAGACGCAAATCCGGGTAGCAACGGAGGCGTCGAAGATCGAGTGGAGTGGCTGGAAAAGACCGGCTCTGCTACCCCGGAGTTCATAAGACCAGCGACGCACTTTTCCTTCTTGCCAGACCTAGGTTCCGCGAAGCGCCGGGGTCGCGGGCTTATTCTGCGGCAAAGCCGCGAAGTCGATCGTAGTATGTTGCTTGCGACTTAAGCGGATCGCGCTTCTCTTCAAAAATAAGTTCGATATACTCATCACCCACGGGGGAGTTGTGGCTTCCAGCAGTATCAAAGCTCAAACCGAATTTCAGGCTCCGGCAAGTTTCTGGTCTACCGACTCACGTTCCCGCACGGCTCTGCTTGCTGCCGTGCTAGTCGTCGCGACCGCCGCCGTGTACGCGCCGGTACACAATCATCCCTGGTTTAACCTCGATGACTATCTCGACGTAGTCGACAACGTACACATCCATCACGGGTTGGACTGGGAGACAATCAAATGGTCCTTTACCGTATTTAATATGGCGAACTGGATGCCGATGAGTTGGATGTCGCACGCGGTGGATTGGTCGCTGTTCGGCCCCGAACCCGCCGGACATCATGACATGAACGTGCTATTCCACGCGCTGGATGCCGTGCTGTTGATGTGGGTGCTGAAGCGAGCCACGGGCTATACCGGGCGCAGCTTCATGGTGGCAGCTCTGTTTGCGCTTCATCCCATGAATGTGGAAGTGGTGGCCTGGATTGCGGAGCGAAAGACACTGCTTAGCATGACATTCTTCCTGCTGGCACTGGGCGCCTATCGCTGGTACGCGGAGAAGCCGCGTGAGAACAACCGCTACACGGTAGTTGCTCTTCTGTTCGCGCTCGGATTGGCGGCCAAGCCGCAGGTCATTACCTTGCCTTTCGTGTTTCTTCTTTGGGATTACTGGCCGCTGCAACGGATGTTCCCCAACGCGCCCAGTTCCTCCCGATCGGTAGGCGATTACCCGCAGCTCAGCTTTTCCACATTGCTACGAGAAAAATTGCCGCTGCTGTACCTCTGCGCAGCCGACGCGATCTTCACGCTTTATGCGCAGACCTCCGCCCGGCCGGGGCTGATGCCGTCCCTCACCTCGCGGCTGAAGAACGCGGTCTTTTCCTATGTCATGTACGTCAAGAAATGCTTCTGGCCTTCTGGCATGGCTCCAGAACTGCCACATCGAGGTGCCTCACTCACGGCGTGGCAAGTCCTCGGCTGTATCGTCTTGCTGAGCGCGATCACCGCTCTGGTTGTGGTCTTCCGGCGCCACCGGTATCTGCCGGTGGGCTGGTTCTGGTTTCTGGGCGTAATGGTCCCAATGATCGGTATTGTGCAAGTGGGCCGGCAAGGCATGGCAGATCGCTACGTCTATCAGCCATTTCTGGGCCTCTTCATTATCGTCTGCTGGGGAGTTTCGGACTGGGCGGCACAGCATCAGATCTCCGTACGTTGGTTGGCGGCTGCCAGTGCTGTGATCCTGGTGGCGTTAACGCTGGTAACGCATCGCCAGCTGGGCTACTGGAAAGACAACATGACCTTGTGGACGCACGCCGTGGAAGCCGTGCCCAATCATTGGGGGGCGGAGACAAACGTAGGTTTGGAATTGATGCACGAGGGCAAGACGGCGGAGGCGATGCAGCGTTTTTATAGGGTCATCGCCCTCAATCCCGACGACGGTGGCAGCAACATGTACATTGGCTACGAAAAGCAAACCCAAGGGCATCCAGAGGAAGCGATCGAACACTATCGGCGCGCACTCGGCGATTACACCATGCCTGACAATTTTCGGGCGCTGATCTGGAAGAATATGGCGGTTGCGTATAGCAGCCTGGGCGATCGGACGAACGCCCAGGCGGCCCTGGCGAAGTCAGCAGAGTATGCGAGCAAGAAGAAGCCGGATTGAGGATTTGCGCTGTGCGCTGGCTCCTCACCGATTGTGGGGATAATCCGTCACCCAATGGAACCCGCGGTCCATGAGCCGGAACTTCTCCGGATCCTTGAGATCCATCCGCTTCAGATCGGCGTTGATCTGGTGGCCATCGAACCAGCTTCCGGTCAATGCCATGCGGTCCGCGTCGGAATTTTCGTAGGAGAAGTTCGCGTGCCGATGAGGCTCGGCTAGCTCCCACAGGGTAAATAACCTTCTCGTCGCATCAAGCTGGAAATAATACCGCTCCTGGGTATCGTCCATCGCCTGGATAGTGGCCAGCTGATCCGTGTCGAGGATCACCCGGCGCCAGCGTTGCGTGTCCGTCACCAGCGGCGGATGTGGCGCATTGTCCAGCGCGAACTGGTCGACCGTCCAGATGCCGCGCAGGGGCGCCGGGACGTAGGTCTCGTTCTTCACCTGGTCCTGATACGCCTGGTTGCCGCAGACGATGATGGCGCCGATTCCGATCGCCAGCTGAAGCAGCCAGATACCCATATTCCCCTGCTTATCTTTGAACAAGGGCTGAGGTTGGGTGAGCTGTACCTTGCGATTGAAGAGGAACAGCTCCGCCATCCGCCACATGTCGGGCATAATCAGGAACAGGCACATCGCTATCAGGTGGATGGAGTAGATCTTCCGCGGCACGTCGTAGCAGAGGTTGAGCATGAGCACGTTGCTCATAACCGCCAGGGTAACCAGCGAACCAATGACGGTGAACTGGGGCACGACCAACAGCAGAGCGCCGAGGGTTTCGCCGACCCCGGCGAAAAAACTATACGCGTGCGAGTAACCCATGAAGGCCCACAGTAGTCCCATGGGATAGGTCTGTCCGTAGGTGTCGACCAGGCGGGCATAGCCGATTTCCGCGAACTGCATGCGAAACAGCTTGTTCAGGCCATAACTGAACATCGCCACCGATACGACCATGCGCATTACGATCCGTACCCACTGGTACAGGGCGCGGTAATTCGGCCGTTTCCTGTCCACCACCGACCAGACGGCGGTAGCAACCGCGGCGATGACGGCGATGCAGAACAACAGCACGTAATCGTAGATCTGGTCGCCGCTGCCGTTGGCAACTTCCGTGAACGGGCCTTGCACGTGAAGAATATTGCTTCCAACCCACGGCACCAGCACGTGCCACAAGTTCCGTACCGGGTTGCTGTACTTCACACCCGCGCCGAGAGAGCCGATGGACCGCGGATAGATGTACAGCAGGACATAGCAAAATACGAAGCGAAAGGCGATGCGGGTGGGGAGCGACCAGACCGTTGTGTCGGAGGTAGTGGAGACAGGTGCTTCCCGCTGCAACTGCGGAATCATGAGGCCCTCTTGAGGAACAGTGATTACCGTCGACGCCGGGCGCCAGATATGTTCCATCTGGAGCGCAGAACCCGAAGTTCAGGCATTTTCTCTCGAATGGAAGGATTGTGCAACTCGTCCCGGAAAGAGCGATTTCACCACAGAGACACAGAGGCACAGAGGTTTTTCTTTTTTATATCTTCCTCTGTGTCTCGGTGCCTCTGTGGTGATTAGTTCCCGGGTTTGGCTTTGCTCTCGCGGCGCAGCTTGATTGAGGTCTGGATGTACTCCTGGAATTTTTCCCGATCGCCGAGATCCCGATAAGCCACGGCCATGTTCTGATAGATCTTCGCCTGCTCCAACGGATCATCCATTCCAGCCAGCGCCACCTTGTAATGCGCGAGAGCGTCTTGCACGTTTCCGTGCTGGTGTTCGTAGATGGCGACGGCAAGGTTGGCGCCCGGGTCATTCGGGAGAATGACCAGCGCCGCGCGGTAATGGGCAACCGCCTGTTCGGTGTGACCCTTGCTAGCCAGTATTCCGGCGACCATATCTTCGGCCACCCAGTTGTTCCTGGTCACGTCTAAAGCGTGCGACCACATGGCGAGGTTGTCGGTCCAGTAACCGATCTGCCGATACGTCGCCACCGTGAGCGCAGCCAGGACGAGGACACTCACTGTCGGCAGAACCGCGGCGGGGCTGTGCTTCTTCCTCACCCAATCCGCCAGGCCCCAACACACAATGATGAAGAGTCCGAGAAACGATTGGTAGGCGTAGCGGTCGGCCAGCGCCTGCCGCCCGACCTGAATGATGCCGATGGTTGGCACCATGGTTCCGAGGAACCAGAACCATCCCACTGGCAGGTAGCGATATCGCCGGCCTAAGAGCACCAGCACGGTGACGCCGAGCAGGAACAGAGACGCCGCAAGCACCAGCCACGCCGGCAGAAGGCTTCCCCCGTGGGGATACAAAATCGCCAGCTTGGAGGGCCAGAAGAAATTCTTCACGTACTTCGCGTAGGCCACGATCGCGTTTTCAATGCGGATGGAAAAGGTGTAAGCCCAATATTGCGGATGTCCGACGTGCTGCGCCTTCACCGTCGCCAGCGCGCTGCCGAGGCAAATCACCATGAGCGGGGCTTTCTCCAACAACAGCCAGGAAAGCTTTCTGGGCGGCGCGGGCGAAGCCCGATCCTCGATGCCAGCAGCCTCGGGATAGGAGGCGAACATTCGCCGCAACGGCCAGTAATCCCACAACAGCAGAACCGCCGGCAGGGTTATGATCTGCGGCTTGGCCATCAGCCCCAGCGCGAACAGCAGGGCCACGACACAGTAACGACCCACGCGCGGCTGGCGGGCATACCAGCGATAAGCTCCCAGCGCGAGTAGAAAGAAAAAAGTGCTGAGCAGCGTCTTGCGCTCGGCCACCCAGGCCACGGCTTCCACATTGATCGGGTGTAAGGCGAACAACGCGGCGACCATGAAGCTGCGGCCGATGTAGCCCGTCGCCAGAAGTAAGACCCAGAACAACACGACGGCGTCGACGGCGTGCCACACCGCGTTCATCTCGTGATGGCCGGCGGGATCGATACCGTAGAGTGTGGAGTCCAGCGTGTGCGACAGCCAGGTCACAGGGTGCCAGTTGTTGTCGTCAAGCGTGGTGAACGCCCACTTGATGGTGCTCCAGGAAAAGCCGTCCTGCACGTGCAGGTTTTCGTAAACGTAGCCCTGGTCATCCAGATTGGAGAATGGGTGGTGCACTACGGGCAGATAAAGCAGGATGACCCCTGCGAAAAGTAGAAGACTGAGTCCCAGAGCCCATTTATGCGCCGCAAACCAGCCTGCCTGAGGCCGGGTCACGGTTTCCTGCGGGGACATCACTCCTGCCGTGTTCATCAGCACTCCCGTTGTCGCGGGGATTATATCCGAGGGAGGCACAGGAACGTTGTGATGTGGTTCACAACTCGGGTTCGAAAATGTTCAGATCGGCACGGCGGGATTCCAGATCGGAATGGGAAGGGGCACGATCGCCCCGGCTGCGACGCATTCGCCTACTGCTGCGCCAGGAGCCGGTCCGCAGTCCGCTGCGCGGCGGCGATGTTGTGGGAGAGGAGCTCGGCCTGGCGACTGGCGGCTTGTGCCTCGTCGGCGCGACCGCTCTGCTCGAGCGCCTGCGCCAGGAGCAGATATCCGAAGTCGGACGGCTCAAGTTGTAACGCCCGCGAGTAAGCCTGAATCGCCTTCGCGAGATCGTTGGATTTCTGTTCGGTGATTCCCAGGCTGATCCAGGCGCCGCCGAATTCGGGATTCGCCTTTACCGCCTCCTCGAAGCTTTCGAGCGCATCCGGATAATCCCCCAATGCGCGATAGGCATAGCCGAGATTGTTGTAAGCTCGCGCCGTCAGCTTCGCATTGCGGGAGAGCTTGGCCGCCGTCTTGTATCGCTCGATGGCAGCCGGTACGTTGCCGTGCGATTGCTCGTAAGTGCCGATGTTGAGGTTGGAGTTGGGATCGTCGGGATTCAGCCGAGCCGCAGTTCGAAAGTGCGGGATGGCGGCTTCCATGTTGCCGCTCTTCAGCAGCGCCGTTCCCAGATTATTTTCCGCCAGCCAATTCGGATCGGTGACCTCGATGGCATGCGTCCACAGCGTGATGTGATCGTTCCAATAGTTCACCTGGCGATATGTCAGCAACATCAGTGCCGCCAAAACAACAACACTCGCAGCGGGAAGCAATAGAGCAGGAAGACGTTTCTCAGAAACCCAGTCGGCGGCTCCCCAGCAGATCATGATGAAGAGACCGATGAAGGGCAGGTACGCATAGCGGTCGGCCATGGACTGCGTGCCTACTTGCACCAGCCCGATCATCGGCACCAGCGTGCCCAGGAACCACAGCCAGCCGACGAGGAGATAACGCCGTCTCCGCGCCAGCACGACCGAGGCACTTACCGCGAGCAGGAAGAGCAACGCTGCTCCCACCTGCCACGCCCGCAGCGAATTCCCGGGATAGGGATAGAAGAGCGCCAGACGCGTCGGCCAGAACGCGTTCCTTACATAGCGAAAATAAGCGACGGCAGCATTGCCCAATCGCAGCGAGCGTGAATAGTAGCTCGTCGCTCCGCCGCTGGCCTGCGCCCGCATGGTGATGACCGCACTTGCCAGACACAGGCCGAGCAATGGAACCTTCTCCCAGATCAGCGCGGAGAGTCGCGCGCGCGTGAATGCGTTCGGCTCCGATCCAGAATCATCGCCCGCAAGAGAGAAGCGCCGCAGTGGCCAGTAATCCCACAGCAGCAGAACAAACGGCAGCGTGATCACCTGCGGCTTCGACATCAAGCCCAGTGCGAAGAGAGCCGCGACCAACAGGTATCTCCGGTCAGACGTCTTGCGCGCATACCAGGTGTAGGCTCCCAGCGCCAGCAGGAAGAAGAACATGCTCAGCAGGTTCTTGCGCTCGGCGATCCAGGCGACCGACTCCACATTGACGGGATGAAGGGCGAACAGCGCGGCCACCATCCAACTTCGGCCGACATAGCCGGTCGCACTGTACAACACCCAAAACAGCAGCAGCGCATTGACGATGTGAAACGCGACGTTGACATCGTGCGGCCCGGCGGGATCGAGGCCGAAGATTTGCGTGTCGAGGGCGTGCGACAGCCATGTGACCGGGTGCCAGTTGGCGGCGTCCCAGGTGACGAAGGCCCACTTCACGGTCGCCAGGTTCAGCCCGGAGCGAACGTGAAAGTTGTCGAAGACGTAGTCCGCGTCATCGAAGTTGGCGAAGGGCTGGCTGTGGACCGGGAAATAGACTGCCAGCGTCGCAATCGCCAGCAGGAACCCGAGGAGCAGGATCTGTTTGCGCGGCGGAGCAATCGGGTTGGAAAGGCGCGAATGGTCCTGCGTGGCAGGATTCACATCGACAGAAGCCACTCGTCCTCCCCCGGTTGGATGATTGCTCGTGGCGATCATTCTACAAAGGCGCGAAGGAATCTCCAAAGGCGGTGTGATCTATCGGCCGGCGGCAATTGCCTATTCGCGGAACAGTTTTTCTACGGCCTTCATCGGCAGGAAGAGGCGATTCGGAATACCGGGCAAGGAGAGAAAGTCGAAGTGCCCGTAGAAGCGTCTGGCGGCATCGTCCTTGGCATCGACAATCATGGCGGCCGACGCCACATGCCGGCTTTGTTGCCAGTTGCGGTAGAGGGCATCAAGCAAGAGAAACTCGCCCAGGCGCTGACCGCGGAAGGTTTCGGCGATCGCTAATCGGCCAAGCAGCGTTGCCGGGACTTCAGGGTACTTAGGGGGCTTGGCCGCGATCGCTACGGGCAACTCGCCCAGGTCCACGGAATATTGGGAAAGAGTATAGAAACCGGCGATCATCCTGCCATCCGGGGTCAGCACAAAGCAGACGGCGACGTGCTTTGCGACGTCATGGCTGGCCTGTCGCTTCAGATAGTTGTCGAGAGCGCCGATGCCGCACGAAAAGGATATCCGGTCGTGCGACCGGGCGAGTGGCTCGACGCGGAAGTCGTCGCGGGCTCTCTGGCGGGGAGCCACCTAGAGCTTCGCCCGTTCTCTATAACGTTTGGCCGCAGCCATTAGTCTTCGGCCCGGCGCCGGGGGGTGCAGAAGCGCGTGGGCGAAAACTTTGCGAGCACGCTCATTCAGGATGAGGACTTCCTGCTCGCGAATCGCACGCACGGCTGCGTCGGCGGCGCTCAGGACAACGAAATCGGAAACCGAGGTCCCCTTTATCTGCGCTGCCCGCTCAATGTGCTGCTTTTGTTCCGGCGTCAGGCGAGCTTCGAGACGCTCTTTCTTTAACTCCTTTTTGACCAGGGCATTCGGGGCCATTCCGAAAATTCTCCTGTATCCTAAAATCGCCTTGTACGGCAAACGACCGTACAGCCGATTATAACTGATCGAGTAACGTCACTGGCGCAGGCTGGCCGCCGCGGCGAAGCATTCGCGGGCGCGCGCGTCGTCGCCCAGCGCGCGATAGGCGTTACCCATGCTGTTCAGCGCCGCGGCTTTGATCTCGGGAGTTCGCGCGAAGGTGACAACTTTCCTGTAATGATCGATCGCGACCTGGAGATTTCCCTGCTGCTGCTCCCAGGTGCCGATGTTCATGTTGCTGATGGGATCGTCGGGATAAATTTCCGCGGCTTTGAAGAAGTGGGGGATCGCCTGGCTGGTGCGGCCGTCTTTCATCAGCGCCCGCGCCAGATTGTTTTCCGCCAGCCAGTTGCGATCCGTGACCTGGAGTGCGTGAGTCCAGAGGGTCACGTTGTCGCGCCAGTAGCCGACCTGGCGATACGTCACCGCACTCAGCGCGAGCAACGCAACGACACTTACGGCGGGCAGGATGGAAGCAGGAAGATGCTGCGCCGGGGCCCAGTCGGCCACACCCCAGCAGACCATGAGGAACAGGCCGAGGAAGGACAAGTAGGCGTAGCGGTCGGCCATGCCCTGGGTGCCAACCTGCATCAGTCCGATCATGGGGACGAGTGTTCCCAGGAACCAGAACCATCCGACGGCGAGATAGCGGTGACGCTTGCCTTCGACAGCAATCATGGTCACGGCGATCAGGAAGAACAGAGCTCCGTACACTTGCCACGATTGCAGCGACGCGCCGGGATGGGGATAAAACAGCGCCAAGTGCGAAGGCCAGAAGGCCTTGAGGACATAGTGAGCATAAGAAACGATGGCGTTCTCCAGCCGCAGCGAGAGCGCGAAGCCGCTGGTAGCGCCGCCAGTCGATTGCGCCTTCATGGTGATGAGGGCGCTGGCCAGCGAGAGAGCGATGAGCGGGAGTTTCTCCTTAACCAGCCAGGAAAATTTTCTTGGCGGAAAGGCGCCGGCCTGACCCGTTGCATCCTTCGCAAACGACAGTCGTTGCAGCGGCCAGTAATCCCACAGCAGGAGTACAAACGGAAAGGTGATCACCTGCGGCTTGGCCATCAGTCCCAAGGCAAACAGAATTGCGACCACGGCGTAACGGCTCGCACGCGGTTTGCTCGCGTACCAGCGATATGCGCCGAGGGCGAGCAGAAAGAAGAGCATGCTGAGCAGGTTCTTGCGCTCTGAGATCCAGACCACCGACTCGACGTTGATAGGATGCAGCGCGAACAAAGCCGCGACCATAAAGCTGCGGCCCACGAATCCCGTCGCGCGTTGCAGCACCAGGAACAGCAGCAGCGCATTGATCACGTGCAGTAGTAGATTGACGTCGTGCGGGCCGCCGGGATTGAGGTCGAAGAGTTGGCAATCGAGAGCGTGGGAGAGCCACGTCACGGGATGCCAGTTGGCGGCAGCGTAGGTCGTGAAGGCCCAGTGAACGGTGTCCCAGTCCAGGCCATTTTGAATGTGGAGATTGTTGGTAACGTAGTCGCCGTCGTCGTAGTTGACGAAAGGAAACTGGTTCACGCGCGAATACAGCGCGACGGTCGCGACGACGAGGATGAGGGCGAGGAGGAGGGTCTGCCTGCGGGACGAAGCATGTGCGGACGCGTTAGGCGAGGACGGAATTACCGCGTCGGGCTTCACGCCAAGCGAATTCAATCGTCCTCCGGAACGTGCGGACTCGGTGAGTAGCAGGGTCTGCGATAAACGAAGAGTGGTGAAATCATGTCGTCCCTACGGGACTCCGACCAATTTTTCCACTCTACCCAGGACTCCGCTTCCCACCCCA
>JBARGS010000136.1:0-11111 GCA_049798495.1 Candidatus Korobacteraceae bacterium | reverse complement strand
GATCCCTCGTCGGCCTGAAGGCCTCCTCGTGATGACAATTTAGAAGATTGGGTCAATGGCCTCCAATTTGGTAACGCCTCTATAAATCATTCGTGGCTAACAATAACCACATCGCCGATCTCGTCCGCCGCATTCGCTCTGGCGAGGTGCGCGCTCTTTCCCGGGCCATCTCCGCCGTCGAGGACCACACGCCCGAATCGACTGAGCTTCTGAAGGCGCTGTTCCCCTATAGCGGCAACGCCCTTCTACTCGGCTTGACCGGCTCTCCCGGAGCAGGGAAGAGCACGCTGGTCGATCAGATCGCTCACGCCTATCGCAAGCAAGGCAAGACCATCGGCATCGTCGCCGTCGATCCCACCAGCCCCTTTAGCGGCGGCGCGATTCTCGGCGACCGCATCCGCATGCAGTCGCATCATGCCGACCATGGCATCTACATTCGCAGCATGGCAACGCGTGGCTCGCTGGGCGGCCTGGCCAGCACCACCGCGGATGTGGCTACCGTTCTCGACGCCAGCGGCCGCGACATCGTGATGATCGAAACCGTCGGCGTCGGCCAGGACGAGATCGACATCGTGCGTCTCGCGGATGTCACCGTAGTCGTGCTGGTGCCCGGCATGGGCGACGATGTGCAGACCATCAAGGCCGGCATCATGGAGATTGCCGACATCTTCGTCATCAACAAAGCCGACCGAGACGGCGCCGAGCGGGTCGAGCGCGAGATTCGCGCCATGCAGTCTTTGGCTATGCGGCATGACAACTGGACACCGCCGATCGTGAAAACCGTGGCCAGCGATGGGTCGGGGATCGCGGAATTGCTCGACGCCGTCGAAAGGTATCGCGAATACCTCACGCAGGACGACCGCGCCCGCGCTCGCCGCATCGAAAACTGGCGCGGCCGCATCGCGGAGATGCTGCGCGACGCGCTCTTCCAGCGCGTCCTCTCCTACTATCTCAGCGAAAGCGAGGCGACGCGCTTGGCGACCGAGGTTGCCGAACATAAGCGCGACCCGTATTCTCTGGTAGAGAAGATTGTGGGGAAAATGGGGACGCCATCATGAGCCAGATTGATCATCTCGGCATCGCTGTAAAGTCGCTGGCCGAAGCCAGCAAGTTTTACCGGAAGCTTGGCTTGCAAGTCATGCCGGAAGAAACCGTCGAAGCCGAGAAGGTGCGGCTGGCAATGGTGCCTGTCGGCGAGAGCCGCATTGAGCTGCTCGAACCGCTCTCCGCCGACTCGCCGATTGGCAGATTCCTGGAGAAGCGCGGCGAGGGATTGCATCACGTCGCGATCCATGTAGACGATCTCTCCGCCACGGTCGAGCGGCTGAAGGCCGATGGGACACGGCTCATCTCCGACGAGATCAAGATCGGGGCCGGCGGTCACCTGTATGTTTTCGTGCATCCCTCCAGCGCCGGCGGCGTGTTGCTGGAGCTGGTGGAGGACGCTCCGCAGGGCGTCTGAAAAGAGTTGAGCAGGTGCTTTGAAGGGGTGGCGCCTTCAGAGCCTGTCCTGAGATTGCCGAAGGGCGCGCCGTGACGAGCTCCCCTGTTCTTGTCATCACGAGGAGGCCTTCAGGCCGACGAGGGATCTGCTTTTCGCACAGTGCACAAACGCTGCTAGCGGGAAGCAGGTCCCTCGACTGCGTAAGGCTGGTCGCTTCGCGATCAGCCTCACTCCGCTCAGGATGACAAAATAAAAAAGAAGGACGGTGCGGCACGACTGGAAGTCGTGCCCTGATACAAGGCAGACCTGATCGTGGTCTTTCATGCTCCTTATCTCCATCGACACTTCCGGCCGCAACGGCAGCGTCGCCCTGTGCCGTGGCGAGGGCAATAGTTTCGAAACTCTGCAACTAACCTCGCTGGAAGGTGGCACCTACTCGGCGCGACTGATGCCGTTGATCTCCGCGCTACTGCAACAGAACGGCTTCGGGAAGACAGACGTAGACGGCTTCGTCGTGGTCTCTGGCCCCGGCTCGTTCACCGGCCTTCGGGTTGGATTGGCGACCGTTAAGGGGCTCTGCGAAGTCTTGCAAAAGCCGCTGGCCACGGTCTCCATGCTCGAGGCACTCGCCCTGACCTACGCTACGCCAGATGAACCGGTGACTGCGCTTCTCGATGCGGGACGAGGAGAGATTTATCTCGGCGAGTACCAGGTCTCCGCCGGACACGCCCATTTGGTTCGCGAGTGGATTGCCAAGCTGGAGGAATTTGGCGCCCAACCGGCATCTGGTCCTCTGCTCACACCTGATGCAAAAGTCGCCGACACCCTGCGTGGCGCAGGATGCAATGTCAGGCTTGTCGACCGGCTCAACGCGGAACACATCGGCGGCATCGGTCTCCGCAAGTTACTGGCTGGCGAGACCGCCGATCCGGCCACCATCGACGTCAACTACATTCGCAGGTCGGATGCGGAAATCTTCTCCGCTCCAAAGCATTGATTCGTGATCATTCGCCCCGCCACTCCCGCCGACATTCCCGCTATCAGGAATATTGAGCGGCAATCGGACACGGCTGCACATTGGGGTGAACGCGAATACGAGTCGCCCTTCGCGCCGGATGCTCCACCCCGCGTCGCACTGGTTGCGGTCAACGAAATCGACGATGCACTCCTGGGATTCCTCATCGCGCGATGTGTGTTGCAACAATGGGAAATCGAAAATGTGGTTGTCGCCCCCGAGCATCGGCGAGGCGGAATCGGCGGCAAACTGGTGGGGGAGTTGCTGAATCGCGCCCGCCAGGCGGGGGTTGAGGCAGTCGATCTGGAGGTGCGGGAATCGAATCTAGCGGCTCGGCAACTCTATGAAAAATTAGGCTTTAACGCGGTCGGGCGCCGCCCCTGGTACTACCAAAATCCATTTGAGGATGCCCTGCTTTTGAGAATTTCTATTTCAGTTCCGTGACAAAACCGCTTGAAGCAGCTTTGCCCCTGTGCTAGCGTTTTCATCGTAGGTTGTTTGGAGGTTCACTGAATGGCAACTCAGGTACGCGATCAGCTTCTGGCGAGCAACGACGAGTTTCGCCGTCTCGCTGATGAGCATTTGCAATATGCACAGCGCCTCGATTCCTTGATCCAGAAGAAATATCTTTCCGAGGAAGAGAAGCTGGAAGAAGTGCGATTGAAGAAGCTGAAGCTCCGCCTGAAGGACCAGATGGAAAGCCTGGAACAGAGGTTCCGGACTAACCTTCCGGTTGCTTAATCACTGTTAACCGCTCTCCTGCGGCGGAAAAGACCCGAGTCTTGGCCGCCCCGCTCCAGCCGTGTGCGCCGCTTCCCGTTCACTTGAACTCTCATCATTCCTGTATCCTAGCTTTCATCCTGCCGATTACTTCCGACCCGGGGTGTCTTCGTGCGATGCGCTCTCATGCTCTTCCGATTCGCCGCTTGCTTTTTGCTCTACCTCTGCGCCGCGACGGCGTTTGCCGCTCAGCCAAGCCAACCAACGCCAAGCAGCCTGTGGGACGGAACGATCCAGGGCAAGGCCGGCGAAGTGAACTTTGGCATCGACTTGCAGACGAAGGGAGACTCAATCGTCGCGACGCTGGTCAACGCCACTGACCGTCAGCCATTCTCGAGCGCCACCTGGAATGGCGAAGTCCTTACTCTCGACCTCGACTACTACGACGGCCAGCTTACCGCGCATTATGTTTCTCCGCAGCGCATGGAGGGTGAGTACTCCCGCCAGACCAGCAAAGGTCCGATCCATATCCCTGTTGCACTGGCGCCGCATCGCGAGGTTGCCGCGGGAAAGCCCTGGACCGGTCCGACCCTGGACGGCGACTGGCTCTTGCAGTGGCCGAACGAAACCGGCGCGGAAAAAACAACGCTGGCCACTTTCCACCAGCAGAAGTCTGCATTAGCCAATGGTGAGGTCTCAGTCACCGGCATCATCGAACCAGTGAGCGGTGATACCGGCCTGCTTCACGGCAGCGTTTCGACGATGCCGGATGGGCACGCTCATTTCCATCTCAGCCGCTTTGATGGTATTCACGTGCTTGCTCTGGATGGGCAATTCGAGTCCGACGGCACCGTGAGCGGCCAGCAGGGCGGCATCATCGCGCTCGAGCCCTTTACCGGCGAGCGCAGCAAGGACACGGCGACCGCCGACCCCAATGCGTTAGCCGAGACTCTGACCAAGGTCAAAGATCCGCAGGAGGCATTTCGTTTCAGCGGCGTTGATGCCTCCGGCAAAGTTCTGGATCAGAGCAGTCCTGAGTTCAAAGGCAAGCCGCTCATCGTCGACATTTTCGGCACGTGGTGTCCCAACTGCCACGACGAAGCGCCGGTGCTGGAGCAGCTCTATCGCAAATACCACGCGCAGGGACTGGAGATCGTCGGCCTGGCCTATGAATACACCGACGACACGCCGAGAAATTTGCATCAGATTGCAATCTATCGCGCCAAGTTCGGCATAACCTTCCCGCTGCTATTGACGGGAACTACCGCCGAAGGCCAGATCGCGAAGACGCTGCCGCAACTGGTGAACTTCGGCGCCTTTCCCACCTCCATCTTCATCGACCGCAGCGGCCACGTTCATGCGATTCTGGCGGGGTTCACCGGCCCTTCCACCGGCGAAAAGTATCAGGAGGTCCAGCAGCGCATGGACCAGCTGGCGCGGGAAATCGTGGGGCGGTGAGAATTCCCTTGACAACTTCGCTTAATTAGGCTATATTACATATGTGGTCGGTTACCCGCCGATCCATTATTTTAGAAATCTATATTAGAGGTGAAAAAGCATGAATATTGAAGAAGTAGAAGGCCAAATTTCCCATAATCTGTCCAGCGGATTAAGCTTGCAGGACAGTTTAGACAAAGTCGGCTATGCTGTTCCGCAGCAAAGTCAGCCTCGCGTTACTCTCTCAGATGCGAACGGACGCAAGAAGAAGCGCAATGCCTCCGCAGATAACTGGTCGGTCGATTCCGGCCAAATCGTGGTTCGGTACGAACCAGTGCCGCAAGAACCCTTGCAAAAGGCCCCCCAGCGAGGCCAACAAGCTGAGAATGTTCTTCCTGAAGGCTCTCCTGCTCAGGCTATTCGCTCGAACACATTTATGCATCCATCCGAGGCCGAGCTCTTGAAAGCTCTTGAACGCGCCGAGTCGAAGCCTGGCTGGCATTTCGTTCCCCTGAAAAAATTTCGCGACGAAATTCTTCCGGCTGAGCCACTAATACACAACCGGACTGATTCTGAGCGGCGCGAGACACTTCATCGGGTGATTGAGAAGAGATTTGTCCTGCGCAATACGATAGCGAATCCCAAGTCCCCTCAATTTCCGGTTACGACAATTCGGCTAAACCGTCTGCTCCCTGAAGTTAAGGCAATATTGGGAAATAGCGGAAATACAGACATGGATTTTAGCCCAATTGAGATCTCCGGGGAGCCGTTATCCGCAACCGTTCTCAGGGAGAGGCGCTGATAGTTGACTCTTTACTATCTGGAGACGAGCGCTCTGGTCAAGCTTTACGTCCGTGAATCTGGAACGGAGCGCTTATTGTCTCTAGCGGAGCGTTCAAGCGAAAGTCGCTTTGCTATCCTCGCGTTGGCTCAAGTCGAGCTGCGTTCGGCGATACGGAGACGGGAAAGAAATGGAGACATTCCCGCATCAATCGCGGCTCAACTGCTTGAAGTGTTCAATCGACACGTCGAGGGCAGGTTTATCACCCAGATGGTTACAGATTTCGTGCTAGACATTGCTTCAAGACTCGTGGATGGGTATGCGCTGCGCGCATTCGATGCAGTTCAATTAGCTGGGTATCTTGCGTTGAGGAGTTCGTCGGGAGATGACGTCCCTGTCTTTGTGTGTTCCGATCAAGAATTGCTCGCGGCCGCCGTGCAGGAAGGTGTGCCAATCTTAGATCCCTGTTCGTAGTTCCCACACCCCGTCCAATAACAGCCTAGCCAAGTCTAGGCTCTATAATCGAAGTTACCCATGGTTCGCGATGGCATCTATTACGGTCTGGCGTTTGTAGCGGTGGCGGCTTTGGTAGGGTGGTTCAGCCCTGCCCTGGTCGTCGTCCCCTTGCTGCTGGCCGCGTTCTTTCTCTGGTTCTTTCGCGATCCGGAGCGCCGCATCCCCGCCATTCAGGGCGCCATCGTGTCTCCGGCGGATGGCAAGATCACTGACATTTCCACGGTGCAAGAGGACGGGGAGCCGCGAACCCGCATCAGCATCTTCCTAAACGTCTTCAACGTCCACGTAAACCGCTCTCCCGTCACCGGCATCATCGAAGACGTGCAGTACAGGAAGGGCAAGTTTCATAATGCGATGGGCTCGGGCTCGGCCGATGAGAACGAGCAGAACATCGTCACCGTGCGCGGCGATACCGGCACGGTAGTTTTCAAGCAGATTGCCGGATTGCTGGCGCGGCGCATTGTATTCACCAAAAAGGTCGGCGACAGCCTGGAGCGTGGCGAGCGCGTGGGAATAATCAAGTTCGGCTCGCGGACCGACGTAATCTTTACCGGGGATGCCGAGATGAAGGTGCGCGTCGGCGACCGCGTCAAAGGCGGTTCCAGTGTGCTTGCCATTGCGCAACCGCGCCGGGTGTCGCCGCGCTTACGCGATGTTGCGGAGGTGCGATGAACGAGTACCCGCTGCGACGCCAGGGAGACGCGCCTCCACCCCGCCGCGTGCGCAAGGGCCTGTATCTGCTGCCTTCCATGTTTACCGCCGGCAATATGGCCGCGGGCTATTACGCGATCTCGCAGACCATACAGGGGACTCCCGCCGATCCCTGGCACTTCGACCTGGCTGCCAAGGCGATTGGAATTGCCATCGTCCTGGATTTCTTCGACGGCGGCATCGCCCGGCTAACTAATACGGCCAGCGCCTTTGGTAAGGAGTTCGATTCTCTGGCCGACGTCATCGCCTTTGGGGTTGCTCCCGCGATCCTGGCGTGGATGTGGGGATTTCACATGCTGCCAATGACGGGCAACCTGGAGTGGCGGGGGTACGTAATCCAGGGGGGAGCGCTCGCAACCTTCGCGTTTCTGCTGTGTGGCGCGTCGCGGCTGGCGCGGTTCAATATCCAGGTCAATCCGCAGCCATCAAACCCAGGCCGTCCGGATCGGAAGTACTTTGTTGGAATGCCCATTCCGGCAGGAGCGGGCGCGGTTGCTGCCGTCGTCCATTTGGTGCGCGGCAATCCGCTGCAAGTCTGGTGGCTGTCCATCGGCTGGGGCATCTTTGTGTTCGCGATTTCGTTCCTGATGGTCAGCACCTGGCGGTTCTTTAGCTTGAAGGGCATCAATTTCCGGCAGCCGCAGAATTTCCGCTGGGTGATTGTCATGGGCCTGGTGATCGCGCTGATCTTATTTTCGTCGCAGTATGTTCTGTTCGCGCTGGCGCTGATTTACATCCTATCGGGGGTGCTCGCTCGGCTTTCCTTTGTATTTCGCCGGCCCTCTGTGCCGCCTCCCTCACATCAAGACGAGGCTTCCCACGCCTGATGAAAAACGATTCCATCAACCCCCCTGCCGCGCGCACCGATGGAGGACATTGGGGCGGCATGTTCCGTGTCGCCATTGTCGGCGCGGCTACCTTGAAAGGCCGCGAGCTGAAAGACGTGCTCAGCGACCGCAAGTTCCCGGCGCAGGATATACGCCTGCTCGACGACGAAGAGTCGCTGGGCCAACTGGAAGCCGTCGGCGAGGAACCAACCTTCATTCAGAGCGTGCTTCCCGAGCATCTGGAAAACGTCGACTTCACCTTCTTCACCGCCGACGAAACCTTCACCCGCAATACATGGCAAATGGCTCGCAAGACGGGCAGTGACATCATCGATCTTTCCTACGCCCTGGAAGGTCAGCCGGGAGTTCTGCTGCGCGCTCCCTGGGTCGAGCGCGAACTGGGCGCCGCTCCCCGCGTGGACTTCATCGAAGCTCCGGTAGCGATCGCTCATCCCGCCTCAATTGTGCTTGCGCTGCTGATGTTGCGGGCGCAGCGGGTCGGCAAGATCGCACGCGTGGTGGCAACGGCGTTCGAGCCTGCCTCCGAGCACGGCCGCCGCGGCATGGACGAATTGCACGAGCAGACGGTGAACCTGCTCTCCTTCCAGCAGCTTCCGAAAGCGGTTTTCGACACCCAGGTAGCCTTCAATCTTCTGGATCGCTATGGCGAGAAGTCGCTGCCTTCGTTGTCCTCGGTGGAAAGCCGCATTGTGCGCCACTTTCAGATGATTGTGCAGGGCAAGGTCGAGGTGCCTTCGTTGATGCTCCTGCAGGCGCCCATCTTTCACGGGCACGCCTTTTCGCTTTACATTGAACTGGAAAGCCCGGCGCAAATCGAGGAACTGACCGCGGCAATTTCCGGCGAGCATGTCGACGTGTTGCAGGCAACGGAAGAATCGCCCAGCAATGTCAATGCCGCGGGACAGGAGCAGATCCAGGTGTTCGTGCGCAGCGATCCACAACGGCCCAACGCCTTCTGGCTATGGTGCGCCTCGGACAATCTGCGGATCTCGGCGCTAATGGCGGTAGAGTGCGCCGAGAGCATGATTGCTTCCCGCCCGCGGGGAACGGTGCAATGACGCGTCCCACGCTGCCGCGCAAGCTTGCGATTGCATTGCCCGTCTTGTGGTTGATGCTGACCGCGGCTTGCGGATATCACACCAACGGCGCCGCCGTGCGCCTGCCCGCCGATCTGCACACCATGTATGTGCCGACCTTCATCAACCCGACTCTGGCCTATCAGGTACAGCAAACTTTTACCGCGGCGGTGATCCGCGAGTTGCGCAATCGCACCAACTACCGGATCGTAACCACCAACGACGGCCAGTACGACGCCACCTTGCAGGGAACCATCACCAGCTTTTACATTGCCCCGCTCACCTACGATTCGGTTACCGGGCGCATTTCATCTTCCATCGTCGTGATCACGCTGAATGCTTCGCTCACTACCAGCAAGGGAAAGGTGCTGTGGAACAATCCCAACTTCCTGTACCGCGAGCAGTACCAGGAATCGATTGACGCCGCCAGTTTTTTCGAGGAAGCGGCGCCGGCGGTGCAGCGCGTCGCCACCAGCTTTTCCAAGACTCTGGTTGCCAATATTCTGGAGTCGTACTAGATGCGCAGCTTTGCCGCTTCCGACCGCTTTGTGGCCGACGTGAAAGCCCGCAAGCTGGCTCCGGGATACGTTTTCATCGGGGACGAGGCTTTCTTCCGCAAGCGCTGCCGCGATGCGATTCTCGAGCATCTGGTGCCTGCCGATGTCCGCGAACTCAGCGTCTATGACATGGATCTGGCTGACGTAGACTTGCAGCAGATTCTGGATCGCGCCCGCACCCCATCGCTGATGTCGCCCTTCCAGGTGTTTTTCATTCGTGGCATTAAAAATCTTTACGGGCGCGGCAAGCACGACGATGAGTTCGCGGCCATCGAAGATTACTTCAAGAATCCCAATCCCGACGCCTTGCTGATCTTTGTTGCCGACCACGTCAGTATCCCCGCCGATGTCCGCCGCATGGAGCTGACCGATAAAGATCGTTACGAGCGCATCCGCGAGACTTTGGGCGAAATGTGTCCGGTGCTGGAGTTTGGACGCGTCGACGAAGGCGACGCCGTGAAGTGGGCCATCGAAACCGCCGGCAACGAGGGCGTCAAGCTCGACACCGACGCAGCGCGCGAGCTGGTGGATTCGCTCGGCGGCGACATGATGATGCTGACGAATGAACTGGAGAAGCTGGTGCTCTTCGTCGGCGACAAGAAGCGCATCACCCTGGGCGACGTGGAGACTCTGGTGCTGGCGGCCAAGCAACGATCGTTCTACGAGTTGACCGACGCGATTTCCTCGCGCGACCGCGCCCGTGCATTAGCCGTTCTCGATGCCATCCTCAACACCGGTGACGGAGACGAAGCGGCGATCGGCCACCTGTACATGCTCTCGCGGACCTTCCGCCAGATGCTGGTGATTCTGGAGCGCAATGTGCGCGACTCGCGCGCCTTGTGGCAGGCGCTGTGGCAGGGCTTTCGCATTCCGCCCTTCGCCGCCGAAGATATCATTCGCCAGGCGCGCCGCTACAAGTCGCGCCGCGAGCTCACCAGCGCTATTCGCCGCGTGGCGCGCGCCGATCTCGCCTTGCGCTCCAATCCTCCCAGCAAGCGGCTGATCCTGGAAAATCTCGTACTCGATTTGACCGCCGAACCCAGGTTACAGGAGGCGAGTTGGCTGCAAGATGAGCTGCCGGTCTGACGATGGATGTCGACGCTTATCTCCGCCGCACCGAGTACGACGGACCGCGTGAGCCATCCCCGGCTAGTCTGCGGAGCCTGCATCGACAGCATCTGTTCACCGTACCCTTCGAGAACCTCGACATCCCGCTGGGCACCCCCGTTCACCTCGATCTGGCAAAGATCTTCGACAAGATCGTAGAGCGCCGGCGAGGAGGCTTTTGCTACGAGCTGAACGGCTTGTTTGGCGAACTGCTGCGCCGCCTGGGCTTCCGCGTGGAAATGCTTTCGGCGCGAGTGCGCCGCGACGACGGCGGCTTTGGCCCGGAGTTCGACCACATGTTACTCAAGGTCGAACTGGAAGAGCCGTGGCTGGTGGATGTCGGCTTCGGTGACTCCTTCGTCGATCCCATTGTGTTTCATGCCGGCGGCGCCGATCAGGTCAACGGGCATCGGTATGTCGTGTTGCCTGCTGGCGAAGAATGGGAACTGCTTCGCGAGGACGAGCGAGGACAGGTTCCGCTGTATGTCTTCAGCGATGTTCCGCATCCGCTCAGTGACTATCGAGAGATGTGCAGCTTCCACCAGACTTCTCCCGACTCGCACTTTACCAAGAGCTGGATCTGTAGCCGCGCGACTCCCGATGGCCGAATTACGCTGGCCAATATGCGGCTCATCGTGACGCGTGGAGCGGATCGTGAGGAGATTCAGCTAAGCACGCCGGGAGATGTGCGCCGCTGCCTGCGGGAAGCCTTCGGTGTGGAGTTGGAGGAAGCGGCGCCGCTGGAGAGACTGACGGGGCAGGAATTCAGCTCTTAGGGAAGCTCTGATTAAGTCCCGGTTTTGAAAGGGCACGGCTTTAAGCCGTGCCGCAAGCGTCGCAAAATCAACGGGGCTTTAGCCCTTGCGGCAAGTTCGACAAGTTATTCAGAGTCTCCTTAG
>JBARGS010000135.1:0-31331 GCA_049798495.1 Candidatus Korobacteraceae bacterium | reverse complement strand
CTGCTGGTGTAGCTGTGCCTGCTCCCGGCCGTCTCTGCTGGGCGAACTGAATGACGTGGCCCAGGGTTGGGAACTCGCGCAGCTTGAGATTCTCGTCACGCGGGATGTTGTACGCGGCTCGCACCGAGGCGAACATTTCTGCTTGCTTGACGGTGTCGATGCCGAGATCGGCTTCGAGGTCGAGATCGAGGTCCAGCATGTCCTGCGGATAGCCGGTCTTCTCGGCGACGATCTCCAACACCTTCTGCTTGATTTCTTCATCCGTGGGAGACGCTGCTGCGGCCGACGCAGATGCAGGAGTTGCGGCCGCTTGCGTGGCTGCGGGAGCCGTGGTCGGAGCTGCAGGAGTTGCAACTGGTACTGGTGTGGCAACAGGAGCGGCTACCGGCTGCGGAGTGACGGATGCGGCGCCGGGGCGCCTCTGCTGGGCGAACTGAATGACGTGGCCCAGGGTCGGGAACTCGCGCAGCTTGAGATTCTCGTCGCGCGGGATGTTGTACGCGGCCCGTACCGAGGCAAACATTTCCGCCTGCTTCACGGTGTCGATGCCAAGGTCGGCTTCGAGGTCGAGATCGAGGTCCAGCATGTCCTGCGGGTAGCCAGTCTTCTCTGCAACGATCTCCAACACCTTCTGCTTGATTTCCTCGTCAGTGGGAGATTGACTCCCGACGACCGTGGCCGCAGGAGGAGCAGCTGCTGTTACCGCAGGGGCAACAGGGGCAACGGTTACAGGAGTCGCAACCGGCGCTTGAACGGGAGCAGGCGCAGCCGCCGCCGATGCAGCACCCGGCCGTCGCTGCTGGGCGAACTGAATCACGTGGCCCAGGGTCGGGAACTCACGCAGCTTGAGATTTTCGTCGCGGGGGATGTTGTACGCAGCTCGCACCGAGGCGAACATTTCCGCCTGCTTGACGGTGTCGATCCCAAGGTCGGCTTCGAGGTCGAGATCGAGGTCCAGCATGTCCCGCGGGTAGCCAGTCTTCTCGGCGACGATCTCCAGCACCTTCTGCTTGATCTCGTCGTCCGTAGGAGCCTGAGCCGCGACAGCCGTTACTGCCGCCACAGGCGCCGGAGTCGAAACTGGCGCTGGTGCGGGCACGGGAGTAATCGCCGCAGACGCGGCCGGCGGTTGGGCAGGTTTTCCGCCAGCCAGGTCGGGCCGGTTCTCGTAGACGAAGCGGATCACGTGCGCCAAGGTCGGGTAGTCGCGCAGCTTGCGGCTTTCGTCGCGCGGGATGTTGTAGATCTCGCGAACGGCGGCGAACAATTCCGCCTGCTTGACGGTATCGACGCCCAGGTCAGCTTCGAGGTCGAGATCGAGATCCAGCATGTCGCTGGGATAGCCCGTCTTCTCCACAACCAACTCAAGGAGTCTCTCCTTCACCGCATCTCCTGCTGCAATTGCAGGAGGGATGGCTGCGGGAGGAGCTACGGTCGTCACGGTCGTCGCTGTCGCAGATGGAGTTGGAGCAGATGGCGGCGTTGGAGTCGCCACGATGGGTGCGGCTGTCTTTGGTGAAGGGCTGGTTGCTTCAGCTAAATCGGGACGCTTGCCATAGACGAAGCTGATCACGTGCGCGAGAGTGGGATAGTCGCGCAGCTTGACGGTCTCATCGCGCGCTATGCCGTAGGCTTCGCGAATGGAGGCGAAGACCTCAGCCTGCTTCACGGTGTCGACGCCCAGGTCGGCTTCCATGTCGAGGTCGAGGTCGAGCATGTCGATGGGATAGCCGGTCTTTTCCGAGACCAGTAAGAGAATGCGGTCCTTTACCGCCCCATTTGCGGCCGGGTTGGGCGAAGCCACGGACGCCTTTGTAGACGCGGGTGCCGCAGTGCCGACTTTGTGCTCGGCAACTCCGCTGGGTGCGACCGTTGGCGTTGGCGTCATCTTGGCGACTGGCGGAGGCGCCGCCGCTTGCACGGGCGCTGGTGCGACAGGTGCCGGCACCGGTACTGGTTCCGGTCGAGAAGTCTCGACGGGCGCGGCAACTCGCGCCGTGAACCCCCGGTCGGGTACCCGGAGCGTCCGCTTTACCACTTCGAGTTCCGCGACTGGCTTGCCGGCAACGCGAGTCAGCCAGGCATTCCAGGTATTGGGGTCGGCGATGCGATAGGCATAGCCCAGCGCATCCGGCCGAGGACGAACCTTGTCCCTGGTCGGCACCCGCCGCAACAGCATCATGCTGATCTGCGAGCCGAAGCCGGCGCCCAGATGCAACGCATATTCGACGGGATAGGAGCCGCCTTTCGACAGGTTCAAGGGACCCAGCTCAGGATCGACTTCCTTGAAGTTCGCCACCGGCGGCACCAGTCCGGTTTCCAGTGCCTTCACGGCGAGAACATCTTCGATGCCGGTTGCCATGGCGTGACCGGTGTAGCCCTTGGTGTTGGCGACCACGATCTGGTCGGCGCCATCGCCGAAGACGTGACGCAGCGCGTGGACCTCAGCGGAGGCGCTGCCGCCCCGCGCGGGGGTGTAGGTTTCGTGGGAGACGAAGACCATCTGCGGCGCTATCTGTTGGCGTGACGTGCCACTGCACGATTCGGCCTGGGCCATCAGATCTTCCATTACCAGGCCGATATGCTGCACATCGAGACGAGTTCCGTGGAAAGCGCTGTTGGCCGTGACCGTGCTTAGCACTTCACAGATGGGCTGGATTCCCCGTTCCCGCGCGGCTTCGGCGCTCTCCACCACCAGGGCGGCGGCGCCCATGCCCATAATCAGGCCGTGACGGCGGCGGTCGAAGGGAATGGCGGCCTCTTCAACCTTTTCGTCGGTGGCTGCTGTTCCGCTGGCCAGAAAACCAGAGCCGAACCACCCGATCATGTTGTCGGAGGTGACATCATCGGCGGAGATAACGATTACGCGGCGGCACCGTCCGGCGCGGATCCAGTCCTGTGCCAGCCCTACGCCTTGCGCGGTGGTCGCACAGGCGGAATTGATTTGCGTGTTGGGACCACGAGCGCCTATCAGTTCGGCGAATTGCGAATGCCCCATCGACAAGACCCGGAGCAGGAAGCGCCGGTCGAAGACATAGGGCTCTTTGTCGATGGCAGCGCTCAATTCGTCGATGCGCCGGGCCATCTCCTGCCCTATAACCGAGTGGCCGTTGGCGGCGCGGTCGCGCCAGCCCTCCAGCATTGCCAGCTCCTCGCGGCGCGCATGATCGACATAGTACTTGCCCATAATCTCGGCGAAAGAGTCGCAGCCGGGGAATGCGGAACCGAAAATTACCCCGGTATCGTCGCGCATGGCGTCTGGTAACCCCCAGCGATCCGGTAATTGTGTACCTTTGGTGGTCGTCTTATACCGCATGACCAACGGGATGCCGGCGTCACGCAGCGCGTCAATTCCGACAGCAATCGCCAGGCGCGTAACGCGGTCAAAGGCGGCCAGGTGTTCGGCGGGGACGCCGAATTCACTTTCCAGATCGAAGGCGCCTCCGCGCCCCGCCAACTTGATGACCTCCGCCACATCCGTGATGGATTCGAATCTGGGCTCTCCCAATTCACTCTTGACCAAGCGTCGAATGCGTTTGTCGAGCATGGCGCGGCGGAACTCGGCAGGGATAACTGTGATGAATTGATCGCCGCGCAGAATGCGCTCGATGTTCCCGTCATCGAAGATGTGCTCGGTTCCAGGCAGGCCCAGAGATGCTCCCGTAATCGTGACCGGCTCCGGGGTCGAAGCCGGCTTCTGTCCGTTCGATGGGGTTACTGTCACGGTGGGGACAGGCGTCGCCGCCGTCGCCACCTGTGCCGTCGGTTTGGCGTTATTCGCGACCGGCGCACCTTCCGGAATAACCTGTGTCGCTGGTGTGGCGTTGTTGACGGCCGGGACAACTTGCGTTTGTGCGATCACCGGTTTCTCCGCAATCGCGACTGGCACGGCAGGACGCCCCCGGCCCAGGCCCGCCGCATAGAGTCCGCACAGCGCCTGGTTGAAGGAAGGAATGTCGCCGAACTTCGGATGATTGGTGAAAAGGGAAACTACATCGCCGCGGCCACCGAGCACTTCCTCGGCGAATCCCTGCAATGCTTTCTTCGGCCCGACTTCCACAAAGACACGCGCCCCGGCGTCGTACAGCGTATTCAGGCCCTTCACGAACTGCACCGGCGAGGCGACCTGCCGGGCAAGCAGGTCCAGCATCTGCGGGACGACGTCAGGTCCGGTGGGATAAAACTCGCCGGTCACGTTGGAGACAATCGGCACTTGCGGCGATTGCAGGTTCAGGTGCGACAGGATGTCACGCAAAGGCTCGCTGGCGGGAGCCACAATCGAGGTGTGGAAAGCGTGGCTCACCGGCAGCGGAGCTACGTCGTAGCCGGCGTCGAGGAACATCTGTATGGCTTGCTCGACGGCTTTGCTGGCGCCGCCAATGACCGACTGGGTGCCGCTGTTTACGTTAGCGATCACCACGTAGCCGTCCACGGTCTTTAACAAGCGCTCGACTTCGGCCAGCGGAGCAAAGACGGCTGCCATTTTTCCAGTGTCCTTCACCGCTACTTTGGTCATGCCGCGGCCGCGAGCGCTCACCGCCAGCAAGGCGTTTTCGAAGGTGAGCGAGCCGGAGGCAACCAGCGCGCCGTATTCGCCCAGGCTATGGCCCATGGTCATGTCGGGCCGGATACCGTAAGCAGCCAGCAGCCGGGTCAAGGCCAGGTCGATGGTCAGCACGGTGGGCTGCGTGATCTCGGTCTGGCGCAGATCTTCTTCCGCCTTGGCGACGGCTTCGGCGTTGGTTGGGTCCACGAACACGAATTCGCTGAGCGGCTTGCCGAGCAGGGGAGTCATGATGCGATCTGCCTCGACGAAAAGCTCGGCCACGATGGGTTCCTTGGCGCGCAGCGGCGCGGTCATGTTGACGTACTGCGAGCCTTGGCCGGTATAAAGGAACGCGATCTTGCCGGAAGCGCCTTGTCCGCGGAAGATGCCTTGTGCGCGGAGCGCCTTCCAGACGGGAGCCTGATTGGCGGCGAGCGCTTTGAGAGCCCTGCCGGATTTGTCGGCAAGATCGGCGGCATCGGCGAAGTCGATGGCCAGCCTTTCCGGCGCGCGCAGGTCCGATTCGGCCGGAGCAGCCGGGGCGGGCGCATTTCCCGCAGCCGCGGCTTGCTGAACGAAGCGCAGACGCTCGGTCAAAGCAGCTACCGAGCCGGCGCCGATGAGCAGCGCACCGCGCAACGGAGGTTTGCAGGATGTTGTTGCGGCCGCGGGAGAGGACTCTGCAACGGGTGCGGCGTTTGCAATGGGCGTGGCCGGGACAGCTTGCTGCGCATTCGCGACTGCTCCGCTTGCAACCGCGAACGGAACGTCGCCGACGGCCACCGAGTGCTTGCCATTGCCATTCAGCTTGCCAGGGAGGTATTCCTCCAACACGGCATGGAAGTTGGTTCCGCCAAAACCGAAGGCGCTGAGACCGGCGCGCCGCGGTTGTCCATCGGGGACAGTCCAGGGCTGGAGTTCGGCATTCACATAAAGAGGTGAGTGGGCAAAATCAATGTCGGGGTTGGGACGTTTGAAGTTCAGGCTGGGCGGCAGCTGCTTGTTGTGCAGCGCCAAGGCGACCTTCAACAATCCGGCGGCGCCGGCGGCGCCCTTGAGATGTCCGATGTTCGACTTCACCGAACCGAGGCCCACCGACTTAGGCGCGGCGCCTGCACTGTGGAGCGCCTCGGCCATGCTATTTACTTCCACCACATCGCCCACGCGCGTCGATGTGCCGTGGCCTTCAATGTAGGTCGCGGTCGCGGGCGACAGGCCGGCATTTTTCCAGCCGCGGTCGATGCAAAACTTCTGCCCAATAGGATTGGGGGCAGTGATGCCCTTGCCCCTGCCGTCGCTCGATCCGCCCATGCCGCGCAGCACGGCGTAGACCTTGTCGCCATCGCGCTCGGCATCGGCCAAGCGCTTGAGCAGGAAGATCGCCGCGCCTTCGCCCATGACGAAGCCGTCGGCGCCTTCGGCGTAGGGCCGGGTGCCGGTGGCCGAGAGTGCGCCAATCTTGCAGAACTTGACGAAGGTCGGAGCGCCCATGTTGCGGTCGATGCCGCCGGTGACGGCGACGTCGAAATCGCCCTCCAACAATCCTTCGACGGACGCGTTGATGGCTGCCATCGCCGACGCGCAGGCGGCGTCGCAGACAAAGTTCGGGCCGTGGAAGTTGAACAGGTTCGCGATGCGCCCTGCGATACAGTTAGCCAGCTCGCCGGGCATGGAGTCTTCGGTGATCTCGGGCAGGAGGTGGCCCATGCGGCTATGAAGTTCCTCTACGACCTCGCGGCGCACCTTCTCGGGCAGTGCGGCAAAGCCGGCGGTTGCGCCCAACTCGCGGGCGTACTCCGGGAAAAACACTCGCATCGAAGTGCGGTAGTGTCTCTCGCCAGCCATGGCGTTGCCTAGGATGACCGCCGTGCGATCGGGATCGAAGGGCCGCTTGGGATAGCCATAGTCTTCCAGAGCTTCGCGCGTGCTGGCGATGGCCCACTGCTGGGCGCCGTCCATGGCATCGGCGACACGGGGCGGAATCGGCATCTTCCACTTCATCGGCTCCCATGGAGCCTCGCGCACCCAGCCGCCAATCTTGGAGTACGTTTTATCGGGCGCAGCGTGATCGGAGTCGTAATAGAGCGAAGAATCCCAACGGTCGGGCGCAACCTCGGTGATGCTGTAGCGTCCGTTCTTCACGTTGTTCCAGAAAGCGGGTACGTTGGGAGCGTCGGGCAGAATAGCGCCGGCTCCTACAATCGCGATGGCGCGAGCAGCAGTGTTTTCCATGAGAGGTCACTTCCTTCGAGAATGATTCCGAACCTGGACGAATGACGCGGCTATCGGGCTTGGAACTACGACTGGGGTGGGTCTTTCTTCGCTTCCCCACAGGAAGAGGAGCGATCCACTCTGGACGAACCGGGAACGCCCGAGAGCACTTCTTACTTTCGCAGTAATGCGTGACTTCTGTCTGTGACATAACAGGCTTTTCGTAGTGACGCAAACCACGTCCGGCGGTGACAAGCGGGCCGGAGCATCGCTCAAGATGCGTGTCGTCACATATAAACTATTTCGCGTAACACGTATTAACTGTGTCGCCACATGCAATTTCGGGGTTGCTCGCTTGCGGCGCGAGTGCGGAGAAGGTGAAAGAGGAAAGGAGCGTTCGGCTTGCGGAATGCGCGCCGGACGCTCCGAAGGTAGATCCCTCAGGCGAGGACGGGTTCTTGCGCTTCCTTCTTCACCCGGCTGTAGAGCACGTCGGCGACATAGTCCATGTCGGCGAGCAGGCCAGCCTGCGCAAGATGAATGGAAGCCACTTGTACCTTGGCTTCGAAGGCTGCGAGTTCGGCGACGTTCACGCCGTCGGCGCCGACGACCCAATGCACTCCGCCCTCCACCACCTTGAGCGCTGCTTCGCGGGCGAAGACCCGGCTCAGCGCAGCCAGTGCGGGCGCGTCAAAACGCGTGTTGGCCTTCTCGTGCAAACGGCCTTCCGCCGCCAGCGCAGCGCGCTTTGCCAGGCTGCCCGCGCACTCGGCGTAAGCAATCAGCTCGCCCAGCCGCAGCAGAATGTGCTGATGGCGAGTAAGCCGCGCAACCCGCGCCTGCTCCAGCACCTCGGCGAGAGAATGTAAGCTGAGGGCGGCGACATCGGCGCCGACGTTGGGATGCAGCGCGTGCAAGGCTTCGAGCTCCACCGCGCGGTCGTGATAATACTTGCCGCGAGTCTTGAGATGCAGTTGCCAGCGGTCGCGGCTGATGGTCATCTCCATGATCTCGGAGGTGCCTTCGTAGATCCGCGTGATGCGAACGTCGCGGCTGATCTTCTCGACCATGTACTCGTGGGTGTACCCGTAGCCGCCTAAGGCCTGAATGCTGGCGTCAGCCGCCGCATCGCCGCCTTCGGTCGCCATGTACTTGGCAATCGCGCCTTCGGTGTTCAAGCTGCCTTCCGTGCCGGCATCGATGCGTTGCGCCGTCTCTTCGATATAGGAGCGCGCGGCTTCGAGCTTGGCCACATTGGCGACGATCAGTTTGTGGGTGTAGCCCTGCTTCTCCGAGAGCGGAGTGCCACCCTGGATGCGCTGGGTGGAATAAGGAATGGCGCGATCGAGAGCCGACCATCCGGCGCCCAGTCCGAAGGCCGCCACCATCACGCGCGTGTAACCGAAGACCATCTGCGCCTGCAGCAAGCCTTGCCCTTCTACGCCGCCGACGAGACGGTCGGCATCGACATAGACATCGCTAAGGGCCAGCGCCGCCGTATTGCTTAGGCGGATGCCGTGCTTGTCTTCGGGCTCATCATGAGCGAAGCCCTTGGTGCCCGCATCCACGATGAACCAGGTTGGACCGCCCGGCGTGTTGGCCAGAATGGTGTAGTGCTCGGCGATGCCGCCGTTGCTGATCCACTGCTTCGCGCCGTTGATCTTGTAGCCAACGATTTTGCCGTCTTTTTCGACGCGGTCGGCGGTCGTCTTCAGCGCGCCCAGATCGCTGCCGGCCTCGGGTTCGGTCGCGCCGTAGGCGAAGAGAATGCCTTCGTCGGCGATCTTGCCCAGCCACTTCTTCTTCTGCTCCGGAGTAGCGCCGAAGGTGATGGGATCGCTGCCCAGGAAAGTGGCGAACAAAGAGGTGGCGACGCCCAGATCGATGCGCGCCATCTGCTCGCAAATGAGATAGACGTCCATGGTGCTGCCGCCCATGCCGCCGTACTCTTCCGGAATGAAGAGCAGTTGAATGCCTAGTTTGCCGGGATCGCTCATTTGCCGGACAAGGTCCACCGGACATTCGTCGCGTTCGTCGAGCGCGATCAGTTCCTCATCCGGCAGGTTCTTCTTGGCGAAATCCCGGAGCGATTTCAAACTCAGTTGCAGGGTCTTCTTAGTAATCATTGGCGGTGCCTCTCCATAAATTTGTTAGACGGAAACCTGTTTCGCTTCGCGAATCTTGTTGGTCAACTCCGGCAGGAATTCCAGCAGGTCGTCAACGATGCCGACGTCGGCCACCTGGAAGATGGGAGCTTTGGGATTCTTGTTAATGGCGACGATGAACGGATTGCCCTTAAGGCCGGCGAGGTGCTGGAACGAGCCGCTGATGCCGCAGGCCATGTAGACCTTCGGCTTGACGGTCTTTCCCGAGGAACCGACTTGGCGGGACTTCGGCAGCCACTTGGCATCGACGACAGGCCGCGAGCAGCTGACTGCCGCGCCCAGCGTTTCGGCCAACTCCTCGGCGATCGGAATGTTGTCCTTTTCCTGGATGCCCCGGCCGACGGAAACCAATACTGCGTGCTTGGTGATGTCGACATCGCCTGCTTCGGCGACAACGGTTTCGAGGTAGCGGCGCTTTGCGGTCAGCGGTCCGATGGCGGACGACTTGTCGACGACCGTTCCGGCAAGCGGAGCGGTTTCTGTTGGCTTGAACGCACCTGGGCGAACGTTGATCACTGCGCCGGTCGAGATGTCGCAACGCACGTGGGTGCTGAACTGACCGCCGAACTCCTGGCGAACGACTTTGAGCTGCGGGCCTGCCACGCCATCGATTTCAACGACGTCGGGAACATAAGCGGCGTTCAGCTTGATCGACAGGCCCGGAGAGAGATCGAGCGCGAAGTGGTCATGCGCGACCAGGACGATGCTGCCTGCCGGCACAACCTTCACCAGAGCCTGGCGGATCAGTTCGGCGTTGGGATAAGCGAGACTCTCGTTAGCAATCTTCCAGACTTCTCCGTAGGAGGCGCTGAGCGAAGCGCAGACGGCGTCAAGTTCCGGTCCCGATCCCGCAACGATGGCGGTGGGATTTGCGGCAGGATCGATCCGCTTGGCCGCAGCCACCAGTTCGGCTGCCGAGTCGTCAACCACGCCGGCCTTGTGCACGATGTAAGCAAAGATGCGAGGCATTACTTCAACCCTCCTTTGGTCTTCAACAGCTCGATGACTTTGTCGGCGATCTCTTCGCGGCTGCCGGCGAGGATTTCGGCTCCCTTACCCAGCGCGGGGACGAAGTAGTCGTCGCGCTTAACTTTTGCGCCCGCATCGCCGACCGTTGCCGGGTCGACACCGAGAGCGGAGGCGTCGAAGGTGGGAATTTCCACCGAGGCCACTTGCCGGATGCCGCGCATGCCGACATAGCGGGGCTCGTTGATGCCGGTCTGAATCGAGAGCACGCAGGGAAGATCGATCTCGCTGAACTCCTTGTTGCCGCCGGCAATCTCGCGGCTGATCTTCAGCTTGCCGCCGTCGAGAACTTCGATGGAATTGACCAGCGAGGCGAAGGGATAGTCGAGCAGCGCCGCCAGCATGCCGCCGACTTGGGCTGCGCCGTCCTCGGCCTGGACTCCGGTGAGAATCAGGTCGTACTTGTTCTTTTGGACGAAGGCCTTGAGAACGGTTGCGATGCCCTTTCCGTCGGAGCCCTGGAAGGCATCGTCGGAGAGGAGCACAGCCTGGTTGGCGCCCATGGCCATCTCGCGGCGAAGGATTTCTTCGTCGTCGTCAGTGCCGACGGTGGCCACGGTGACGTTGCCGCTGGCCTTGGCGACGAGCTGCAGTGCCTCTTCCACCGCATAGTTGTCGGGCTCGTTGATCGAATAGACCAGATCGTCCCGCTCGATGTCGTTTCCGGCACTGTTCAGTTGGATTTCGTTTTCTGAAGTGTCGGGCACTCTGCGCGCACAAACTAGAATTTCCACGTTGCTTCTCCTGCCGTTGTTGATGAACCCAAAAGGTCGCGTTTAAACAAAGTTATGTCGCCCTGAAGGGGCTCGAACTTGAAACCGCACGCCACCCAGCGTTGAAACGCTGGGCTAAGATATTTCGCGCCTACGGCGCTCGCGTTTCTTTCTAGCCCGGCATTGCAGTGATGCGAGTTGCTTGCCGGATCGTTTTCAAAGTCTCGAACTTCGTTACACTGGCTGCCCCAGCGCAAGCCGGCCCGTCTCTTCGGGCGAGTCCAGTTTTGGCTCGTCGCGAACGATGTGCTGGTCGACCAGTTCCGCCAGGTCGATAGCCGTCATCTTTCCTTCCATGCCTGCGGTCTTGATTGCATCTTCTATATTCACCATGCAGAAGGGGCAGGCGGTCACGATGACATTGGCGCCGGCTTCGGCGGCCATCTGCACCCGCTTCACGCCCATGCGCTCGTCTTCTTTCGGCTCGTAGAAGAGCATCAGCCCGCCCCCTCCGCAGCAGAAGGAGCGATCGCGGCAGCGCGACATCTCGACTCGTTTCAGGCCGGGGATCGCGTCCAGCACCTCGCGCGGATCGTCGAAGACCTGATTGTGGCGTCCGAGGTAACACGGGTCGTGATAGGCGTAGACGTTGTCCGCGTTCTCCGCGTGGTTGAGCTTGAGGTTGCCGGACTTCACTTCACGGCAGATGAACTGGCTGATGTGCTCGACTGGGGGAACGTCCTTATAGTCGTGCTTCAGCGCGTTGAAGGCGTGCGGGTCGGAGGTGACGATGTGTTTGACTCCGGAGGCTTTGATCGCCTCGACGTTTTGATCGCGGAGGGCGAGAAAGAGTGTCTCCTCGCCAAAGCGTCGGACGTCATGACCGCTGTCTTTTTCCGCCGCTCCCAGGATGCCGAAATCCACGCCGGCGCTGGTGAGGATGCTGGCGCTGGCCCGTCCGATTGCCTGGATGCGATCGTCGTAGGAGGTGATGCTGTCGACGAAGTACAGCGTGTCCGCTTCGTTCTTGCCGTCCAAGACCTTGACTTTGCAGGTTTGCTGGAACTCTTTGTCCTTCGCCCAGTCGGCTCGCTTCTTCTCCATCTTGCCGTAGGGGTTACCGCGGCTCTCCAGAGCCTTCAGCGGCTTCTGCAAGGTTTGCGGCACGTTGCCGTCGTCGATCATGCCGCGCCGCAGGTCGACGATCTTGTCGATGTTTTCGATGAGCAGCGGGCACTCCTGCTCGCAAGCGCCGCAGGTGGTGCAGGACCAGACTTCATCGTCGGAGTAAATGCTGCCGATCAGAGGGGTGCCGTTGCCAACGCTGCCAAACATCGGATAGTGCTGGAAGGCGTAGTCTCGCGCCTTGATCGAAATAAACCTCGGCGACAGCGGCCGGCCTACGGCATTTGCCGGGCATTGGTCGGAACAGCGTCCGCAGTCGGCGCAGGAGTAGAAATCGAGCATGTGCTTCCAGGTGAAGTCTTCAAAGGTTTTCACGCCGAAAGATTTCACCTGATCGAGATGGTCGTCGGAGACGCCCCAGCGCACCGGCTTCACGGTTCCGCGATCCAGCTTGGCGAAGTAGACATTGAACAGCGATGTCTCGACGTGGAACTGGATTCCGAAGGGCCGGTAACACAGCAGAAAGTAGAAGGTCACGACATCGAAAAAGTAAGCGCCGAGGTGGATGTTCTGGAGCGCCGGCAAAGATGTGGTCATGAGAGCGCTCTTGAAGATCCATGGCAATGACAGCACGGCGAGAAATTCGGCTGGCTGACCTTGCTGCGTCTGGAAGGCGGCTTTGCTTCCGGCGAAGAGACTCTCGGTAGCCATCAACAGCGCAATCAGCGACAAGAGAAAGATGGCGTCGACGGGATGACCTTTGCCGTATTTCGGGGGAACCGCGTAGCGCGCAGGCTTGAAGACGATACGCCGGGTGGCAGCAACGATCATGCAGAGGAAGACGATGGTCGCGGCGTAATCCTTGACGATGCCGTAGACGTAGCCGATGCCTTCATAAGAGTCTGGTACAAACGACTTGCCCGAGATGCCGAAGCCGAGCAGCGAGAAGGCCTGGGTTGCCAGGAGAAGGAAGCAGGCAAATATAAAGATGTGAATGGTACCGGCGAGACGGTAGCGCGGATGCTTCCACTGCCCGAACCAGAATTGCAGGACCTTCTGCAAACGGAGCATAGGCCGGTCAAAACGAAAATCGCGCTGCGCTCGAACCAGGGGCGTGAGGCGCTTGGCTACGATATAGGCGAAGCAGGCGATCCCCAGGAGGTTCATGATCAAGAACAGGGTCTGACCGTGAATCAACCAGTATGTGGCTTGGGCGGGTGAATAAATGCCTTCCACCATGATGATCGATACTCCTTCTGGCGATCGCAAAGTTCGAAGTGGCGGCCTGGGACCGGTGAGGAATTAGCTCCGGTTACATGGCATTATGGTTTGTCTGCGGGCCAAGACGCTGTGAGACTCAACAACATGCCCTGTGAGTCATGTCACACGGGAGTGGTAGATTGACGCGCAGTTGAGTGAAAGTGCGAGTAATCAGGGAGTGCAGATGAATGCAGCCCGGTCCATTCGGGTGCGGGGCATCGTGCAGGGAGTCGGGTTTCGCCCTTTCGTCTACCGGCTGGCGCAGGAGCACCGGCTCGCCGGCTGGGTGCTCAACGGCGAAGAGGGAGTGGAGATTCAGGTCGAGGGGCCGGAGGCGGAGCTGGAGAAGTTCGCTGGGGAACTGAAGACGCAGGCTCCGGCTGCCGCGGTCATTGCGTCGATCGAAATACAACCTGTCGAGCTGAACGGCTTCACCGATTTCACCATTCACGAAAGCGAGCGTCGCGAAAAGCCGACGGTTCGCATCTCGCCCGACCTGCCGGTGTGCGAGGCGTGTCTGCGGGAGCTGTTCGACTCCGCCGATCGGCGGTATCGGTATCCTTATATTAATTGCACCAATTGCGGACCGCGCTACACGGTCATCCTCGCGCTGCCCTACGACCGTCCCAATACAACCATGCAACCGTGGCCGCTGGACGAATACTGCGACAGCGAATACCACGACCCTGCGAATCGTAGATTTCATGCGCAACCGGTTGCTTGCCCGCTGTGCGGGCCGCATTACTTGTTGCACGAAGCAGGCGAGACCACGCGCGGAGATGATCGGGCCATCCAGCGAACAGCGGATTTGCTTTGCGAGGGAAAGATTGTCGCGATCAAGGGACTGGGCGGTTATCACCTGGCGTGCGATGCGGGGAATGCAGCCGCGGTCGGCGAACTGCGCGAGCGAAAGTATCGCAAGGAAAAAGCTTTCGCCGTGATGGTGAAGGATGTGGAAAACGCACGCGGTGTGGTGGAGCTGTCGCCGGAGGCGGAGGAACTGCTTACCTCGGTGGCGCGTCCAATTGTGCTGGTTCCCGCGAAGATCGATTTGCCAGGAGTGGCTCCCGACCACAACGAGTTGGGCATCATGCTTCCCTACACGCCGCTGCAGCATTTGTTGTTTGCGGCAGGCGCGCCCGAGGTGCTGGTGATGACCAGCGCCAATCGCTCGAGCGAACCGATAGCCTACGACGAGCAGGACGCGCTCGACCGGCTAACAGGCGTGGCCGATGCGTTCCTTGTCGGCGAGCGTCCGATTGCACGACGGGTTGACGATTCGGTGGCTCGCGTCGGGGCGTTTGGCCCGGCGATTTTGCGTCGCGCGCGCGGCTATGCTCCGGGCGCGGTTGCGAATCTGCCGATCACGCGGCCGCTTCTGGCCGTCGGCGCCGATTTAAAGAACACGGTGACGCTCGTCGTCGAAGGCCAGGCGTTCGTCAGCCAGCACATCGGCGATCTAGATCACTATCAGGCGTTCCAGGCATTTCAGGAGACGATCCGCGATCTGGTCGCCATGTACGACGTGAGCTGGGACGATCTGCTGGTGGTACACGACGGTCATCCGCAATATCGGTCGACGATGTATGCCCTAGAGCTGCCGGCTGCAGAGAAGCGTAGTGTGCAGCATCATCGGGCGCATATTGCGTCGGCTCTCGCCGAGCGCGGGGCGTGGGAGAAGCGCGTGCTCGGGGTCAGCTTCGACGGCACGGGATACGGGGATGACGGCAGCATCTGGGGCGGCGAGTTCTTCGTGGGCGGCCTGAGGCGAGGGTTCGAGCGTGTGGCTCATTTGCGACAGGCCGCTCTGCCAGGCGGCGATGCGGCGGCGCAACATCCCGTTCAAGCGGCTGCGGGATTTCTGGCGCAGATTGATGGATTGCCCGACGTGACGGCGCCGCCATTCAACTTTCCCGAGCGTTATCTGCGGGCGATGGAGCTGGTCCGCAAAGATGTCCGCTGCTTTGCCACCACCTCAATCGGGCGGCTCTTCGATTCGGCGGCGGCGCTGCTGGGCTTCACGCGCGAGATTACGTTTGAAGGACAGGCGGCGATGTGGCTGGAGAATCTCGCAAGCGGAGCTGATATCGCGGAGGCCTATGCGTTTCCGTTCAGCGATGCGACTTTGGATTTTCGTCCGCTGCTCCGTGCGGTTGCCGAAGAGCGGAAGCGCGAACGCAAACCAACCGAAATCGCGCGGTCATTTCAGCGGGGAGTTGCTCAAGGACTATGCGACGCGGTCAAAGGGTTATGCAAGGAGCGGCGGATCGATACGGTTGTGCTGTCGGGAGGCGTGTTCCAGAACGAATTGCTTCTGTCGGATGTGCGAGACTTGCTGGGCGACGAAGCGGTGGAGATCTGGACCAATCACTCCGTGCCGCCCAACGATGGAGGTATCAGCCTGGGACAAGCGGCAATCGGCACGTTTGTTGCAGAGCTGTCATGAGTCGTGATCCTTGCAATTGAAAATGACAGTCGTCGGATTGTGCCTGTGCGGATACCGCATTCGACACCTTCGGGCGACTTATCCTCGCCCTAGTCCGCCCAAAGATGGGGGTGAGCCGCAAGATTCAGACCACGGAAACCGTTCTTGCACCTTGAGCCTCGTCGTCAGCGAGGTACAATGAAGATCTCCCATGTGCACACCATTTTTGACTATGGCAGGAGCCGTTGGTGTTGATCCCTCCCTTCGGCACCTGCTGTGGTTCGCGGCCGCACTTGGCTCGCTCACGTCCACGATTTTTCTTGGCATGGTGGTGGTAGCGGCTTTCCGCTACGTGCGCAAAGCGCGAAGAGAACAGGCGGAAGTGTTTTCCGCGTCAGCTCTGGATCTGCCGGCAGTAACGATTCTCAAGCCGGTACACGGCATGGAACCCAGGCTGGAGGAAACTCTGGAGAGCTTTTTCCGGCAAGACTATCCCGATTTCGAAATCATCTTCGGCGCGCGCAGCGCCAGTAACGAGGCGCTGGATGTGGTAGCGGAGCTTCGCGCGAAGTATCCCCACGTTCGCACGCGTGTGGTGATCTCGGGCGATCCGGCGTGGCCAAATGCCAAAGTCTTCTCGCTGTCCAAGATGATGGCGGCCTCGAAGAATTCCTACCTGATCATCAGCGACAGCGATGTGCTGGTGGGGCCTGACTTTCTGCGAAATGTGGTGCCGCCGCTGCTCGACCCCAATGTCGGACTGGTGACTTGCCTTTATCGGGGCATCCCAGCGGGCGACTTCTGGTCGCAACTGGAGGCGTTGGGGATGTCGGTGGAGATGCCATCGGGGGTGATGGTCGCCGACATGGTGGAAGGGATGAAGTTCGCGCTGGGCGCCGCCATGGCCGTGCGCCGCGAGGCGATCGAAGCCATCGGCGGGGTGCGTGAGAGCGCCGATTTCTATTCCGACGACTTCGTGCTGGGCAACCGCATCGCCGAAGCCGGATACACCGTGATCCTGTCGCACTACAAAGTGGGGCACGTGCTGGCCGGGCAATCGCTGCAGCGGACCTTCGGCGACCAGTTGCGCTGGATGAAGAGCACGCGCTTCTCGCGCCCGTGGGGACACGTGGGATCGGGGCTGACCTATGCGGTGCCGTTCGGACTGCTGGCGCTGCTGCTTGGTCTCGGGCATCGCAACTGGATGCTGATTGGTGTGGCGCTGTTCGCGCTCTCATGGTTGAACCGCATGTTGCTGGCGCTGCTCGTGGGTTGGGGCATCATCGGCGACCGCCGTTGTCTGTGGCTGTGCTGGCTGTATCCGGTGCGCGATCTGCTGGGCTTTTGCACCTGGATTGCGAGTTTCAGCAACAATAAGTTCTTCTGGCGCGGCGAGCGATATGAGTTCGGCGAAGAAGGACGCATCAACCCGGTGCAGCGAGAGATGGATTTCGTGAGCGAGAGAGTACCGCAGGCGAATGACTAGGGCCTCATCCTCGTACGCAACCCTCATGGTATAAGCTCCAGTTTTCCTTTCCGCAATTTGAAGCGCATGCCGCGCCACTCCACCGTGTTGCCGGCGAAGCTGGCAATCCAGATCAACAGGGCGATGAAGTCACGCAGGGGTATTAGCCACAAATCGCTGACGATGCGAGGATCTTTCAGCACGCCGCGGCCGACGACCAGGGCTGAGGCAAACCGGGTTGCGGCGGTCACAGCGAAGATCAGCCACGTCCACCAAGCCAATGGATTCAGCAGCACGGCGAGCGCGGCCCACACGAACCCGAAGGTCGTGATGAGGCCGAAGTAGTGCGCGGGACGGCGATCTTTGATGTTGCGCGCCCAGCGCATCTGGTGCGTCCAGAAGTCGCGAAAAGAATAATCCGGCAAAGCGGTTTCAGGGATCGTGTCGGCCAGCGCGATTTTGTGTTTTGCGGCAGCGGCGCGCGCGCCCAGTTCGTAATCGTCGCCCAGGTAATCGACCAGCGGTTCGAGCCCGCCAATCTCGCCGAGCACCGTCCTGGTTGTCGCAATGGTCGCACCCAGGCCGAAGCGGATGCCGCCCTCAAGGGCGCGCGCGACCAACACGCCGCCGGCGAAGTCTGTGCTGAGGCCGAGCGCCTCGAGCCTTGAGCCGAGCGTCTTGCCGGCGAGACCACGGTACAGCGTGGTCACCATTCCGATGCCCGGCTTTGCAAACGGGGCAAGCACGCGTAGCAGGTAATCGCGCTCCACCAGAATGTCGCTGTCGTTGATGATGATGTGCTCGAAGCGCGCCTGGGGCAGCATCTGCGCCAGGTTGCTGACCTTACCGTTCAAGCCTAGAACTTCCGGGCAGTGGATGATTCGGAGGTTGCGCTGGGGAAATTCTTCGCGCAGCTTTTCCGCTAGGCGCAGTGCGGGGTCGCTGAGATCGCGAACCCCAAACAGCACCTCGTAATCGGGATAGTCGAGCAGGCAATGGCTCCGGAAAGCCGCATACATGTGCAGGTCCAGGCCTTTCAGCGATTTCAGAATGCTGACCGGAGGAGCGAATTTCTTGTCGATGGGCTGGCCACGCTCAGCTGGAAAGAGCTTTGCAGCCCAGATCGACATGGCAAAGTAAACCGTCCCAGCGACGCCCAACAAGGCGCAAATGGCCGACGAGACTACGAGAACCGGAGGCATGAAGAGTTGTTCAGATTAGCAGAGTACTGCTGGTAAATGGCGGTTGCCGGGTTATCATAAAGGGGTATGTCAGGGACCACGCAATGATCAACGGCAAACGAGTGGCGGTCGTCATGCCCGCCTACAACGCGGAGCACACGCTGGAACAGACGGTGCGGGAAATCCCCGACCTGGTCGACATTCGCATTCTGGTCGACGACTACAGCAAGGACCGCACGGTCGAGGTGGCCCGCAAGCTGGGGCTGCTGGTCTTCGTCCATGATAAGAACTACGGCTACGGCGCCAACCAGCAGACCTGCTATCGCGAGGCTCTGGCCGCCGGCGCCGATGTCGTCATCATGGTCCATCCCGATTACCAGTACACGCCACTGCTGATCACCGCTATGGCCAGCATGGTGGCATACGACGTCTACGACGTGGTGCTGGGCTCGCGCATCATCGGCGGCCAGGCGTTGCGCGGCGGCATGCCGTTGTACAAGTACATCTCCAACCGCTTCCTGACGGCATTCGAGAACCTGTTCCTGGGCGTGAAGCTCTCCGAGTATCACACCGGATATCGCGCCTTCAACAGCAAAGTCCTCACCGCACTGCCGCTGCTGGAAAACTCTCCCGACTTCGTCTTCGACAACCAGATGCTGGCGCAGTGCGTGCATTTCGGCTTCCGCATCGGCGAAGTATCGTGCCCGACGAAGTACTTCGAGGAGGCGTCGTCCATCAACTTCCGGCGCAGCGTGAAGTACGGCTTCGGCGTGCTCGGCACCTCGCTCGAGTTCGCCATGAACAAGTGGGGCGTGAGCCACCCACCGCGCTTCAGCCCGAAGGGCAGGAAGCTTGAGCTCGATCCGGGAGTCGGCATCAAGGTGTCGGTGGTGCCGAATGGAGAGCTGAGCCGAGCGGAGTGAGCCTCGCCCGGAGTCAAACGGGCGCGCGGCGATCCTTCCCGGGAACTGCTGTTCTTCTCAATCCCCGGCATTACAGCCCAAACACCTTGCAGCGCAAGGACTTTCGTGCCTGAATAACGGAAGGCGGTCGCGATTCGCCCAATCCGAGGACGGCAATTCCTTGCGGGTTGCAACTTCCGGCCGCGATAATCCGTACTATCCAGAGGGCACATTGGTTCCCGCGGGTAAAATGGTTTAAGCCCTTTCAACGAATCCTCATGGCAGCAACCGGTCAGCCACGACGTCTTCACCGTGCGCATTTTCTGCGCGAGCCGACGTTGATCGCGCTGCAAACGATGCGCGCCCACAAGCTGCGCTCGTTTCTCATGCTGCTGGGCGTGATCCTTTCGGTGTCGACGCTGATCCTGGTGATCGCGCTGGTGAGCGGGATGAACATTTACTTCGCCACACGCATTGCCAACCTGGGATCGAACGTCTTCCTGGTTCACAAGTTTCCCATCATCACCGACACCATGGAGTTGCTCAAGGCGCAGCGTCGCAATCGTGACATCACGTGGGAAGATTACGAGGCGCTGCGCGACAATCTCAAACTTCCCAAAGCGGTTGGCGTGGAAGTGCGGCGCACCGCCGACATCCGCAATGAGCGTCAGAATGTGGAAGGCATCGATCTTCGCGGCGTAACCGCCAACATCGGCGACATGGATGTCGAGGAGGTCGCGACCGGCCGTTACATCACCGATTCCGACAACGAACACCGCGACATGGTTTGCATGATCGGCGCCGATGTCGCCGAGAAGCTTTATGCCAACACCGATCCGCTGGGCAAGACCCTCACCGTCGACGGTCAGGAGTTCCAGATCGTCGGAGTAGCCAAGCGCATCGGCAACACCTTCGGGCAGTCGCAGGATAATTTCGTCTACATCCCGATCGAGACCTGGTTGAAGATCTACGGCCGCAACTACTCGCTCAGCGTGAACGTGCAGGCCCGCGGGGCCGAGTGGATGGAGCGTACCAAGGAAGAGGCCCGAGTGCTGATGCGCTCGCGCCGTCATCTTGGGCCCAATGACGAAGACAATTTCGCCATCCTCGCCAGCGACAACCTGATGAGCCTGTGGAAGAACCTCACCGGGACGCTGGCGTCGGGTATGGTCGGGCTGGTGTCGATCTTCCTGGTGATTGGTGGTGTGGTCATCATGAACGTTATGCTTGCTTCGGTCACCGAGCGCACGCGCGAGATCGGCATACGCAAATCGTTGGGCGCCAAACGGCGTGACATTCTGCTGCAGTTCCTCGTCGAATCCACCGTGATGGCCTTAGTCGGCGGCGCCATCGGTGTGCTGATCGCCTGGCTGCTGGCGGTCGTGGTGCGAACTGCGACGCCGGTTCCCATGGCCGTACCGGTTTTGGCGGTTGTCTTGGCGATTGGAATCTCCTCGGCGGTAGGCATGTTTTTTGGCGTCTATCCCGCGCGCAAGGCGGCAAAACTGGATCCGATCGAGGCGTTGAGGTATGAGAATTAGTGGATAGTGAATAGTGAATAGTAAGAACCACGAGGCAGGCGCCAGCAAATATGACTAACTATCCACTATCCACTATCCACTAACCACTGCTTCTATGGACATTGGCGTCAACTCGAAGATGGCTCTCCAGACGGTGCGCGAGCACAAGACGCGCTCGTTCTTGACTGTGCTCGGCGTCGTCATTGGCGTCGCCGCCATGATCTTCGTTGCCTCGATTCTGGTGGGCATCAGCCGCGACGTGCAAGGCTACCTCGACGACTACGGCACCAACACGCTCTGGGTCTTTCGCTGGGACATCGGCATTCGCACCGGACGCATGAGCGCCGAGGAGCGCAACCGCAAACCCCTCAGCTTCGATGACGCCATGGCCATTCTCGCCGAGTGTCCCCACGTCAAGAGCGTCAGCGCGGAAGCCATGCCGCGCTTCGATCCCGATGCGCAGCGGCCCCCGATCCGCGTGGCCCGCTACGGCAATCACGAAATTACCGATCTCGACTACTCCGGCGCCAACTCTGCCTGGCAGGATGTCTCCAACGCACACATCACGCAAGGCCGCTTCTACTCCGACTTCGAGGACGAACACCGCGAGGACGTCGCCGTTATCGGCTACGACATCGACAAGGCTTTCTTTCCCGCCCACGACGGACTCGGCAAAACCATTCTGGTCGACGGAGTTCCTTTCCAGGTTATTGGCGTGCTGGAGAAGCGTAAGGGCGGTCTGTTCAAGGACACGAGCACTGACCGCGTGATCAAGGTCCCTTATAACGCCTATCGCAAGCACTACCCCGCCGACGACGAGCACTTCATCAGCGCCGAAGCTTTTCCCGGCTTCAAGGACACCGCCGAGGATGAGATTCGCGGACTGCTGCGCCGCCGCCGCAACGTGCCTTTCAACAAGCCCGACAACTTCGGCATCAGCAGCGCCGAAGCCATCGCCACGCAGTTCCGCGAGATCATGAGCACCGTTGCCCTGATGACCATCGTCGTCAGTTCCATCGGTCTGATGGTGGGCGGCGTCGGCGTCATGAACATCATGCTGATGTCCGTCACCGAGCGCACGCACGAGATTGGCGTGCGCAAGGCCATTGGCGCGCGCCGTGGCGACGTGATCCGTCAGTTCCTGACCGAGGCCATCGTGCTCACCGGCTTGGGAGGCATTGCCGGGGTGCTGGTGGGCGCCGGTGCTGCGGCGCTGCTGCCGCTGGTCTTTCCCTCGATGCCAACCTCGGTGCCCATCTGGGCCGTCATCGCTTCCGTACTGATGTCGATGAGCGTCGGCTTGTTCTTCGGCATCTATCCCGCTGTGAAGGCCTCGCGCCTCGATCCCGTCGAGGCGTTACGCTACGAATGATTCGCCGGCCGGGCTCAGGGCCTGTCCTGAGCCTGCCGGAGGCATCTGCTGTTCGCTTTTTTCAGCCCTCCCGTAAGCCGCAAACCTAGTCCGTCAGAGTCTGTGTGAGAAGGAACCTCGGTCTTCGGAAGTGGAGTATGGCCCACGAAGATCGAACCCCGAAGGGGTGGTCGCGCCGTTAGCCCAGGACGTAGCGAACGCTCGTTGCTGGGTGCCCCATCCTAGGCCTTCTTTTGGCCTAGGGTGGGAGGTATTCACGCCCAACCGTCGCCGCGTTGCATCTAACCCACAACATGGTTGTTCCCATCGAAGACTACGCTCTGATCGGCGACTGCGAAACCGCCGCCCTCGTCAGCCGCAACGGCTCCATCGACTGGCTCTGCCTGCCTCACTTCGCTTCCCCGGCGTGCTTCGCCGCGCTCGTCGGCGATGAAAACAACGGACACTGGTCCATCGCACCGCAGCAAGAGTCCCACAGCCGTCGCCGTTACCTGGGTCACACGCTGGTCGTCGAAACCACCTTTGAAACAGAAGCAGGCGCTGCCATCCTTCTCGACTTCATGCCGCTGCGCGGCCGCAACCCGCATCTGATTCGCATTGTTCGCGGCATCCGTGGCAGTGTCGCCATGTGCATGGAGTTGATCTTGCGCTTCGACTATGGCCGCACCGTTCCCTGGGTGACCCGACTCGAAGACGGCCTGCTTCGCGCGATTGCCGGGCCGGACATGGCGGCGCTCTATACCAGCGCCCCACTTCGCGGCGAGAACCTGAAGACGGTCAGCGAATTTACCATCGCTGAAGGCGAGTCGCTGAACTTCGTTCTCAGTTACGGGCCTTCCTTCGACGAACTGCCTCCACCCGCCGATCCCGAGCAGGCATTGCACGACACCATCGGCTTTTGGACGGAGTGGACCGGCCGCGCTCATCTCGACGGCGACTATGCCGAGGCCATCGAACGCTCCCTCATCACGCTGAAAGCCCTGACCTACCGTCACACCGGCGGGATTGTCGCCGCACCTACAACGTCCTTGCCGGAATGCCTTGGGGGCAACCGTAATTGGGATTACCGCTACTGCTGGCTGCGCGATGCCACCTTCACCCTGCTGGCCCTGATGAACGCGGGCTACTTCGAAGAAGCGCAGGCCTGGCGCGACTGGCTGCTGCGCGCCGTCGCGGGCAGTCCCGACCAGGTGCAGATCATGTACGGCATCCGGGGCGAACGGAATCTGATGGAATGGGAAGTTCCCTGGCTAGCCGGATACGGAGACTCCAAGCCTGTCCGCATCGGCAATGCAGCTTCCGATCAGCTTCAGCTTGATGTCTATGGCGAGGTCGCCGACGCCATGTTGCACGCCCATCTCGGCGGCATGCCTCCCAGCGACGACGATGTCAGCCTGCATCGCGCCCTGGCCGAGCATCTCGCGAAAATCTGGGAGCAGCCCGACGAAGGCATCTGGGAGGTGCGCGGCGGGCCTCAGCAGTTTACCTATTCGAAGATCATGGCCTGGGTCGCATTCGATCGTGCCGTCAAGGCCGCGGAGCACTTTCGCGTCGCAGCCGAGGCCTCGCGCTGGCGCGATCTGCGGGACAAGATCCATCAGGACATTTGCCAAAAGGGCTATAACGCCCAGCTCGGAAGCTTCACCCAAGCCTACGGTTCCACCCAGCTCGATGCCTCGTTGCTATTGATCCCACAGGTCGGCTTCCTCCCCTGCACCGATCCGCGCGTGCGCGGCACCATCGAAGCCATCGAGAAGCACCTGATGTCGGACGGCTTCGTCTTGCGCTATCGCACCGAGCGGGTGGACGATGGACTTCCCCCCGGTGAAGGCGTCTTCCTGGCTTGTAGCTTCTGGATGGTAAGTGCTCTGCGCATGCTGGGACGCATGGACGACGCGCGCCTTCTCTTCGAGCGTCTGCTGGCGCTGCGCAACGATGTGGGCCTGCTCGCGGAAGAATACGATCCCAAAGCGAAGTGCCACCTGGGAAATTTTCCCCAGGCGCTCTCTCATATCTCGCTGATCAACGCCGCCTTCGAGTTCAACCGCGCCACCAGCCCCGGCCAGCAGCGCGCCGAATCAAGCCCCGCGCAGCAACACGGTACAGAGAAGTGAGATCCGATTCAATCAGGCAGGATTACTTACTGAGTGACACCGTGGTCGCCCGCAGAACCGCCTTTCCTGACGAGTGCGGCAGATCGACCGGAACGAAGTAGGTGGCGGGGTAAAGATAATCTTCCCCGGACTCGTCAACGATGCGAATTTGGCGATGCCCGTTTGCCAGCGGATCCGGAATGGTCTGATACAGCTTCCTCAGTTCCAGAGACGCGCGGTAGCCCCTGTTCTTAACGCAAATGACGAACTCAGGTGGGCCTTTTCTCATATTTCCGATTTCAGAATACGCTTGATCTTGCGCTCTTCTATACCCTTTCCGTGAGCTTCGTACCAGTGGATCTCGGCAAAGCATATCGTACCATCGGCGAATCGGACTCGCGCGATGCCTTTTCGCTTCCGCCATCGCCCAGGTCCGTATATTTTGCGGAGTCGTCGCAGCTCGCGAATTGCCGAACCGACCGCTATGGTTTCAATTTCCGCTAGCTCGCCGATAATCTCAAAGTGCATAGGAGCGTCTTGCCCCGTTCAGCATCTGACGATGCGGAGAAGCTGTCCTACTCCGCCTGCACCGCTGCCGGCTGTGCATTCTTTCGCGGCCGGCGATTCGCCTGCAATATCTTCTTGCGTAACCGCAGATGGTGTGGCGTCACCTCCACCAGTTCATCGTCGGCGAGGAACTCAATCGCCTGCTCCAGGTTGAGGTTCTTGAACGGGACGAGGCGAATGGCTTCGTCGGCGGTCGAGGCGCGCATGTTGGTCAGCTTCTTCTCGCGCACCACGTTGACATCGAGATCATTGTCGCGCGAGTTCTCGCCGATCACCATGCCCTCGTACACATCCACGCCTGGCCCGGCGAACAGCTCGCCGCGCTCCTGCAATCCCCAAAGCGCGTAGGCAGTGGTCAGCCCGTTGCGATCGGCCACCAGCGCGCCCGTCGGACGATGCGGAATCTCGCCCTGCCACTCGGTGTAGCCGTCGAAGAGCGAGTTCATCACGATGGTCCCACGCGTATCGGTCAGCAGCTCACTGCGCAGTCCGATCAGGCCGCGGCTCGGCACGCGAAACTCCATGCGCACGCGACCGTAGCCGTGGTTGTGCATCTTCTCCATCTGGGCCTTGCGCGCGCCAAGCTTCTCGATGACCACACCGACAAACGCGTCAGGAACGTCGATGGTCAGCCGCTCCACCGGCTCCATCAGCTTGCCGTCGAGCTCCTTGGTCACGATCTCCGGCTTGCCGACGGCGAGCTCGTAGCCCTCGCGGCGCATCATCTCGATCAGGATCGCCAGTTGCAATTCGCCGCGTCCCAGCACTCGGAACGAGTCGGTCGAGCCCGAGTCCTCGACGCGCAGCGACACGTTGGTCAGCAGCTCTTTCTCCAACCGCTCCCGCAGATTGCGCGAGGTAACGTATTGCCCTTCACGTCCCGCGAACGGCGACGTGTTCACCATGAACTGCATGGCGATCGTCGGCTCGTCGATGGTAGTGACTGGCAGCGGCGCAGGATTCTCGACATCCGTGATCGTCTCGCCGATGTTGATCCCGGTGACTCCCGCGATGGCCACAATGTCGCCCAGTTCGGTGGATTCGATGTCCGTGCGCTTCAGTCCCGAGAATGAAAACAGCTTCGTGATCCTGATCTTCTCCAGCGAACCATCGCGCTTGGCAATGGCCACGTCCTCGCCGGTGCGCAGCGTCCCATTAAACACGCGGGCGATGGCGAGGCGACCCAGGTAATCGCTGTAATCGAGATTGGCTACCATAATCTGCAGCGGCCCCGCGGCGTCGCCCTGCGGCTCGGGAATCGTCTTCACGATAGCCTCGAACAGCGGCTGCAAATTCTCGCCCGGCTTGTCGGGATCGGTTGTCGCTGTCCCCAGCTTGGCGTTGGTGTAGAGCACGGGAAAGTCGAGCTGATCGTCGCCCGCATCGAGATCGATGAACAGGTCATAGATCTCATTCAGAACTTCCTGCGAACGTGCGTCGGGACGGTCGATCTTGTTGATCACGACGATGGGCGGCAGCTTGGCTTCCAGCGCCTTGCTCAGCACGTAGCGCGTCTGCGGCAAGGGCCCTTCGCTGGCGTCCACCAGCAGCATCACGCCGTCCACCATCTTCAGCGCGCGCTCCACCTCGCCGCCGAAGTCGCTGTGGCCGGGCGTGTCTACGATGTTGATCTTCACTTCGGACTGGTCCGACGGATGGTAGAAGATGGCGGTGTTCTTGGCGAGGATGGTGATGCCGCGCTCGCGCTCCAGCTCATTGGAGTCCATCACCCGCTCGACATGCGTCTCGTTGGCGCGGAAGATGCCGCTCTGGTTCAGCATGGCATCCACCAGCGTGGTCTTGCCATGGTCCACATGGGCGATGATGGCGATGTTGCGAAGACTCGTGCTCAAAACTGTCCTTTCCTGGTTTGCGGAAAAAGCCGGGGAAAACCGTGTTCGATCGGAGAAACGGAGGGAGTCGGAACCGGTACAACCAGTTTACAATACGACCCTCGACAACCGCCCTCGCAGACGATGCTGAGGAGCGAGTTATGAGTTATGCCGCTCCCGGGCGAAGATGAGTGGTGTGCTTCTTCCGCTCACGAATTCGTTTTAGAGAGGGGTTGTTCGCCACCTCGCGAAACTGTTCCAGGTTGAGCTTGACCTTGCCGTTCGGCAGAGCGACATACAGCTCCAGATCGCCGCCCATCGCCTTGATCACCTTGTCGAGCGTACTGATGTACATGTTCTGGCCGCGAATAATTTTGGAGACCGACGCCTGGCGTATGCCGAGCGTCTCTGCCAGATGTTCCTGAGTGAGCGCCAACGCTGCTCGCAACTCATCTAATGCCATTTCATGCAGCATCTGCTTCGTCTTGAGACGAGCGCGTTCTTGCGATTCAGGCGACATCGTCCGCTTTACTAATTCCGAAAACTTCTTCGCCATCGTTTACTTGCCTTTCTTTTTCAATCCAGCCAGATGAGCATCGTAGATCCGATCCGCCAACGGTACATTCTTTTCATACCAGCGGTCGCGTCCGCTCTTGTCTCCACCAATGAGAAGAATCGCAATTCGCCTTGGATCAAAAGGCGTACAGCACCCGGTAAGGCCGTCCTCGATGCTGAACGCGAAGTTCGCGCATGCGATCGTGCCGGGAAAGTACAACTCCAGAGCAATACGGAAATGGCAACGCCGGACCTCGCTCTTCCAGCAAACCGACCGCGGCACGCACATCCTCTCGCTCGGCTTCTTCCAGCAGCTCCCACCACGCTTCGAATTCCTGGGTCACCTCGATCTCCCAAGGCACAACGCTATTATATCTTCACGGCTATATAGATTGTAATGAATATTGAGGGATGGCGTCGGGGATGGAGTTTCAACTTCCGGGTGCCCCACTCATTCGCGGTGTTCGAATGAGTGGGACAGAAACTTTCCTCCGCACCTCGCCCGCTTTTGAATAGAATGTCCCCAGCCGTTGATTTTTCTCAGGGACAACTGAATGCGTGCCTCTTCAGCGACCGCACTGGCGACCGTTGTGTTGCTCTTGGCCGGTAGTAACTGGGCTCAACCCGCCAACCCACAATCCGATTCCTCCTCGACCATCTCAACCACTCCCTCCAATACCTCCGACGATCCGGAGTTTTCCTCCTTTCAGCCGGTTACCAAAGGCATGAAGCCGCCCAAGGCTACGTCATCTCCCGATCCCAAGTTTCCCGACCTGCCGGCCGACGCCGAGCCGCGCGGCGCCGTCGTCCTGCTGATTGGGGTAAACACCAAAGGGCGAGTGGAATCGGTTCGCGTCCTTCGCAGCGACCACCAGGCCTTCGAGCAGAGCGCCGTCGCCACCGTGAAGAAGTGGAAGTTCAAGCCGGCGGAGAAAGACGGTCATCCCGTGCCCGTGCAAGTCACGGTCGAGATGCATTTCCAGAGGTAGGAGAAAACAGGGATCAGGGACTAGGAATCAGGGATTAGGGAGTAGGGGTTAGGAATCAGGTCTAATCCCTAACCCCTGACCTTTAGCCCCTGTTACCGCGTTCCTGCGCGATAATAGAACTACATGCTGAATCAGATTTCTCCCCCCACCTCGTCGAAGCCTAAATCCGAAGACGCCGTCGACCTCCTGCTGGGCTGCCATCAGCGCATTCGTCACTTTACAGGTGTTGCCGCGAAGCTGGCGCACGCGCAAGGCGCCGAACCGGCAGAGATTGTCCAGGCTGCGGCCGGCGTCCACCGCTACTACAGCGTCTCCTTGCCGCTGCACGAGGCCGACGAAGAGGACACACTACGGCCGCGTCTGAGCGCTGTCGCTGACGACAGAGTCGGGCACGCCCTGCTGGCCATGGGCGATCAGCATCAGGCCATCGACGATCTTATCGAGCGCCTGCTGCCTCTTCTGGTCATGGCGAAGAGCAACCCGGAGACATTGCAGGCTGTCGCTGGCGAGATGTGCTCCATCACACGGGCGCTGGAAGAAATGTTCGCAGCGCACCTGCAGATGGAAGAGGAAGTAATCTTTCCCGCGATTCGCAGCCTGTTGCCGGAGAACGCCCAGGCCGAGGTGCTGCGCGAGATGCAAGACAGGCGGAAACAAGGAAGTGGTTAGGGCCCATTACAAGGCACCTCCACCATCGCCCTTTCCAGTGGACGCGGCTTGACTGCAACCTATCTCATTAGTCGCTTTGTATCAGGGCACGTCTTCAGACGTGCCAGAGCAGATAGGTTATGACTGGGCTTCAGAGACTGTGTCGCAACCCAGTGTCGCCGATCCGCGGCTCTCTGTTTATCCCACTTGCCCGCGGGCTTACGCCCGCGGCTAACACAAATGTCGCCGCCGCGCGGCTGGTTGCCTTGCGATTCATACCGTTTGTCCCACTGAAAAATCCGTGTTTCGGTTGCGACACAGTCTCTTCAGCCCCTGCGGAACCTTGATTTTGCAGGGGCTAAGAAGCCCAGGCTGTTTGCTGCGACTCGTTCGGCACGACTAAAGAGCCTGCCCTGAGCGTAGCCGAAGGGTCGTGCCCTGATGCGAACCGAAAGGATTTATGAGATGAGTTGGCTCTGTTGACATCCCCCTGGGCCGTCCCTGCCGGGACGCGGAACCCATTTACGCTGCGTACCCAGGACTCCCCACCCCAATCCGCGCAAAGGAGGCGCGGATCGGGGACCCCCCAGTTCGTCCTGGGCTAGACTGAGCCGTCCCGCTTTGCGGAACTCGGATTGTTGAACGTGAGGACTCCACTGTGAACCAGAGCAGTCTTGATCCGGAGGAAGGATGTAAACAAATCCAGATGAGTTGTAAGGAACCCGCCGTCTGGCGGGGTGTAGAATTTCGATATGCCGGTCCTCGCCAAACTCCAAGAGGGAGATTTCTATCCAGATCTAGAAAGCGAGGGCTTTGTGCCCGGGCCGGTTATCGCCTGTCCGAAGTGCGACTGCGAGTATCGCGTCTTTTACGGCTCCGAAGAGACGCCGGCTTCGGCGGTAATGGATGCAGCCGACATTCCTTCGCTGGATAACGCGGTTGAGCAAACCCATCCCCAGCATGGTCAAAACCGCATACGGGTAGGTACGCAGGACTAGACCAACGCATATTTCGGACACTACCGGAGAGTGAACCGTTTAGGCGGAGTGTAGGGGCGACGATCGCGAGCCAGTAATGTTTGGAGTGCCGTCTGGACTACATCGCTGTACCAAGTGACAGAGCTGTAAGATCACTGATCGCTGGCGGCTTGAGTGGGCCGCGCGGCACCTGCACCTAGACTGCGTGGAGGAGCAGGGCTTCTGGAGAGCGCAACAAGACCTTGCCGCGAGTTTTCACCACCAGGCCGCTCCGTTTGCCATTCATTGAGCAGGCGGCTGGCGGTAAACAAGGTGACGTTGGCGGCGTCGGCCAAGTCTTCATTCCGAATGCTAAGTTCGATGCCGGTGGGAATTTTCTGACCGAGCGCGTCGGCAAGATTGAGTAGTACGCGAGCGACGCGCTGGGGAGCGGTGTCGTATGTCTGGGAAGCGTGGACCGCGACAAAACTGCCGACCCCTCCCGCCAGAATTACGAAGGCGTTCTCCCATAGAGTTGGGTAACAGCCGGCCAGGCGGCGGATCGTCGCTCTGTCCCATGCCAGCGCCCAGCAATCCTCGACCGCTTCTGTACTGACGAAGTAGTCCCAAGCTGTCGGCAAAAGAAAGTCACCGTAATCGGCGGGTGTGGTTAAAAGGAGCGCTCGGTTGAATGTCAATCCACTGACTCTTCCCATTGTCATCGTGCTGGTCGCGATGGTAATCGTCGCGCTTTGCATCCGGCGTCTGCGCACACTGCAACGCACACCACATCGCAAGTGGCGCCGCATTACGGAATGGGTGTTGCTTTCGGTGGTCATCCTTCTGTTCGTGGTGGCCGCCGGCAGCACCATCTACAATGCGGCCGCCCTTCGCTATTACCGTGCGATCTATCCGGCTCTCGGGAAGATATACGCGGTTAACGGACATGATATGCATCTCTACTGCACCGGCAAAGGCTCGCCGACGATTGTCCTCGAGGCGGGGGGAGGAAACTACTCGTCGAAGTGGGGCAAGGTGCAACCGGCGCTCGCAAAAACCACGCGAGTCTGTTCCTACGACCGCGCCGGGTTGGGATGGAGCACTCCCGGCCCCGATCCACGAGACGCCGACAATATTGCCAGCGAACTGCATGCTCTGCTGCAGCAAGCTGGTGTTCATGGCCCGCTTGTCTTAATGGCGCACTCCGCGGGGGGCGTTTATATACGCGCTTACACCAAACAATTTCCCCAGGACGTGACTGGCCTGATCTTCGTTGACGCTGCAGCGCCCCTGGACGAGGAGGGTGAGTCTGCCGAGCTGAGAGCGGCGACGAACCATCCTGACTATGTCCACTATCTCTACAATGCGGTGATCAGTCTTGGTTTACTCCGGCTCACGGGGGCATGCGCGTCAGAGCCCGGATTTGAGGAGCCTGCCGCGTGCCGCATTGGAGTTGTGCAACCCGGGTTGCGGGGATGGGCTGACCGCAACGCCACATCCATAAATAAACTATGCACGTTCGAAGGTACAGCTTGACTCTTGACACACGTAGAGATACCCTACTTTCCGTAGGCCTAATACGTGTCTCAAGAGTCAAGCAGCCCGACGCCTTCCGCCAAGAATGACACGAGCGAGTTTGACCGATTCACCGAGTTTATGAAGCTCCTAGTAGCCGTTCCGCATTCGAAAATAGCAGCGCGATTGCAGGAAGAGAAGTCCCGGAAGCGAACGAAGGGCAAGCCCTCCGGCCACGCTTCCGGAGAGAGCGGCTAGAATGCCG
>JBARGS010000134.1:0-19021 GCA_049798495.1 Candidatus Korobacteraceae bacterium | reverse complement strand
CCTAACGCGTTGAACAGGAACGAAGCCCCTGATAATTTTCGGCCGCCAGGAAAAGGCTGCCGAATTGCACATCAGAGGCTATCCGAATTCTCAGGTTCTAAGCAGGCATCGTGTGGAGCAAGGCTTTTCAGTTACTGCCTGGGCGCCATGAGATATGTGAATGGTTCTAACCTCACCAGCCCACACGGAACATCCCGTTCCTTAACGCTGAAAGAATAGGAGATCCCGATGTTTATCCCCAAAGATCGCGTGGTGTTGAAAGGCAGCGAACGCGCTGCCGCTCACAATGCAACCTATGTAGGAGCCGCAGACCCAAGTGAATCCCTGGACGTCACAGTGCGCCTGCGCTCGAAAGGTCAACCCAAAGCGGCGGTCCGCGCGGGTGGTCATTTTTCGCGCGAGGAGTTCGAGAACAATTTCGGTGCGAGTGAGTCGGATATTCGCGCCCTGGAGGATTTTGCCCACGATCACGAATTGACCGTGGTGACTGCCGACGCGGCACGACGGACCGTGATTTTGCGCGGCACCGTGGCGCAACTTAGCGTGGCATTCGGTGTGGAGCTTCACCAGTATGATCACGCGCAAGGCCGATTCCGCCAGCGCACTGGTCCGGTTTACATTCCGGCAGAGTTGGAAGCAGTGGTCACGGGCGTTTTCGGCTTGGATAACCGGCCGCAAGCGAAGCCGCACTTCCGGCGTCGACCGGCGTCCACTGGCGGCGTTTCCGCCAAAGCCGCGGCGACAAGCTTCACTCCGCTGCAGGTTGCGCAAGCTTACGACTTCCCCAAGGATAGCGATGGAAAAGGTGAATGCATCGCAATCATTGAATTGGGTGGCGGCTATAGCGCCAGCGACCTGACGCGCTATTTCAAGTCGCTCGGTATCAAGAAGCCGCGCGTGTCGGCGGTGAGCGTGGACGGCGGACACAACAAGCCGACGGGAAATCCCGACGGTCCCGACGGCGAGGTAATGCTCGATATCGAGGTGGCGGGAGCAACTGCTCCGGGCGCATCCCTTGCGGTTTATTTCGCCCCCAATACCGACGCCGGATTTCTGGATGCCATCACCATGGCGATTCACGATAAGAAGCGCAAGCCCTCGGTGGTGTCGATCAGCTGGGGCGGCGCTGAGTCATCCTGGACGGCACAAGCGCTCGACTCCTACAACGAGGCGCTCGAGGCAGCGGGCGCGATGGGAGTGACCGTGTGCTGCGCTGCTGGTGACGACGGCGCATCGGACGGAGTCAACGATGGCGCGAAGCACGTTGATTTCCCTGCTTCCAGTCCGTGGGTGCTGGCGTGCGGTGGCACCAATCTGACGCTTGCGGGCGGCAAGCCCACCGACGTGGTGTGGAACAATGGGCCGGGCAACGGTGCAACCGGTGGAGGGTTCAGTGTCCACTTCGCCGTTCCGGATTATCAGAAGAGCATGGTGAAGAATGCCTGGCGTGGTGTTCCGGATGTTGCCGGCGATGCCGATCCAGAGAGCGGCTACGAGGTACTGGTGGACGGACAGTCTACCGTCATCGGAGGCACCAGCGCAGTCGCGCCACTGATGGCCGGTTTTCTGGCATGCGTCAATCAGAAGCTCGGGCACTCGGTGGGATTTATCAACCCTACGATCTACCAGAACGCGACCACGTTCCGCGATGTGACCTCGGGTAATAATAACGGGCAGAACGCGGGAGCGGGTTGGGATGCGTGCACCGGACTGGGAGTTCCTGTCGGCAGCAAGGTCGAGCAGGCGCTGGCGACGGTAGGCCACGCGGCAGCGGCCGTTGGATCTCGCTGAGGGTGCTTGTCGCTGAACTGTCGGGGTAGTGAGTCAACGACGAGAACCGACGTCGCTGGCGCGCCTTCGATAGAGATGTCTGGGAAGGGACCAACCGTGTTCCTTCCCTACATTTTTTTGGCGGAGCGTTCGGTGCCGGGATTCGTTACCTAGCCGTATGAGCTTGGAGGAAGTCTCCGGCAGTGGTTCGCGTGTGACTACTCCGCCCTCAGCGTGATTGCCGGATCGATCTGTGCCGCTCGCCATGCTGGTACGCAACACGCGATCGCCGACATTGCGGCCAGCAGTGCAACCACGCCGGCATACGTCACAGGGTCGAGCCTCGATACCGCAAACAGCAGGGATAGCAGCACCTGCGTTGACGCAATTGCGCCGGTCAGGCCGATGGCAATACCAATCACGGTGAGCACCATTCCTTGCCGAAACACGAGCCCGAGAATGTTCTTTGGCGATGCGCCCAGCGCTGACCGTATCCCGATCTCGCGGGTTCGCTCCGTAACGCTGCCGGAGAGCACGCCGTAGATACCGGTCGCCGCAAGCAGCAGCGCCACCAGGGCGAAGGCCTCGAAGAGAATCAGCGCAAAGCGACGTTGAGCCTCGGAGGCGGCGAGCAGGTTGTCCATGGTTGCGACGCGCACAATCGGTTGGTCCTTATCGACCGACCAGATCGCCCTCCGGATGGCCGGAGCCAGCGATGCGGCGTCGCCGTGAGTACGGACCACCAGCGACTGGACGTTATCCACCCACGCCCATTGCGCCGGCGTCGTGTAGAACGCATCAGGTTCACTCACGGCCAGCGACGTCTGCTTCACGTCGCCCACCACGCCGACGATTGTTGACCAAGGCTTGTCGGGATGACCCAGATCGGGCCCGCTGCGAACGTGTTGGCCGATGGGATCGCGGCCGGGGAACTTGCGCCTGGCGAAAGATTCGCTGATGAGGACTGCACCCGGAGCAGCGGCGCGGTCGTTCTCATTCAGCAGGCGGCCGCGGCGCAGCGGGATACGCATGGTCGCAAAGTAGTCCGGGCTCACCGCGTAGCGATAGCCGGCTTCGGAACCGTCGTTCGGGTAAGCCTCGAATTGCATACCGTAACTGTCAAGGTCGCCGCTCAGCGGCAGCTGGCTCGTAAGCGCCGCCGACTCCACTCCGGGGACCTGGCGCACCGCGTCCAGAGCCTGCTTGAAGAAACGATCGCGAGCCGCATCGGCGTCGAAGCGGCGGCCCGATTCCTGTACCTGCATGGTGAGCAGGCGTGAGGAATCGAACCCCGGATCCACTGCGAACAGCCGCTTGAGACTGTGCAATAGCAGGCCGGCACTGACCAGCAGTACCAGTGCAAGCGCAACCTCGGCAATCACCAGCGCCCCACGCGTCCATTCATGACCGCCAGCGGCGCGGCGGGAGACTTGTTGCATTCCCGGATGCAGGTCGCCACGGAACACGACGATACCGGGAACAACTCCAACTCCAAGTCCAATCAGCGTTGTTATGGCGACTGCAAATGCGAAGGCAGCGCCGTCGATACGAACTGCGTCGGTGCGAGGCAGCCCCGCCGGGCTAAGCGCGACCAGAGCGTGCACACCTACTTCGGCGATCAGCATGCCGCACGCGCCGCCGAGGAAGGCCAGCAGCAGGCTTTCCGTGAGTAACTGACGGATGAGCCGCCACTGTCCCGCGCCAAGAGCGGCGCGCATGGCGAACTCTCCCCGGCGCTGGACACCACGAGCCAGGAGAAGATTGGTCACGTTCACACAGGCAATCAGCAGCAACAGGATGACCGCGCCCAGCACCGCCAGCAGCGCGGGCTTGACGTTGCGCGTCACATCGTCCTGCAACGCATTCACGATGATGCCTGCGGGTGCACCGCCAGAGCTGTCGTACCCCTTAACGTAGATTTGCGCCAGGGTGTGCATGATCCCATTGAGTTCACTTCTGGCCTGCTTCCGGCTGATGTCCGGTAGCAGCCGCCCGACCACTTGCAGGTGATGACCCCACTCCCGGCTGTCGGGAGGCAACGAAGGGTCGTACTGCAACGGCGCCCAGATCTCCGCTGCAGGCTCCAGTACATTCTCGAAGGAGTTGGGCATCACGCCGATGACGGTATAAAGATCGCCGTCGAGAGTAATCTGTCGCCCAACGATAGCGGGATCGCCGGCAAAGCGCCGCCGCCACAACCCATCGCTAAGGATCGCTACATCGGGCCCTTTGTGTTGATCGTCGGACGTCTGGAAGTCGCGTCCCAAGGTAGGCAATACGCCAAGCGAGCGGAAGAAGCCCGCGCTCACGCGCTGCCCCTCGAAGCGCTCCGGGAGGCCGGTGCCGATCATCGTCGGCTGCCAGGGCTTCATTGCCGCCATCGCGTCGAAGGAACGGCTTCGTTCCGTCAAGCCATGGAAAGTGGCGAAGGTCACGTCGAGGGGAGAGCCTTCGCTGCGCATCTCCCAGATCATCATGATCCGGCTGGCGTGCGGGTAGGGCAACGGCTCGAACAGGATGGGATAAACGGCACTGAAGATCGCTGTACAAGCGCCGAGTCCTAGCGCCAGGATCAGGATCGAGGTGGTAGAGAATCCGGGGTTCTTGCGCAATTGGCGAAGAGCATAGCGAAAATCATGCCAGACACCCTCGAACGAGAAGCCGACGACATCGTGGCTCTGTTCTTTCAGGGAAGCGTCATTTCCCAAACGCCGCCTTGCTGCATAGTGCGCTTCTTGTGGATCCATTCCTGCGGTGCGCAATTCGTTTTCGACTTGCGCGCGGTGGAAAGCCATTTCCTCGTCCAGATCGCCATGGAAGCGCCGGCGGCGAATCAGGATCGATAATTTGCGGAAGAAACGGAGCATCGAATCCATAAAGGCCTACGCGTTTTGCAATACCCGGCCAATGGCCGCGATCATGCGTTCAAATTCCGAGAGCTCAATGCCGAGCTGTTTGCGTCCCGCCGCAGTCAGCTTGTAGTAGCGCGCCCGGCGGTTGGTCTCGGTCATCTTCCAATCGGCTTTCACCCAGCCGCGCAGCAGCAGCCGCTGCAAAGCTGGATAGAGGGAGCCTTCCTCCACCGTCAGCACGTCGTCGGAAAAGCGCTTGATGGAAAGCGCAATGCCATAACCATGCAGGGGAGCGCGAAGCAGGGTTTTCAGGATCAGCATATCCAGGGTACCGGGCATCAGATCGGGTTTTGCCGCCATACCGGATAGATATAGACCGCCTATGGGTAGAATGTCGAGGACGAGCGGGCCCAGGCGTCACCAGGCGGGACGAAAAGCTATGAAAAGAGGACGGCGATCGCTGCAGTACGAAGGAATCGGCGCGAACAACGGTTGGCCGAAGCGCCCAGGGGCACTCGGAGGCGATTGCTTTTAGGGCACAATCCAAGGCTTTTTGCCGACAAACGAAGGCAGTGGTTCAAACCAATCCTCGCGGGGATACGGCGTGGTTTTGTCGGGACCGCCGAAGAAGCAGTACTCACACAGCGGCTTACGGAACTTATTCAGCTCGTCCCACGAGCACGGCAGCGTATCAAGATATTGCAATGGGACGCCTGGGTCTTCCGGATTAACGAAGGCAGCCTCCGCAGCCTTGAGCTTCAGCATCTTGCAGCGGGCCGCGACGGCCGTGCGATGAATACGCGACCGCCGGATGTGGCTCCAGAACAGAGGGTTGGCAGGCGACCAGTCAGGCGGCCGCATGTGCACGCTATGCGGGCCCCAATGCACAAAGCTATGCGAGCGGTCGAGTATGTCCTCGATCGCCAGCACCTGCGAGCCTGACCAGATCTCCCCGGCCTGGTTGCCCAGAGTTAGCGTCGCCGTGCAGGTGACGGTGAACGCACTCACCGCGTACAAGTCCGCCGAGTGGTGGTCAATGGAAGGCCCGTTATTGGCCGCACTATAGGGAATTGTCGCGGAGGCCACCACGGCGCCATTGTCGTTGCGAGTGACCTGCCATTGCAGGATCAGATTGCTGCCGCCAAGATTCTGCAAGTCCTGACGAAGCTTCAACGACAGCTGGATTGCATTTCGATCGGTGGCGGGCCATGAGGCTGGCGAGATTACCGCCTCCGGCTGCGGGGCGGCATCGTCCCAGTTGGGCCACGTCTTGATTGCGGCATCGATGCTCTCGCTGGAGAAGGCGATGTACTGCGTCATGCCGTCCCATCGCGGAAAACTGGTGTTTGGCAGCGGCGTCGACCACGGCGTTGGCAAATCGATGCCGTCGGCCGTTCCTTGCAACGATCCCTGAGCCGTCACGCCAATATTGCCTTCGTCAGCCTGGGCAAGGGCCTTGTTCACCGCCTCAATAAAACCGGTGAAGGCGTTAACGATCAGGCTGCCGAAAAGCGTCATCAGCGTGAGTACGAGGAACAGAAACTGCACCAGGTCAACCAGCAGGTCAGCCCAGAACGGCAGGTTGACGTCGACCACCGCAACATAGAAACGCCAGCGATCGGGCTGGATGAAGTTCGTCGGCCCATCGTAGGTCTGGAGATACGGCTGGATGTACGCGTCACCATCGGCGGTGATCGAGACACCCTTGGTGTAAGTCACATTGAAGTGCAGATCCATCCCGTCTTCGGTTCCACGCAGCGGCTTATCGAAAGTGCTGTAGCGCCCGCTGATCCAGTTGAGCGTGAGCTCCTTTTTCAGCTGGGTGCCGGCAACTGAGGGAGAGACCTGGGTGGCGATGATCTGGCTGACGACATTCATGTTCATCGTGGTTGCGATCTGGCCACCGCTCGGACTGGCTCGCCGTTGCAAGAAAGGCGGTGCGTTAAGGTCGGTCGACTGATAGACGGTGCGGTAATACAACGTGCCCAACGATGGGACGGCGGTCAGGTCGACGAGCTGTGCCGGATCGCCCTGCGAAAGTCCAGCGAAATCGATGCCGACGGTAACGGCTTTCTCCAAAACCACCGCAATCACCCGGCTGGCCGTTACGCTGATGGTGAACCAGTCGAAGACCGAGAAGCCCGAGTCTTTGAAGTTCGCCGGCTGGGTGTGGGTGAACTGCGCGTTTGACAGTGGCGGCGAGCCGATGAACGGCAAGAGCTTTTGTTGTACGAGGCCGGTGAGGAAGGCGGCGAATTGTTGCGACTGAAGAGCGCTCTGGATCGGTGGCGGAAGAGCGGGACCTTGCAGCACGGTGACCACTAGCGGAGACAGCACGGTTTGCGAGGCGCTGATGTTTACAACGATCTGGCCGCTTTGCACCGCGGCCGAAACCACGGTCGATCCCGTGGCGGTGAATTGCACTGTCCATGTCTGTAGCGCCCCGCCCGCGACCTGCGCCTTCATGGTCGTTCGAAAGCTGAAGTGCGCAGTGATCTCGTTGGTCGCGCTGGGGTGTAATTCAACGGTGGGAGGATCGAGCGAGATGACTCCAGCCAACGTGACCGACTGCGCGCCCGAGCCTAATGTCGTCGGCAGGGGAAAGAAGTACGGACCCTGCACCTGCTGAAAGTAGGTGGCGAGGACTTTGTTGACTGTGTCTTCGGTTATGGTTGCAGCCGCTGAGAATCCGCCATGTCGAGCCATTGGTCCCCGGCACTCACCCTATAAAAAAGAGAGAAGTGCATGGATCGTTTGATGTTGTACGAGGCTCTCGCCACCGTGAGCTTGACTTCAGAGCTGAAAGCGCGAGACGCGATCTATGGAACGCGACAGGCGAATCCAGACTGACGAGATGCTTCTTCTCAAACCGAGTTCTTGCGAGACCCGCTCAACCATGCACCGCGGTATTGTAACAAAGAGAAGCAAGAATTGGACAATAATTGCTCTTCGAGATTTACTTTAATGATTCCTGCTAACACTACTGTCTCGAAGCAGCTGCCGGCCGTTGATGGGATTCGGCTTCGGCATAGAGGGCGTCGATTTCCTTCTTGTAGCGGTCGGTCAGGTTGCGGCGGCGCAGCTTCATGCTGGGAGTAAGCGTGCCGTCGGCGATGCTGAGCTCGTCAGGGACGACCAGCACCTTCTTGAGCTTTTCGAACTGCGCCAGGTTCTGATTCAACTCCTCGACAATATCGTGATACAGCGACTGCACCTGGTGCGCCTTCACCAGCTCCTTGCGCGAGGAGAACTTTACGTGGTGGTGGTTCGCCCACTCCTCGAGATCGGGGAAGCTGGGGATGATGAGCACGGCAGGGAATCGGCGCCGGTCACCAAGCAGGGCAGCCTCGCCGACATATTGATTCACCTTCAGCGAATTTTCTATTGGCTGGGGTGCGATGAACTTGCCGCCCGAGGTCTTGATCAGGTCCTTCTTGCGGTCGGTGATGGAGAGATAGCCGTCTTCGTCGAGTTTGGCGATGTCGCCGGTCTTGAACCAGTTATCTTCAAATACATCAGCGGATTCCTTCGGCATCTTCCAGTAACCGTTGAAGACGGACGGGCCGCGCACCAGCAGTTCGCCATCGTCGGCGATGCGCACCTCGACATTCGGCATCGTCTTGCCGACCGTTCCCAGGCGGTGGTTCACGGGATTGTTAAGCGCGATCACAGGAGACGTTTCGGTAAGACCGTAGCCCTCGTGGATGCGAATGCCAATGTCGGCGTACCATGTGGCAATCTCGCGCCCTAGAGGCGCCCCTCCGGAGATAAACAGACGGGCGCGACCTCCCAGACCCTCCCGCACTTTGGAGAAGACGAGCCCATTGGCCAGCTTCCAGGAGAGAGACGTGGGCGTTTCGCCGCGAAGGATGGTTTCGCGATTGGCGGCTCCAACCGACAGCGCCCACTTGATGAGCGCGCGCTTGATTCCGTGCGCCTTGTTCTGCACCTGGTTGTAAACCTTTTCGTAGACGCGCGGCACGGCGACGATGAGGGTGGGATGCACCTCTTTCATGGTGCGTGGCAAATCGTCAATCACGGAACAGTAGGCGAGCGGCACACCGGTGTTCATCATCGCGTAATCCAGATGCCGGGCGGTCACGTGCGACAAAGGCAGAAACGAGATGCACAAGTCGTCCTTGTCCACCTCGTACATGTCGAGCGAGACGTTGAGGTTCGAGGCGAGGTTGCCGTGGGTCAGCATCACGCCCTTGGGTGTGCCGGTCGTGCCGGAGGTGTAGATGAGCGTTGCGAGATCGTCAGGCTCGACCATGCGACCAAGCTCCTCCAGTTGAGGATCATCCTGCTGGGGAGCATCGTGTAGGAACGACTGCATCGGAACAGCCTCGGTGAGCTCTGAGGCATCGTCCATGATGACGATGTATTCCAGTTTGGTTTGCTCGCGAAGGGCGGCGATCTTCTCGTATTGCTGTCGGGTGGAGACGAAGGCGATGCGAGCTTCGGAATTCTGCAGCACAAAAAGGCACTGTTCGCTGATTTGCGTGGCGTAGATAGGAACGTCGACGGCGCCCAGCAGCAGACAGGCGAAGTCGGCGACGGCCCATTCCGGCCGGTTTTCGCTCAGGATGATAACGCGATCTCCCTTGCCGAGACCCCAGGCCTGCAGTTGGCGAGCCGTGGCGTAGACCCAGCTCTGTAGCTGGCGAGCGGAGATAGGCTGCCACGTGTCACCGAAGCGGGTGAGCATGACGCGGTCGCTGTTGCGCTCGATCAGCGTGAAGAAGACGTCGTTGAGGGTCCGGAGATTCATGGCTGTTGAGCCGTTCGCATGCCGTTCAGAAAAATGTCGATCACCACATCGGCGGCATTGGAGAGCTGATAGTCGTGCCCGCTCAGCACCCAGGAGGTCACCATCTCGTCCAGCGCTCCGAAAAAGCAATTGGCCGCGTACTTGTCCGACATCTCGCGCCGGAAGATTCCGCTGGCCTGGCCGTCGGTGATTGCTTCGCGCACCAGGCCGAGATACTCGATCATGTGATGGTGTGAGAACTCGGACAGGAAGCGCGTACTCTGCCGCAGCTCCATCTGGAAGACGACCGCCATGTTGCGGTTGGAGCCCATCGCATCAAGGTGCAGGAAGGCCAGGCGCCGCAGCCGTTCGGGGGGATCTGCGAGCTTTTTCAGCTCGGTACGAGCCAGACTCATAAACGCGAGGAAGGCAGTGTTGATGGCGGTCATCAGGATCTCTTCCTTGCTCTTGAAGTAGAGATAGACGGTGCCATCGGCGACGTCGGCGCGATCGGCGATGTCGGCAATGCGCGAGGTGAAGAAGCCTTTCTCCGCGAAGACCGCGACCGCCGCATCGAGAATGCGCTGATACTTGTCGGAGTTGCGGTTCACGCCAGTGACCGTTCCATCCGGCGGAGGCACAGCAGATTGAGGGTCGCGTCTGGTCACGGAGCCTGAGTTTTCGTACGCCTGAGAGAGTTACGCTCGACCCGAAGCGAAGTCCTGCAGCCGCTGGGTTCGGTCGGTGCTGCACACCGAATGAGCACTCATTCACTTTATCTCCTCAGGTGCTGTTCCGCAATTGGGAAGCTAAGACAGGGGCAGAAGGGCGTTCCGAAACGGAAAACAAGCGCTTCGCGGATTTAAGAATCGAATGAGTACGGCGGAATGTGGCCTGATAGCTCCCTTTGATGGGACAATTGCAGGCACACGTCGCTGGTCGCGTCCACACATTCCTGAACAGGAGAGAACCGATGAGGAAATTTCTAATGGCGCTGCTGCTGGTGGGCTCGTTCCTGCCGACGCTTCGCGCCGCCAACAAGTCAGACGAGATGCCGCCGCCGAAGATCAAGGTAGGCGACATGGCGCCGGACTTCACCCTGGAAGATCAGAACGGAAATAAGGTTTCGCTGCACGAGTATCGCGGCAAGAAGAACGTCGCCCTGGCGTTCTACATCTTCGCCTTCACCGGTGGTTGAGCCAAGCAAATGCAGGCTTTCCAGCAGAACCTGAGCAAGCTGGAAGCCGCCGACACCCAGGTCCTGGGTGTAAGCATGGATTCTCCCTTCTCGAATAAGGCGTGGGCGCAACAGCTCGGAGTCACCTTCCCGCTGCTCAGCGACTGGGGCGGCGACACTACCAAGGAATACGGTCTCTACAACCCGGAGTACAAAGCCGCGCGGCGTGTCAACTACCTGATCGACAAGGATGGCAAAGTGATTGAGATGCAGTTGGATTCGGACGCCATCGATCCGACCAAAGTCGTGGTAGCGTGCCAGGCGAAGAAGCTGAATCGCTAATCACTGAAGCTGGTCCCTCTCGTCCTGGCGGCGGGAGGGACTTGACGTCTGTAAATACATTTTGTAAACATGCAATGAGATTCACCTGGGATCTGGCGAAGAACCACGCTAACGGGAGGCGGCATGGGATCGCTTTCCAAGATGCAGCCCGGATTTCGACGGCCCTATTTTGGAGAGAGTAGATGACCGCTTCAACTACGGCGAAATCCGCATCCACGCGATCGGTTTGGTGAATGGAATTGAAGTCACAGTCATCTACACGGATCGTGAAAACGACGAACGGCATTTGATATCAGCATGGAGATCAGAGTCTCATGAGCGTCGCAAGTACTGGGAGAGCCTCCAGGAAAAGGGTAGGTGAGCCGCGCACTAACTGGAAACGTTTGCGTTCCATGACGGACAAGCAGGTCCGCGCAGGTTTGGCTAAAGACCCGGATATAAAGCCAACAGACGAGGCGTTCTGGGACAACGCTGAGCTGGTCATACCACGTCCCAAGAAAACCGTTACGATGCGTCTGGACGCTGATCTCCTGGATTGGCTTCGCACTAGCCGAGGCTACCAGACGCGAATTAATGCTATTCTGCGGGCCTACATGAATGCGCAGGTGCGCCACCGATAGGCCAGAGCCAGTGACTATTCGCGAAGCACAGCCATTTGTTGACACCGCTTCGGGCGAAGCTCCGGTTCGGGGATTCCTGCATCATGCTGAGAATTCGCCGGCCGATTTCCTCGTTCTGACGCATGGCGCGGGAGGGAATTGCCGCGGGCCGTTGCTGGTTGCATTGGGTGAGAAGCTGTCGAGCGCCGGCGTTAGCGTGCTGCGCTGCGACTTGCCGTTTCGCCAGCGACGTCCCCAGGGTCCGCCGTCGCCGTCGGACAGTAAGCGTGATCAGGAGGGGCTGCGGCGTGCTGTCGAACTGATGAAGAAACAGTTCTCCGGGCGAGCCTTTCTTGGTGGTTCCTCGTACGGCGGACGCCAGGCGACCATGCTGGTTGTAGAAGAGGCATCGCTGGCGGATGGGTTGCTGTTGCTGTCGTATCCACTGCATCCTCCGGGGCGGCCGGCGCAATTGCGAACCGCACACTTTCCCGAGTTACGAACACGGGCGCTTTTCATCAGCGGAACGCGCGACGCCTTCGGAACAATTGAGGAGCTGGAGGACGCGCTCAAGCCGATTCCCGTAGCAACCAAGCTGGTGCCTATCGAAGGAGCGGCCCACGGCCTGCTGCAAAAGTCCAATCGGGATGACTTGCCCGAAGCAATCGTTCGTGAATTTCTGGGCTTCTTCGATCACCTCTAGCTCCGTCTTACTCATCTTGCAATCGCAACCGTACTGCCACTCACCGGGGCCACAGGGCGCTGAAAGTCAGGCATCATCCGTGCTCAAAAACGGCATCTTAATCCAATATTTGCGCTTTCCGTTGAGCACGAATCGGGCGCAGCCGAAGACGAATAAGGAGAACAAATGGTGACGAAGAAAATATCGGCAGTCTTCACCGGGTTCGTTTTTGCACTGGCACTAAGCTTCTTTGCCGTGGCCCAGGATCAAAGCACAACCACGACCACGACGCAGAATCCGTCTGCCCCGCAGCCGTCGCAGAGCATGACCACCAAGACGACATCGCAGGATCAGGCGCAGCCTCAAAGCCAGACCACGCAGACGACGCAAACCACAACCAAGTCAAAGCATCATTATCAAAAGACGACCCAGCAGACCGATAGCACCACCACAACAACAAATCCAGCTCCGCAGAACAACTCCAGCACGAGCACGACGACCACCACGACCAACCCGCCTCCGCAGATGTAAGACGGTGGCAAGCTGAGTTTCCGGCACATGACTGGAAGTCATTCCCACCCTGTCGCCAGAAGCAGTGCCAAGGTGGGATTGCCCCGTCAAGACGCAAGGTATGTGGTGCCAAGTGGAACGCTAGAATGGAGGACCTAGGCGCTGTGCGTGACGTCCATCTCGCTCAAGCGTAATGCCAGGCATTTTGCTGCGCCGCCCGCCTTCAGGAATTCCGTCAAGAGTACCTGCACCACGCGAAAGCCGCGAGACTGTAATTGATCGCGCAATCCGTCGCTGATCTGGTTAAGCAGGATGGTGCGGCCAATGTTGATCGCGTTGCAGGCGAAGCGCAGCGCGTCGGCCTCGGTTACGCAAATGCGTTTCTCCGCGGGATAGCGCGCATGGATTCTAGTCAAGGAGTCGGCGTCGAACGCCTCCGGAAAATACATGACAAAGCCGCCAAACAAGGGACAGAAGCAGGTATCAAGATGGTAAAAGCGCGGATCGACCAGACGCAGAGAGATCACCTCGACATCCCACGTTTCTCCCAGACGCTGATGGCTGGACTGACGCGTGCGGATGCCGTGTCCCGCCCACAGACACGAACTATCCACTTCAAATAGCGCGTCGCCTTCTCCTTCGAACGGGGTCGAGCGCGGCATTTCGCAGAGGCAGAATCCTGAGTCGTCAAACCACTTGCGGAAGTGGGGCTCCTCGCCCTGGCGCTCGGGATGGAGAAAGCTGCTGAGTGCGACGACTCCGCGGTGTACCAGCCCTGCGTTAGCGGTAAACACCATGTCGGGAGAGCCCGATTGCGGTTGCACCAACTCCACGCGGGCAAGTTGAGTCAGCGCTCGATGCAACTGGTGCCACTGTGCCATTGCCTGCTCCCGGCAAGAACGGTTGACATTACCTTCCATCCAGGGGTTGATGACATAGTTCACGTCATACAGTTCCGGAGGACACATCAGAAACGTAGGTTCCGCCTTCGCGCGACGATGAACATCGTTGGAAAGAGAGAAGCTGCTGAGGCTCATATTGGCTCCGTTGGGCCAATAGTTTCCTCCGACTCATGGGGGTGGCGTCCAATCGATAATTTCTATCGACTCGATAATTGATTTCCAATGATGAATAAGAGATGAATATCAACCGGCGGGCAGTTTATCCAAGAAGGCGGGAGTGGAGTATGGCGGAGAGACGGGGATTTGAAGCTCGTAGTATGCGGCATTCTAAACAATCTGCTGGAACGGGTAACAGCCGGGAGTTTCGTTCTCAGAATCCGACCCGCCCCGTGCGAATCAGTGCAGACCAATCGGGAGAGCCGTCCGCCGCCTGGCCGGCGGCATTGATGTGCTCTCGCTGCTTCAATTCTGGAAACGGTAGGCCGCCAGTGACCAGACGTCCTCGATTGTAGAGCAACTCATCCAGCGTGCCATTGAGCAGGAGTTGGTAGTTCCAGGGCTGGGGGTTCTTCATGTCTTCGGCAATCTTGGTGTCGAGCGTGGTGGTGCAGTTTCGTGTCAGCGCGTTGTACCACTCAGGCTGATCGCGCAACTTGTTCAGGTAATCGGCGTAAACAAGAAATATTTTTCGGGCCCTGTCCGCTGATACTGTGGTGCGGTAAAGAAACACTTGCTCGTCTTTGCGGTAGTTGGTACGCAAGCGAATGACGTCGCGCTCATCGGCAGCGATGAAGATCAGCTCATATTGCCGGAAGAATCCGAGAACCGCCGAGTAAGATTGGCCAACTTTGTAACGCGCCTCGATGGAAAAGGCGACGTGATCGTTGTCGCCGAATTGGAAGCTGACAATCGGGTGGCCGATATACTTCGGTCCCCAGGTGGTGAAGAAAAGGTCGGCGTAACGGAGTTGCGATAGATAGACCGTCCTGTCGCTCCAGCAATTCGTGTAATCGGTCTTGGTGTGGTAGTCGCAGTTGCGCAGGTTGTGGATTGTAACTCGATCTCCGTTGAACTCTACCCAGGCGGTCCGTTCAGCGTCGGGCAGCCAATCGCCATCGTTCGACGGCTTCAGGCTGAGCCACCAGGTCAGCACCATGCAGAAGGCTGCAAAACAGAAAGCGGCGGCCCAAAGCCGTCGTTTGATCTTCAGCAGAATTGCGATGACCACAAGAACATAGATCACGGTCACCGGGATACGCAGCGCCGGCACGCGAAAGTCAACGTACAGGGCGGCCACAGCCCACAGGGTGAGCAAGGCGAGAACGAACCACAGGATCCCAAGCCCAAGCATCCGCAAGGGTCTGAACCTGGTTGGCCGTGAGGTAGGTCGAAAGCGAAAATCTTCAGTAATCATGGCATGCCGAATCTCGAGCTTCCCATCCAATTCATCATCTAGCCGTGGTGCTCCGGCGGGTCGGAGGCGTGCGATACGATCGGGTAGGCATAGGGGCCCATCCGGGACATCGAGCGTAGTCCGAGCGCACAGCCCGAAGCAACAGGCCAGCAGTGGCCTAGGGAGACCGGTAATCCAGTACGGAGCGCTGACGAAGCACGGGCGGTCAAGTGCTCTCAAGTTTCTGAAATCAACTAATTTATGGCGGAGAGACAGGGATTCGAACCCTGGGTACCCTTTCGAGTACACACGCTTTCCAAGCGTGCGCCTTCAGCCACTCGGCCATCTCTCCGTCGGGAAAGGCGTGTTGCAGGAGCGCCTGAGCAACGGCGCGCTTTCATTGTAACGTATTGTGCGGCGACGTTCCGATCTTCGCCGGCAGGACTACATTCTGCGTGCCCGCGCAATTACAAGCGGCGGCAAGCTCTCGCCTGCCGCGCCACGATCCGGTTACTCGTCTTTCTTGAGCTGCTCTGCGAGGTAATTGCCGATACCCATTTCGCCAATGGCGTGCAACTGAGCTTCCAGCCAGTCAATGTGGTGTTCTTCGTCGGTGAGAATCCGCTCGGCCAGCTCGCGCGAGGCGTTGTCGCCCTGGGCCACACACAATTTGATGCCGTCGTTCAGCCGCTTCACGGCGTCGTATTCGAGCTGGAGATCGTTCTTGAATTGCATTTCGACGGTGGCGCCGATATTGATTTTGAAGTAGTCGGTCATGTTGGGAGTGCCGTCGAGAAACAGGATGCGCTCCATGCACTTCTCGGCGTGCACCATCTCCTCGATCGACTCTTTGCGGACGAGCTTGGCCAGCCGCTCGTAGCCCCAGTTCTCGCACATTTCGGCGTGGAGGAAGTACTGATTAATAGCGGTCAATTCGGCCTTCAAGACCTGATTCAAGAACGCAATGACTTTTGGATCACCTTTCATATCGCCTCGCAAGATCAAAGATGCACATCGCACGCGGGCGCACGTGCGAAAAAAATTGTGCTTAAGTATTCAGCTTATTGTATCCGCGCGGCAAAGCTGCGGCCTAGCGAAAAGAACCAATGGCCGTTGGTTCATCCTCGGCGACCTCGAAGATGGTGTACAGCTTGGTGATCTGGAGCAAGTTGTGAACGTTCTTGCTGAGGTTCATCAGCTTGAGCTGGCCGCCGGCGTTGCGTACCGAGGTGTAGCAGCTCATTAACTCGCCCACACCCGCGCTATCGATGTGACGAACGTCGCGCAGATTGAGCACCATGTTCTTATAACCGTCGCCGATGAGATCGCGAATGACGTTACGAAGCACGTCGGTGCCTTCGCCGAGCCGCAGCTCGCCAATGGTGTCTACGATGATTATGCCTTCCACCTGACGGGTACTGGTTTTGATAGCCACGAAGGTTCGCCCCCAAATCGTTGCGAAATTCCGTCCTGCGCAGGCTAGCGGCAGAGCGGACAAGCGACTAATCCTACATCGGGGGCAGGCGTTAAGGACAAGAAAAATTGACCTGAGGAAATCGGGAGTGATTGACGGCCGCGTGCCGCCCCTGAAGGCGCTCAGGATTTTGGGGCGTGACTACCCAGGACTTCCCACCCCAATCCGCGCAAAGACGGCGCGGATCGGGGACCCCAGTTCGTCCTGGGCTAGACTGAGCCGTCCCGCGTTGCGGGACTTGATTGTTACCCCTTCAACGTTGCTCGCCGACCTAGCGCATGCGAGATGTAGACGGAAGATGGTTCACAGAGTTATACGGGTTCAACGTTTAGGTGAATTTGAACAATGCCACCAGGAGGAAGACGGCTTCGGCGGCAGCCAGGGAGATCCATATCTTGCGGCGGAAGCGGGTTCGGACGATGTCGCGGGTCAACTGCATGCGGGCGGCCAGCAGTCCGGGATGAGCGGGTGGTGGCTCGGGGGCGGACATTGCCGGGGTTGGCTCGTAGCTTGAGAGGGCGCTCGCAGGCTGCGGCGCATCGGGCCGAAAGACCTTGGGACCGGCAATTAGAGTTGACCAGTCGAGGATCTGGAGGCTGGACTCCGCGCCAAACAGGGCGACTGGCTCCGAGGTCAGGTGCAGCGCAGGCTGCTTCTCCGGCGAGAGGCGGTCGCGGAGATTCTGCAGCAGAGAATCCCACCAGGGATGGTCTAACTCATCACCCAACAATTCGCCAACATCCACCGGCTCTGACGTAAGCTCCAGCGGAGGCAGGGTCTCCGGCGAAATCACGTCGCCCAGATTGGTGAAGACGGTGCGATACCAGGGCAGCGATAAGAGGTCTCCCTCCAGAATGCCAACATCCACGGGCTTGGAGGTAAGCTGCAAGGGAGGAAGGCGCTCGGGCGCAAAGCGATCGGCGAGATTAATCAGCAGCGATCGCCACAGCGAAATATTCAATTCTTCCGGAGGAGAAAAATCGAGATCGAACATCCAGTTGCCGCCTGCTCCTTATTTGTCGATGGCCTTTGCCAAACTACTCTCTTTCAGGGTGTAGTCGGGAGGAATGGCGAAGAGCTGAGGATTAGGCTCTACGCGCACAATATTCGCCAATTTCATGCTATCACGGCCGGACTGGTTGTCGTCCGTCTCGCTCAACACCACGATCTGCAAATCATGAGCGAACCATGATTCGGTCACCATAACCACGGGCCGACCGTTTTCCATCACCTCTCCATCGAAAGCACGGGTGGTCCTGGTGCCAGTGGCGGCGACTCCGTCGAAGAACTTTGTTCCCAGGTCTTCTGACTTGAGTAAGGTTGTTTTCGTCGAGGCCGAATGGGGAAGTGATATGCCGGTTGCGCTCGCTACGTCTTTGGCTATAGGCGTCTGTCCCATGCGACAAATGGTTGCCGTTCTGGTGCGGGGATCGAGGTGAATGACAAAATGCCGGGCGGGATCCTGAATGGTGATGCGCGCCAGTTGTTCCGCACCCGTCCAAGGATTCGGCTGCTCCGTTTCGGTGCGCACGCGACCCTGGCTGTCGCGAAAAACTTTGCCCCGCATCTCGCGATGAATATGGCCGCCATAGGCCAGGACGCGATCGTATTCGGTAATCACATCGGCGGAGAGGGGAGCATTCCTTACGTTAGCCGGAACCGGTACCGCATTCGCATTGAGGGAATTGGATGTCCAGTTGTTAACGGTTTGTGCGGACACAATGGCCGCCAGCAGCGGGATCGAAAGTGCCGGAGAAATGCGCCGCAGCCGCACGAAAGATATACCGGGGTTCGACGTTCGGAGCCTTCGCAGTTTTCTCAAGCTGTCCGTCCGATCGACGAGCAGTGAAACTATAACCCATTCCGCGCGCAACCGAGCCGAGCGGGACCTAACTATGCAACAGAGATAAAAAGAGCGGCACGGGCCGCTCTCATTCATTATGGTCGGGATTCTAGACTTCGGGAACCTCATTTTCAGGCGGCTCGCCGGCATCGGGCTCGATGGCGAATTCCTGTCGCGGTTCCTCGCTGGGCATCGCGCCCGCTTCTTTATTCTTCAGCCGCACAACCGTAATCTTGGCGAAGCCTTCTTCGAACTTCGGTGGACGCAGCTTGGCCGCCATTCGCTGCATCACGTCCTCAGGGACGTTGCGCTCACGGCGGCGATTGCGCTGGATGCAAACTTCCGGCGGCACATCGAAGAACACGGCATGCGCCTCGTAGCCGAAGTCGTGGGCCAGCTTGACCCAGCTGCGGCGTTCGTGCGGCGAAAGGTTGGTCGCATCCAGATAGTTCCACGGGCGGCGCGCCAACAGCCTGGCGCGCAGCATGGCTCGCAACGTGGAAAATACCAGGTCCTGGTAGCGCTGCTCAGTGACATCATCGAACAACAAAATGCGCACCATATCGCTGGACAGCGGAAGAATGTTATGGCGCTTGAACCAGGTGCTCTTGCCCGAGCCCGGCAACCCAATGGAGAGCACTACCGCGCCTTTGGACTTCTTGGAGGCTGGAACGGGCTGCGGCGCCGGTTCGGTGACTTCGCTGGGAGCTTCGGCCTCAGCGGCCTC
>JBARGS010000133.1:0-3176 GCA_049798495.1 Candidatus Korobacteraceae bacterium | reverse complement strand
TTTGAAGGCGAGGGTACTGACGATTCGCGGTGCCAAGTTCGGTAAAACCCGCCTCGTGCCTTTGCATGCGTCAACCTGCAATGTGCTGGCAGACTACATCGCTCGCCGTCAGCGCCATTGGAAAGGACGAGCGGTCTCCACCTATCTATTCGTCTCTAGCAGGGGCAATCGCTTGGATAGCGGCGACATACATCGAACATTCTATGCGTTGTCCCGGCAGATCGGGTTGCGGGGCCCATCCGCCAGTCGCGGCCCTCGTCTCCATGACATGCGTCATCGGTTCGCGACAAACACCCTCGTGCAGTGGTACCGCTCCGGTCAGGATCCCGAGAGGCGACTGCCCCTGTTGTCTGCCTACCTCGGGCATGTGCACGTCGCCGACACACAATGGTATTTGGAGGCCTCTCCCGAGCTAATGCGGGAGGCAATGCAACGGCTGCAACAGCGCTGGGAGGATCGCAGATGAGTACCCCCACCAGCCTGCCTGCACTCTTGGAGAGTTTCTTCACTCAGCGCCTCATACAGCAGCGCCAGGCGAGCCCTCATACCATCAGTTCGTATCGCGACACCTTCCGTCAGTTCTTTAAGTTCACCGAACAGCGATTGCATAAGGCTCCGTCGCGGCTAACCTTCCAGGAGATCAATGCCCCATTGATCATGGCGTTCTTGGAACATTTGGAGAAGGGGAAGGGTGTCAGCACCCGCAGCCGCAACCTGCGTTTGACCGCGATGCGCTCGTTCTTTCGTTTCGCAGCCTATGAGGTGCCGGCTCATTCCGCGCAGATTCAACGAGTGCTTGCCATTCCCAGCAAGCGCTTTACTCGGACCTTGGTCCCCTTCCTCACGCGTCCCGAAGTCGACGCCTTACTCGCGGCACCCAATCAGAGCACGTGGTCTGGCCGACGTGATCACGCCTTCATATTGCTGGCCGTGCAGACGGGGCTGCGCCTGTCCGAGATGACCGGGCTAAAACGCGAAGACATCATCTTCGGCGCCGGCGCCCACGTGCGCGTAATCGGCAAAGGGCGCAAGGAACGCTGCACCCCCATCGCCAGGACGATCGCCGCCGTGTTGAAAGCCTGGTTGCGCGAGCGCCAACGAGGTGACGGACACGTGCTATTCCCAAACGCTCAAGGAGCACGCCTCAGCGTCCACGGTGTACAGTACTTGCTGAACAAGCATCGCGCGGTGGCTTCCGTTACCTGCCCTTCTTTGAAGCAAAAGCGGGTCACCGTTCACCGCCTGAGGCACACCATGGCCATGGACCTTCTCGAAAATGGGGTTGACCGCTCGGTGATCGCGCTGTGGCTCGGCCACGAACGTGTCGAGACCACACAGATTTATCTCGAGGCAACACTTGCCATGAAGGAAAAAGCGCTGGCGAGGACATCCCCGCCGAACGCAAAACCCGGCCGATACAAACCTGGCGACCGACTCCTCGCCTTCCTTAACAGTCTGTAGCCGGCATCCGACTATGTCGGGTGATCGCCAGGGGCTTTGCGCGTCGGGCCTTGAATTCCGGCCCAATTTCGTCAAAGCTCTTCGACTACTCGACATAGTCCGGAAGGGTAGATAGTGGCGCAGAGTGTGCGGGTGAACGCGCTTGCGGATGCCGGCGTGCATTGCCGCTACCCGGCAGGCGTGCCAGACGACCTTGTCGGAGATGGGAGCGTCCACACGCCGCCCTTCCACGACGCCGGGAAAGACGTAGGTTGCCGGTTTCATCCAGCGCCAGTACTCGCGCAGTGCCTCCAACAGTTTGGGACTGAGCGGCACGTTCCGGTCGCGTTTGCCTTTGCCCTCGTGAATGTGGACCTGCATGAGTTCCTTATCGAGATCGGCGGCTTTCAGTTGCACCAGTTCGGCGCGGCGGATGCCGGTGGAGTAGAGAGTCATCAAGATGGTGCGGTATAGCAAGTTGGGGGCTGCCTCGATGAGCCGCGTGACTTCCTCCGGGCTCAGAATGGTAGGCAGGCGGAGCGGGACCTTGGGGAACGGGATCTGCTCCAACATGTAGCTCCGCTTGAGCGTTTTTACGAACAGGAAACGCAGCGCCGCAGTCCGTTGCGCCACCGAGTTGCCGGAGAGTTTCCTCTCGCGGAATAGGTGAGCTTGAAACTCGCGGATATGCTCGGGACCCAGTTCGTCGGGCGAGCGATGAAAGTATTTAGCGAACTCCCATATGGTGCGGATGTACGCTTTTGTGGTTTGCTGAGAATAGTTACGACGCTGGAGTTCTTCCAGCATCATTTTGCGTAATTGGGTCACAGGGACCTCCTTGTGACCCAAACGATATCGCGGCCATGGGCGGCTCGCTACCCGGCATCCGCGTCTTGGCGGCTTGGCGTCTTGGCGTGAGAATCTTCTTCCAATCCATTCACGATCCGCGTGATGCCATCTTTGATGAGTGCTACCTGAAAGTTAATCAGCAGTCCTAAGCGCTTGTCCGCCAGCCGTAGATACGTGAGAAGCTGCTTCTTGTGCACAGGTCCGATCGCCTCGACGGACTTCACTTCCACGATTACCTTGTCTTCCACGATCATGTCGGCGCGAAACCCGGTGTCGATGCGAACGTTGTCGTATACGACTGGGATCGCTTGCTGGCGCACCGTGCAGAGGCCACGGCGCTCCAACTCGTAGGCAAGAATCGTGACGTAGACCGACTCGAGCAAACCCGGCCCGAGGGTTGTGTGAATGCGGAACGCGGCGTCGACAATCTCTCTTGCGATTGCGTTTTCCGTCATGGCGGCTATCAAATAGTTTCTCGCCAATACGCGACGTCGCCAACGGCCCCTGGCGAAGAATTCGGCCCTACTTTTGCGAACGGCCAGCGTCCGCCGCGCCAGCGGCTTTGTTCAAACGGGGTTTTGCGAGGGCTGACCTCCCAGAACGCCGTTTCCGAGAGTGGCCGGGGCACGTCTACGATAAGGCGACGATAGGTCCAAGTGCCCTCTGACCGCGGAGGTTCAGTTACCGATAATCCAGTTTTCGGCCAGAGCGGAATTTCACCCGCTGAACTAGCGATACCTCTTGAGGGCCGTTTTCATCCTCGCCCTTCATCTAGCCCGCGAATGACGCTTGTCAGGAAAGCCACTTCATCAGGGTCCGAGCAGGCGTCACGCTTTTCGATTAGCACCTCGCGTGCGCGCTGCCTGCTATCGGGGCCAATGATGTAG
>JBARGS010000132.1:0-8584 GCA_049798495.1 Candidatus Korobacteraceae bacterium | reverse complement strand
CGGTTGAACAGCGTCGACTTGCCAACGTTGGGGCGGCCAACAATGGCCAGCGTTCCGGCCACGGGCGGCTCGCCCTGGCGCTCAGCTTTACTGGATTCGAATTGCACTCGGCGGCTCAATCGACCTCTTTCGGCAACATCAGCCCAAACAGCTATTATAGGAACACAATCTCACGCCGTGTCTTCCAAACCACAATCCGCTTCCACCGCCGCGCGTTTGCCGTCGCTATTTCAGTTCTTCGGACCCGGCGGTCTGCTTGCGCGCACGCATCCGGCATACGAGTTTCGCCGCGGACAACTGCAGATGGCCGAAGCGGTAGAGCAGGCTCTGGAGGAGCGACGTCATCTCATCGTCGAGGCTGGTACCGGTACCGGCAAGACGCTGGCGTATCTGCTGCCCGTCATTCGCTCAGGCAAGCGCGTCATCATTTCGACCGGAACCAAGACACTTCAGGAGCAGCTCTTCTTCAAGGACGTTCCCTTCCTGCAGGAGCATCTGGGCGAGCTGCGCGTCTGCTATATGAAGGGCCGTGGCAATTATCTTTGCCGCAAGAAGCTCTACGATCTCACATCGCAGCCGGTGCTGAACGGGCTGGACGAAATCAATCAGTTCCACATTATCAGCGAGTGGGAGAAGACGACCGAGACGGGCGATCGCACTGAACTGGCGGACCTGCCGGAGAATAGCCAACTGTGGCCCAAGCTCGATGCCCGCACCGATCGGTGCATTGGCGCCGAGTGCCAGCAGTTCGACCGCTGCTTCATCACCGAGATGCGGCGGCGCGCGGCGGAGAGCGACATCATAATCGTTAACCATCACCTGTTTTGCGCTGATCTCGCCATCAAGGCAGCGACCGATCGTGCTCCCGACGCGGGCGTGCTGCCGGATGCGGGCATCGTCGTCTTCGATGAGGCTCACGAACTGGAAGACGTGGCTGCCGACTACTTCGGCGTGACGGTATCGAATCTTCGGGTCGAGGAGCTGCTGCGCGATACCGAGAACACGCTAAAACGAGCCGATGTGCCTTTTGCCGACGTGCTGAGCGCGTCGGCGAGCGTGCGCCAGCATGCGCAGCTCTTCTTTTCGCTGATTCCGCCGGGAGAAGGCCGCTTCGCCTTCGAAAATCGCGCGGAGTTTCTGGAGGAGAACGGAGAGGAGTATCTCGGATTGCAGAATGCGCTGCTGCACCTGTACACCGAGTTGCAGGCCATTCCCAACAAGCCGGACGAGGTGCACGCTGTCGCTCGCCGGATCGACGAGCTGAAGGTGCAGCTGGGCTTCGTCCTGGAAGCGCAGGACCGCAACACCGTGTTCTGGATCGAGCGGCGAAGCGACCGGCGCGGTGGACATGGGCAGCACAACGTCTTCCTTCAGGCCACGCCTATCACAGTGTCGGATATCCTACGCAGTGTGCTATTCGAGCATCTGGAATCGGCGGTGCTCACCTCGGCGACGCTGGCGGTGGCGGGCGGCTTCGAATACATCCGCAACCGGCTGGGCATCCAGCACGCGCGCGAACTCGTTGTGCCGTCGCACTTCGACTATCAGAGCCAGGCATTGTTGTATGTTCCGCCGGATTTGCCCGATCCGCGTGAGCCGCGATTCGTCGAACGGGCGGCGCAGCGCGTGAAGCAGTTACTGGAGATCACGCGCGGCCGCGCCTTCTGCCTGTTTACGAGTTACGCCCTGATGCATCAGTTGCACGACCGGCTGCTGGGCGAGTTGAAATTTCCCATGCTGCTGCAAGGCAGCGCACCGAAGAACGCTCTGCTGGAGGAGTTCCGGCTTACGCCGGGGGCGGTGCTGTTCGCAACGTCATCGTTCTGGCAGGGAGTGGACGTGCAGGGCGAGCAACTGAGCTGCGTCATCATCGACAAGCTGCCGTTCGCCGTGCCTAACGATCCCGTGGTCGCCGCACGAGTGAAAGCCATCGATGAAGACGGCGGCAATGCGTTCTACGAATACCAGGTTCCCAGCGCGGTGATTTCGCTCAAGCAGGGCTTCGGCAGGCTGATCCGCTCGCTGCACGATCGCGGATTGCTGTGCCTGCTGGATAACCGGATTCTGAAGAAGCAATACGGGCGAGTATTTCTCGACAGCCTGCCGAACTATAGCCGGACGACGGATGTGAAGTCCGTGGAGCGGTTCTTCGGGACAGATATCAACAACCTGCCATAGTTGGGAACAGCAGGTCATTGCAAGCTAAAGCTCGCATCGAATGACAGATGACCAACCCAGTAAACTGTTTTCGACTCTTCGATTCGCGTGTCGTTCGCACAATTCAGGGACGTTACCCATTTCACTCGCGCGAGAGAGCGCCAGGGGCACCCGTGGCCCTTAGGATTCCTCCCATGGATTGATGACCGGGACATGCGCTTTGTCGAAATCGCTGCGATTACGCGTGACGACTGTCAGCCCGTGGTGAATGGCCGTCGCGGCTATAAGAAGATCCGGCTGAGAAAACGTGTATCCCGTTTTGCGGCCTTCCTCAACCAGAAGCCGCCACTTCAGCATGATATCTTCGGTGATCTGAAGAACACGTTGGTCGAACATCGGGCGCACCCTGTGCGTGAGCCAGCCATTCAACTCGGCGCGGCGATTGGGTTCGGTGACAAGCTCAATGCCGAAACGAAATTCAGCGAGGGTTATCACGCTGATATAGAGGTGGCCAAGCCGACGGGCGGTGACGAAAGCCACGACCTTGGGTTCCGGTTTGGGGCGGCGCAGCTCCGACAAGACATTGGTGTCGAGCAGCCACGCCATCAGAACGCGACGTCGCGCACCGGCATGCGGTCGCGTCCCGCTTCGAGGTCAATTTCTCTGTAAGGCGAGGCCCGCATGGCTGCGACCAGTTCGGCGCCTGTTCTACCCGACCCGGCGTCTTCTTGCGCTGCTGTCGGCGAGGGTTTCAAGGCCTGGATGAGGACATCTTCGACATCCTGAAATGCGCCGCTCTTCATTCGCTCTCGAATGAGGGCTTCAAGTTCCGGTTTGTGAATCTCAATGGTCATCGCGGCGGTTCTCCCGCCTTTATGGTTTCACAACCTGCGCGAAAAGCGCCAGTCGAGCAAACCTTGCACAAGCCGAGGGCCCCCTAATGGACTTGCCCGGGACGCTCTTCGTTCTTTACTTCGTCCCGTTGGGATACATCAGAATCTTGCTGGCCTCGCCGGTCTTCAGCAGCTCCATGCCGGAGGCGAAATCCTTCATCGCGATCCGATTGGTGATCACCGGGTGCAGGTCGAGCTTGTTGGCCTTCAGCAGCGCGGTCATCTGATACCACGTCTGATACATGCGGCGGCCGTTGATGCCTTGCACGGTTGCGCCCTTGAAGATTACTTCTTCGGCGAGATTGAGTTCGACTGGTTTGGAGGGGATTCCGAGGAGGGACATGCGGCCGCCGAGACGCAGGATTTTGAATCCTGTTCGGATGGCTTCTGTTCGTCCCGCCATCTCCAGCACCACGTCGACGCCGGTGCCGCCGGTATTGTCCATCACGATCTCGTAGACATCGTCCTTCGTCGGATCGAGCACGAAGTCGGGCGCCATTTGTTTGGCGATCCGGCGGCGATGCTCGTTGACTTCCAGCGCGAAAATCTGTGTGGCTCCGCAGGCCCGCGCCACCGCGATGGAGAAAAGTCCAATCGGCCCGCAGCCGGTGATGGCGACAGACTTGGCGGCGATCTCGCCGGCGAGCACGGTGTGTACCGCATTGCCCAGCGGATCGAGAATCGAAGCGTACTCCTGCGGGATAGAAGGATCGAGCTTCCAGATGTTGGTCTCGGGGATGACGACGTACTCGGCGAAGGCGCCGTTGGCATCGACGCCGATGATCTTCACGTGCTGGCAGATGTGGGCTTCGCCGATGCGGCATTGCAGGCACTTGCCGCAGGCCACGTGCATCTCGGCGGAGACGAAGTCTCCCTCCTTGACGCTCGTGACTTCATCGCCTACTGCTTCGACCGTGCCGCAGAACTCGTGCCCGGGAATGAGTGGCGGATGAATGCGACGCTGCGCCCACTGGTCCCACTGATAAATGTGCAGGTCGGTGCCGCAGATGGAGGCCATCTTGACCTTGACCAGAACCTCGGAGGGTCCGAACTTCGGTATGGGAACTTCGCGGATCTCGGTGCCCGGCGCGGGCTCCGGCTTTACAACGGCAAGCATGGTATTCGACATGAGGATGGCTCGGATTCAGCTCGTGATCTACCGTTTCCTCCCACCCTTCCGCCAACTCCGGGGCAAAAGAACCTGTCCCGAGCGAAGCCGATGGAGTGGGGCACCCGCTTTCGCGCGCTATCTAGTAGGAAGAGGAAACAGCGGGCAAACCGTTAAGTCTACCATGCAACGAGAAGCCAAGGCCTGGAGGCACTCTGGTAGCCAGCTAATTCCCCGCTGCTTGGGCAAGGGCCTAGGGTTGCATTGATGGCATCCTGGGATTAGCCGGGCACATTTGGCGATGTACATTCTCTTCCGCATTTAAGGTATCCGGCACCTCGGATCGAACCGTGAGGAAGCAGAACTGGAAGCGTTCGCCTGTCCGATCATTTCCGCGACGCGCTTACTGCCAGGAATAGCGGTAGCTTAGCAATGGCAAGAAACGCCGATGCAATCGTCCCTGCACAGGACAATCGCCTAAGCAAAACATGACTGGACCGGCCGCCGCTGGAAGGCGTAATGCAGACCAGTCTTTACGCTCGTTTCAGCAATCGGGTGATGCCCACCAGGATCACTGCGCCAATAAAGGCCACAATGATCGAGCCGATCATCCCGCCGCCGCGCCAGATTCCCAGTGCCCCGAAGATCCAGCCGCCGACAATTCCGCCGAGGATGCCGAGGATGATGTCCACGATCACGCCGTAGCCGCCGCCCTTCATCACCTGGCCCGCAAGCCAGCCGGCGATCAGTCCAACTACGATCCACGCGATAATTCCCATAGTCTTTCCTCCTGATGTCAGCTTTCGGACGTTAGGCCTATCGACGATCAGCGCGATCAGCGCGCCCAGCCCTTCCAGAAATTCAGAACTCCCAAAACGATTTGGACAATTCCAAGGATCAGCAGAGGACGACTCTCCCGCCTCGGCTTTCTTTCCGGTACCGGATTTTCGATGGTGATGACGGATTGCGGATAACGATCCTTACGCTGGGAGAGGAAGATGGTCGCAACTCCCAACACCACGTAGAGAACTGCGTTGAAGTAGAGATCTTCTTTGGTGCTCACCGTATCCGCCTCACACTACGGTCGCCACACAGGGCGGGATATTAGCAGTCGTCCGGCAGAAAAGCCAGTCTGATTGAAAGGATGACTACGGGGCCTCGACTTAGAGGCTACGTGTGAAGGGCGCAGGATCGGCTCGCCCGGAATTCGGGAGGTCGCCTACTTTGCGGTGGCTTCGTCGGCCTGCACGGGCTCTTCGTTTGCCGAGACGGCAGCGGTGGCCGGCTTACCGTCCTTCGCTTCCTCTTCCTTGGGTGGAGGCGGCACGAAATACAGGATGCGCTGGCAGTAGTCGCAGGTCATAATGTCGTCGCCTTTCATCACATCCTGGTAAACCTGCGGGCGCAGGATCACGCGGCAGACGGCGCACATCTGGTTGTCATGGACGGCAGCCAAGGCCGAGCCGCGCAGCTTGAGCACGCGATCGTAATGGCGCAGCGTGTCGTCGGCGACGCCGCTCCGCAGTTGCGTGCGCCGCTCGTTCAAGCCGGCAAGTTCCTTTTCGTCGTCGGAGGTTTGCTGGCGGGCGTGCTCCTTCTCTCTTTCGTTCTCGGCGGTGTCGGCCTTCAGCGATGCCTCAGCCTGCTTCAGCGTTTCCTTGCGCACGTCGGCGGCAACCATGATCTCCAGGATCTTGTCTTCCAGCTTGCCGATCTCGTTCTCCGCGTGCTGGATCTCGCTCAGCAGAGCCTTGTATTCCTGATTGGTCTTGACCTTCAGCGACTGATCGCGATACTTGCTGATCTTCTCCTGCTGGTCCTTGATGTCGGATTCGTGTTTGCGGCGGGCGCTTTCGTCGGCCTTCATCGCGGCCTGCGCGCCTTCGACCTTGGCTCTGGAGCCGGCCAGCTTGGCCTCAATCTGCGCCACCTGCTTGGGCAGAGCGGCGATCTCCGCCCGCAGCGCGGCAATGCGCGAATCGACCTGTTGCAGATCGATCAAGTTGTGCAGAGCGGAATTCATCAGATATGGGGAAGCCTGCTTGGATTCTAGCACGCAGAAAGCAGCCTCCTGGCTGTGCGGCAGCCAGGGATGCAACTATCGGGTTAAGGTTTTTGGCCTATTGAGGGGACAGGAAGCCCGGCCTACGATGTGCGTATGCCACTCGAAATTGCGCGACTTCTATTTGGCCTGGTGATCACCGCCTTGCATAGGCGGATCGCTGACTTCATCAACGAACGGGAGCGATCTCTGGTCCTCGCCTTCCGGCAACGTGGTGTGCCCTTGCCCGCGGCTCTCAGCACCGAGACGGCGCGCAATCTCTACTTCGGTATCGGCATCTTCATTGTGGTGGTGGAGCTGCTGCGGATTTACCAGCTCGGGCATTAAGCGCGACGAGGCCAGCCGCGCAGCGGCGGAATGCCTCCGACACAGCGGGACAGTAGACCCCGTGCCGTCCCTGAAGGGACTTCAGATCTTTCTTGCTTTCGCTTACCGCGGGCTTACACCCACGGCTAGAACAATGTCGCCCTGCGGGCTAGCGTTTGGGCCAAGCCTACCCCGGCCGCATCAACGCTACGACTTCTGTAGGCGCAAAAATACAAAACCCAGCCACTTGAGCTGGGTCATTTCGCAAAAAGCCGGGCCGTTCCGCAAATCCTTGGCGAAACTCTACACACTGCCTCCGGCGCTGCCTTCGGGCACGGGCGCGGCCTGCGCCTGCGGCGCCACGTAGCTGTTGACCATGTCCTTCAGTTCCTTGCTGGGCTTGAAGAAGGGAATCTTCTTGGCCGGCACCTCGACACGGTCGCCGGTCTTGGGATTGCGGCCCACGCGCGGTTTGCGCTGGCGGGTACGGAAGCTGCCGAAGCCGCGGATCTCGATCTTGTCGCCGGCGCGCAGCGAGCGCACTACGCTCTCGAAGATGGTTTCGACGATGACTTCGCTGTCCTTGCGCGTCAGTTCGGTCAGCCGGGAAACTTCGTCGATCAAGTCTGCCTTGGTCATCTCGCACGCCCCTAATTTCGATACGCGTCGCAGTCTACCAGCACAACGGATACTCTCAAATTGCTACAGCGTTGGCAAGTATAAGTTTCGGTTGAAGTTCCGGAGTTTCGGCTGGGTACCCTGGCTTACTTCCACAGGTAATAGAACCCGACGTTGCTCTCCATCAGCTTGGCGCGGCTGGGGAGGTATTCGGAGACGTCGCCGAACACCAGGTCGAGCAGACTCTTGCGTTCTTTTTCCGGACGTACCAGCGTCGGCTCACCTTTGATGCCGACCGACTTGGCGGTATCCTCGATCGCTGCACGAAAGTCGCCGATCTGATCCACCAGCTTGAGCGGTACGGCTTCCTCGCCGGTCCATACTTTGCCGTTGGCCAGTGTCCGCACATCGTCATCTTTCATGCTGCGGCCGACGGCCACGCTGTGGATGAACTGCGTGTGCATGTTGTCGATGAGCCCCTGCATGTACGCGCGTTCTTCCGGCGTCATGGGGCGCGTGGGCGAACCGGTGTCCTTGAACTCGCCGGCCTTGATGACAATCGACTGCAGCTTGGCCCACTTCAGCAGCTCTTCGTAGTTGTACCATTCGGCGATGACGCCGATGGATCCCACAATGCTGGCGTTGTCGGCGAAGATTTTGTTAGTCGCCGACGAGACATAATAAGCGCCACTGGCGCCAACGGTTTCGATGGAAGCCACGATGCGCTTCTTCTTCTGATCGCGGATGCGCAGCACCTCGCGGTAAATTTCCTCAGACGCCGCCGCGCCGCCGCCGGGCGAATCCACGTGCAGGATGATGGCTTTGATCGAGCTATCGTCGGCGTACTTCCTCAATTGTTCAACGACATCTTTGGGAGTGAGGATTACGCCTTCGAGATCGACGATGGCAATCTTGTCTCCGAAACCGCCGAAGCTATCTTTCTGTTGCGAGCGGACGGTGAAGTAAACCAGCGCAAAGATGGCAACCAGAAAGAGGAAGAACGCTCCTCCGCCAAGGATGACCCAAAGGAAGACGCGAGAGCGCGGCTGGTCGGACATAACGGGAAGAGTAAGTTTAGCAGAGAAGCGGCTGTCAGGAAGCAGCTATCAGCCGTCAGCTTGGCTTTTGGCTCTTAGCTTTTAGCTCTTAGCAATCAAGAGTCGCAGACCGTCGTGGGAAAGTTGCCATCCCCACTGATTTTCGCGCCTACTGCGCTGGTTTTCTGCGGCTTCGTACCGACATGCGTAAAGTCGGAGTTAGTTCTCACCCACCTGACCGCTAGCTGTTGGTTTGGATGGCTAAGAGCTAAGAGCTAAGGAAGCTCTGATTAAGTCCCGGTTTTGAAAGGGCACGGCTTCAGCCGTGCCGCAAGCATCGCAAGATCAACGGGGCTTTTAGCCCCTGCGGCGAGTTCGGCAAGTTATTCAGAGCTTCCCTAAC
>JBARGS010000131.1:0-18947 GCA_049798495.1 Candidatus Korobacteraceae bacterium | reverse complement strand
GGGTCATGGGATTTTCCAACAGCCTGGTTCTGAACAACCGCTCCGGAAAGAAATACCCGATCGAGCTGACCGGCGCGCCGATTCTCGATGGCCACGGCGACGTTTCCGGTGTCGCAGTCGTTTTTCGCGACGTAACCCAACGCCGGCAGACCGAGCAGACTCTCCGCACGAGCGAGCGTTTGACTCTGGCCGGAAGGCTCTCGGCTACCATTGCTCATGAGATCCGCAATCCTCTCGATACCGTCACCAACCTCGTTTACCTCCTGCAGCATGAAAAACCAACCAGCCCGAATACAACGCAATACCTGCAGATGGCAAGCGACGAGCTAACCCGCATCGCCCAGATCACGAGCCAGCTTTTGACCTTCCACCGCGAAGCGCGCAACCCGGTCGCGGTGAATCTCAGCGAAGTGCTGGAGAGCGTACTGGCGCTCTTCGCGCCGCAGATCAAACAAAACCATATCGCAGTAGAAATTCGTTTTGCGACCGATCACAGCGTCCGCGGCTTTCCGGGAGAGCTGCGGCAGGTCTTCTCCAACCTGATCGGCAATGCCGTCGAAGCCATGCCGCGAAATGGGAGGTTGATCCTGCATACTCGCGAATCCAGCCTTGCCTCCGATCCCACACGCAAAGGCGTGCGCGTTACTCTCATCGACAACGGCCCCGGCATTCCGCCCGGCGTGCGCATGAATTTGTTTGCGCCCTTCTACACCACCAAGGGCGAGAAGGGTACGGGCCTGGGACTTTGGGTGAGCCGGGGCATCGTCGACAAGCACGAGGGCACCATCCATCTCAGCAGCCGCATCCACCAGGGAAAGAGCGGCACTGCCTTCTCCGTGTTTCTGCCCTTCCAGCAAAAGCTGGGATTTCTGGATCTGGCGAAAACCACGCCGCCCGCGTGAGACGGCGAACCGATGGATAATGGCTGACGATCGCCGCCGATCATTAGAAGTCCAACCGGTGCTGTTCATTTGCGATAAGCGCCTCCTGTACCTACAATGTAATAACTGGAGCCGTTCCGGAGATGGAAGAATGAAAACCGAACTGGTGCGAATCGGCAACTCGCGCGGCATACGTATTCCCAAGCCCATCATTGAACAATGCGGCTTTGAAGAGGCCGTGGAGCTGCGCGTCGAGGGCAATTCTCTTATCCTCTCTTCCCCGCAAAAACCGAGGCTAGGATGGCGCGAGGCGTTCCGAACGGCCGGTGCATCGCCCCGCGACGAAATACTGCTGGACGTAAGCAACGAGTTTGATCGCGAGGAATGGACGTGGTAGCCGCGCCCCGGCGCGACGACGTTTGGCTGGTAGCGCTCGATCCCACGCAGGGCGCCGAAATACAGAAGACCCGACCGTGCCTGGTGGTTTCACCTGATGAGATGAATGACTACTTGAGGACCGTTATCATCGCGCCAATGACAACGGCCCTGCTCCGGTACCCGTCCAGAGTCAGCGTGACGTTCCAGGGGAAGAAGGGCCAAGTCGCGCTCGATCAGCTGCGCAGTCTAGATCAGCGAAGGCTCCTCACGAGGTTGGGGAAAATCTCGTCCACAGCCGCGCACGAGGTTTGTTCGGTTCTAACGGAGATGTTCGCGCGGCGATAGCCAAATGGCTTACCGGCGATGGTGCGTTGGTGCCCAGGGTTCACCAGGGGAACCTAATCCGACAGATCAATCCTAATGCCGCTCCTCAATCCGTCAGATTACGAAAGTACAATACAGGTAATTGTCCTTTCGTGACCCATCGATGACGGACTCGCCAGGCAGCAACCTCATGCCTTCAGTGGCAAACTCACGATCCTTTCTTGCGATCCTCGTGGGTGGAACGATTGCCGGCGTTCTCGACCTCGCCTACGCCATCCTGGTGTACAGTCCGCAGAAGCCCATCCTCATTCCGCAGACCATCGCCAGCGGTATTCTCGGCAGGAATTCATACGATGGCGGGGCTCGCACAGCGGTGCTGGGAGTCGTCCTGCATTTTGTGATCGCCTTCGGCGCCGCGACGGTCTATTACCTTGCCAGCCGCCAGCTGCCGTTTCTCGTCCATCGTGTCATCCTGTCCGGATTGATCTATGGCGCGCTGGTATATCTCTTCATGCACCTCGTCGTCCTGCCGCTCTCTGCTGTATCGCACGGACATGCGCCTTTCATTTACAAGACTTGCGAATTTGTCGAACACTGGTTTTTCGTGGGCTTGCCGATCGCGATCTCGGTGCGGCACTATTCGCGTTGAAGGTATACCTTCGGAGTGAAGCGGCGGAGAGCGTGGTCACGTGAGTTCAGTAACCCAGGTTAGTCTCCAAAAGCGGGATGCGAACCTGGGCACCAGGCCGGTCCGACCGTCCCCGCCCGGTTCCCAATAGAACGTGTGTTGGAGAAGAAGAGATTGGGTGCCCGATTCAAGGCCCTCTTTTGGCCTCGAGTGGGGTTTTCGTTGGCGCAACCGAAAACTCTGTAAGTTTCGCTTGGTGGCGGGTCTATGTCCAAACAAGGAAAAACACCCGCTCAAGCTTCGCTTGGACGGGGCACCCGAATTGTTTACCCGGGCCACCCGCCTGGGATTTCTGGATCTGGCGAAAACCACGCCGCCCGCGTGAGACGGCGAACCGTTGGATAATGGCTGACGATCGCCGCCGATCATTAGAAGTCCAACCGGTGCTGTTCATTTGCCATAAGCGCCTGATGCAAATCGGCAACTCGCGCGGCATTCGTATTCCCAAGCCCATCATCGAGCAATGCGGCTGCGATCAGGTGGTGGAGCGGCGCGTCGAAGGCAGTTCAAGGCACTCTTTTCGCCTTGAGTGGGGGGCCTTTGCACGGGAGTCTCGGTTTCGTCTTCGCCACTGGCGGCGGTCAAGGCACTTAACTGCGCCATCGCACCCGAAACGCGTGTATAGTTGCCGATAAGTTTCCGGCCACTCCCCTTCGCGACCTAGATCCTCGAAGGAGGACCCTGTTTGCCTCGCAGCCCTCTCGCTGCCCCGGTCTATCCCCTCAAAGCCAGCGCCAATGGCCGCTATCTCACCGATAGCAACGGCGTGCCATTCCTGCTCATGGGCGATTCGCCGCAGTCCATGATCGCTAACCTCTCCCCCGGCCAAATGTCCGGCTACATGCAGAACCGGCAAATCCTGGGATTCAACTCCCTCCTGGTAGACGCGCTTTGCACCAGCTACACCGGGGGCAACGGCAACGGTACGGCGTACGATGGCACGTCCCCATTCACCAGCGGCACGGACCCCTCAAATTACGACCTCTCGACTCCCAACCCGGCCTATTTCGCCGAGCTCGATGCCCTGGTCAGTCTGGCAGCAAGCTACCATCTTGCCGTCTTGCTCGACCCCATCGAAACCGGCGGATGGCTGGTGACCTTGGAAAACAACGGGCCCTCCAAGGCCTACAATTACGGAGTCTACTTGGGGAACCGCTATCGCGGATTTGCCAATATCGTCTGGCATAGCGGCAACGACTTTCAGACCTGGAACAGCAGCCCATCCGACAATAATCTCGTACACCAGGTGATGTTGGGCATCGCCAGCGCCGATTCCACGCATCTGCAAACCATCGAACTGAATTACGACCTCAGCTACTCAAACCAGGACACCACGCTCAGCGATGTGCTTGCGCTGGATGCCTGCTACACCTATTACGAAACCTACGATTGCTTCGTGCAAGCCTACGCCAGCACGCCCGTCCTGCCCCTGTTCCTGACCGAAGCCAACTACGAATACGAGAACAACACCGGCCAGCTGCCTGGGCCCGCCGGACCGTACGTCCTGCGGGAGGAGGCGTATTGGACGCTGACCAGCGGCGGAGCCGGCCAACTCTACGGCAGCCACTACACGTGGCTCTTCCCGCCAGGATGGCAATTGTTTCTCCTCAGCCCCGGTGCGCGGGAAATAAAGTACATCAACAGCCTGTTCGGCCCCCTGCCCTGGCAGAACTTCGTGCCCGATACCATGCACCAGGTGGTCACCGGCGGTTACGGTACCTACGATGGCGGCAATGCGAACCTCACCACAGCCACCTACTGCACCACGGCCTGGGAGCCGGGACATTACGCGCTTACCTACTGCCCACAAGCCACCACGCTCACGGTCAACCTGGGGGAATTCGCGGGCCTCACCCGGGCCCGCTGGTACGATCCCTCGAACGGAACCTTTCTCCGAATCAGTGGGTCGCCCTTCCGCAACTCGGGCAGCAAGAACTTGACGACGCCGACCCACAACCATGACGGCGATCCGGATTGGGTACTGGTTTTGGATCCAGCAACAGGACCGTGAAGGGCCAACGCGGCTGCGATCAGATCCTCAACCTGCCTGCCAGCGTTTCGGATTGCGCTTGCCATGGAGCAGGCGATTACCAGTAGGCTGGGCCACCGGCCGCCCGATTCCTTCCAACCGAGCTCACTCTGTCCCAGCGCCCGGCTTTCTTTTCAGCATCCACTATCCACTAATTAGTGAATGGCAAAGTTCTCCTGGTGCACATGTGCCCATTCAAAGCGAAGCTTACCCGCCACGGCATTCTTATTTATGCCAGGTTGTCACTTCGCAAACCGCGATATAATGCTAACTTCAAAATCGCAAATCCTTCGCGTCGCCCGGTCTGGCTTTCGACCGCTGTTGCGGTGCCGCACTAACTCTGACCTTGCGGTCGTTAGAACCTGGCAAGTCGTCAAGACGAGCCATTGGAGCTCGGCAGGTGCGGTCAACGCACAATTCGACGAAACAGGAAAGCCGGGTACCTGAACTTGACGGCGTCCGGGGAATTGCCATCTGGCTGGTGCTCCTCCTTCACATTCTTTACGGGTTTGCGAACGCTCCTAAATACTGGTTGTCGAACAGCCCTGGAGCTTTCGATTCTGTTCCGCTGCTATTCCTCTTCGTTCTAAGGCACGGTTGGCTAGGCGTTCAGTTGTTCTTCGTGCTCTCAGGCTTCCTGATTACCGGCGTCCTGTTAGGCTCTAAGGGCCGTCCGCATTATTTCAGGAATTTCTACATGCGGCGCGTATTGCGAATCATGCCCTTGTATTTCGCCGCGGTGATTGTCTGGTCGATTCTCTACCGAGGCTATGGATCGTACTTCCTGTTGAGCTCTGTGTTCGGAGCCAACATGGCAATCCCTCTCGGGATAAGCAGGCCTCATGGTCCGGAAGTTCTCTGGTCGCTGGCGGTGGAAGAGCACTTTTATCTACTGTGGCCCTTGACGGTATTTTTGTTGAAACGGCGAACTCTGGTGATTGTTTTGAGCCTGATCTTTCTCGCTTCGCCTTTTCTTCGTTGGATTTGTATGCTGCACGGCGTGGAGCAGATCTTCATCTATGTGGGCACATGGTTCCAACTGGACGGGCTGGCAACCGGCGCCCTGATGGCTATCTGGGCCAGGTCGAGGTTTGCGAGCAAGAAATCGAGCGTTCGAATTGCCTGCGTGCTTACTGCCTTACTCGCCTTGCTAACCATCGTAGGAATACCCTTTCAATTACTGGAGCCGTTCACTCCGTTTTCTGTCGGCTTTCGAAATACCCAAGCCTATCTCATGTTTGCCGCTTGCTTTGTGCTGGTCGTAGCCTATCGTGGGACAACTTTGACCGCCGCTTTGCGATGGCGCTTCCTGCAGTTGAGCGGCGCGTTGAGCTATTGCTTGTACCTGGTGCATCTTTCCGTCGGCGACGGTTACCAGTATCTGGTGGACCGCTTTAACATTCCCGTTTGGTTTTACGTCGGTATCTCTGGAGCAGTATGGGTGCGGGCGGCGGTGATGGTTGGAGGGTCCTTCGCGATCGCATTGCTATCTCGGAAGTATTTGGAAGAACCATTCCTTTCACTGAAGGACCGGTTTACCGAAGCTACGGCCCTGGCAGCCCGTGCTTAGGCGCTTCGAAGTTGGCCTGCGTAAGCTGCGGTAAGTCCGACAGCAAAAACAAAAGCCGGGCACTTGGGCCCGACTCTTGTCAGCGTTCGTCGAACACTATGCCCTAGTGAATATCGAACATCTCCTGGTGCAGCGCGGGATCGCTCTTTACCAGCACCGTCTTGCCGGTCAGTTCTTCCAGTTCGCCGATGAGCTTGCCATTGTTGGCCTTCAGCGCTTTGGCGACCTCGGGATTCACGCGCAGGGTGATGTCGTCCTTGTCGTGAACTTTGACCATCTTGCGCATCTCGATGTAGAGCTCGTTGCACACTGTCGGCACGGATTTAACGAAGCCCGCTCCGGTGCAATACGGACACGGCTCAGCCAGCGTCCGCTCGAGCGACTGCTTCACGCGCTTGCGGGTGATGGCCACCAATCCAAAATCGTTGAACTGTAGAACCTTCGAGGGAGCGCGATCGTTGCGCAGCGCCTCTTCCAGCGCCATCATGACTTTCTGGCGGTTCTTGCGCTCATCCATGTCGATAAAGTCGATGACGATGATGCCGCCCAGATCGCGCAGGCGAATCTGCCGCACGATTTCCTTGATGGCGTCGACGTTCGTCTTCACGATGGTGTCTTCCAGCCGCTGTGTCTTGCCGACATACTTGCCGGTGTTGACGTCGATGGCTACCAGCGCTTCGGTCTGGTTGATAACGATGTGTCCACCGCTCTTGAGCCAGACCTTCGACTTCAGCGAGCGATTGATTTCATCCTGGATACCGAACTGCTCGAACAGCGGTGTGTCCTTGGTGTAGAGCTTGATGCGGCGGACCAGCGACGGCTGGAAGCGGTTGGCGAAGCGCACCACGCGCTCGTACTCGTCTTCGGCGTCGACCCAGATCTGCGAGAAGTCGGCGTTCACCTGGTCGCGCAACACGCGCTCCACCAGGTTGAGGTCGTGATAAATCAGGGCTGGCGATTTGCCATTGTCGGCGCGGTTCTTGATCTCGCTCCACAGATGCTTCAGGAAGCGAATGTCGGCGCGAAGATCTTCTTCCTTGATATTCGAGGCTGCGGTGCGCACGATGAAGCCGCCTTGGCCGTTCTCGCGCTCGCTGCCCACGATGCGCTTCAGGCGCTGGCGCTCTTCATCGGAGGCGATCTTGCGCGACACGCCGATATGATTCACCGTCGGCATATACACCAGGAAGCGCCCGGGCAGGGCGATATGGCTGGTGATGCGCGCGCCCTTCTTGCCGATGGGCTCCTTGGCAATCTGGATCAGCACCTCCTGCCCTTCCTTCAGCAGGTCGGTGATGAGGGGCTGGTTGCGGCTGTTGTTGGGACGAGCGCGCACATTACGGCGCGAGCCCCCACGGCCGCCGCGATCGCGATAGTTACGCCGCCCATAGGCAGGCCGCTCCGCATTACGTTGCTGATAACCCGCGGTAGAGGCTGAGGCCCGCAACTCCGCGCGACCGTTGGTTTCCTCAGCTTCCTCTTCGCCGTTCTCTTCCTCGTCCTCGCCCTCTTCCTCGGCGGCGTAAATCTTTTCGCCACGCATTTCAGCGGCGAGAACCTCGTCTTCGTCAACGTCGGCGATCTTCGGAACCCAGCGGTCCGAGTAATCGTCGGAGTCGAGAGTTTCTTCTTCCAGTACAAGCTCTTCGTCGCCCGCAACCTCGCTCATCGCGCCCAGGTCGCTAGGGACCGGCTGGAACTCCGCTTCCTCGTCCTCCAACACTTCATGCTCAAGAGTGCGACCTTCGGGAGCGACGGAAGGAGCGGCGAGTTGCTCGGGATTGGAGAGTTCGTAACTGCCCGCCGGCGTGTCGACCTCATGCTCCGACTGCACCTCTTGCGGCTGCTCGTTCATGGCCGCGCTGGTTACGGTGTTCTCAGATGCTGAAGAATCCTGCGATTCTCGTTGCTGGGCGACCACTTCGTCGCTCGACGGCACATCGAGCGCAGCCGCTTGTGCCACATTGTGGGATATCGCAGTTTCGTCGTGTCCTGCTTCGGCAGCCAGGACGCTATCCGGACGATCTTCTTGCGCGGTTTCTCGCGAGGCCTTCTCGGCGTTCGCTGTCTCTTCCCCCGGCACAACCGCCGCTGCTTCCTCGGCAGCCAGTGCGGCCTTACGACGCCAACCCCATCGCCCTCGTCCCCTCTTGCCCGCCTGTTGCTCTTCAACAGCGGGCGTCGCTTCGGAGGGGGCGGCAGTCTCAACCGGAGGAACAGGTTGCTGCGGCTCCGGGTCGGCGACATTAAATCCCTGATCTAGATGGGCAGCTTCTTCCTCAACTTCGTCCTGCACGGTGTCAGCTGTCGCGGCGGGCATTTGCGGAGGAGTGAAGTCTTCCACCGCAGCAGTTGCTGCGGGTTCCGGTTCAACTGCACTTTCCGTCGCCGCCGGAGCCAGGTTTCTATACTTCGAAATCGACTCTCCCGGCAGCATCATCGGCGCGTATGCGGGGGGCGGTGCGGAGCGTGCACGCGGAGCTTCTTCCGCCGGTGCAGCTGGTTCGGGAGCCGACTCGACTCGCGTATCGCGCTCTTCGCCGCGACCGCGGCGGCCGCCGCGACGACGACGTCCGCGCCAACGGCGAGCGCCATCTCCTGATTTGCGATCCTCGCCCGAGGACTCGCTTTCTCCTTCGGCTGTGGATTGCTCCTCGGCAGGAGCTGAGAAGTCCTCGACAAAGGTTTCCGTTTCCTCGTCGGTCTCAGGTCCAAGAAATGTGGTTTGGTTTTCGGTGGAACGAGATTCTTCGGCTGCTTGCGGCTTCCCTACTTCGATCGTGCCGCGGGGCGCAGGAATTGCGCCGAACTCCTCGTCCTCTTCTTCATCGCCGGTCAGCTCGAGAAAGTCGGAGACGTAGAGGAACGCGTCGCGCTCCAGTCCAATATCGACAAACGCCGATTGCATACCGGGAAGCACGCGGGTGACGCGGCCTTTGTAAATCGATCCCGCTAAGGTGTATTCGTTTTCCCGCTCGAAGAAAACTTCGGCGAGCTGATCGTCTTCCATCAACGCCACTTTGGTTTCGTGCGGCGTAGAGGACACGTAAAGTTCTTTGTTCATGGACGCTCCGGTTCAACCCGGACGCAAGCGACGGAGGGACAGGAGTACGGAGACAGGTGACTAGGCCGGAGGCGCACCGGGAGTTATGCCCGGCGGGGACGCCGACCTGATTCGTAATGCAACACTTTGTGGAATCTTAAGCACCGTATCGAGCGCGTCGTTCGAGGTTTGTGGCGTCATCCTCAGCCTTTGCCGAGGGGCCGTTTCCTGCCTCCCGCAGCGCGCCTTGCAATCCTATCCGGCCTATTCTCCTTGCGGCCGGTGAGTGCCCTCGTGCGTGAGGGCGGTCGTAATCTTTTTCATCCTTCGGAAACCTGAATATTCGTTTGGTGCGGCTTCCCGGCGGATGCGGCCGGCCTTATACATTCGCGCCCCAACGGCGCATTCGACGACGAATCTAGTGATCTTCAGTTCACGAACCGGCGCATGCGGATGTTCATCACAATCCCCAAGGCTAGGAACATGAACAGTACTGATGATCCTCCATAGCTCATGAGCGGCAAGGGTATACCTGTGACCGGCATGAAACCCACCACCATTCCAACGTTGACCAGGAGATGGAACGCGAGTACCGCAACCACACCCATGACCACGAAGGCACCTGCCCGGTCGGGAGCCGTCTGAGCGTTCTGGATCAAACGCATCAGCACGATAAAGTATAGCAGGAGTAAGCCCATCGCGCCTATGAAGCCGTGTTCCTCGGCGAAAGCCGCGAAGATGAAGTCGGTATGCGGGACAGGGAGGAACTGTCCTTGGGTCTGGCTTCCTTGAGCCGTCCCTTTGCCGAAGATGCCCCCGGAACCGACCGCCACCAAAGATTGAATCACCTGATATCCGTGGCCTTGGGCGTCGGCCTCCGGCTCCATGAAGCTGGTAAGGCGATCACGCTGGTACGGCTTCAGGACGTGCCACGCCACGGGTGCGAGCAGCGCACCTACCACAACGATCACCAGCGCATGTTTGGCTTTCATGCCGCCCAGGAACAGACCCATGATGGCGATTGGCAAATAGGTCAGCGCAGTGCCGAGATCCGGCTGAACCAGCACCATCAACATCGGAACGCCCACCAGCGCTCCCGCCTTGACGATGTCCTGCGCCGTACACTCTGTTTTGGTGTCGGCAAAGTACTTCGCCATGGCAAGAATCAGAACCAGCTTCACCCATTCCGACGGCTGAAAGTGGAACGAGCCTAACTGCACCCAGCGTCGCGCGCCCAGATACTTCTTGCCGAATACTTCCACCGCCAGCAGCGAAGCGATGGAGATCAAATACAAAAGCGGTACACGCTCCAGCAGCGCCTGGTAGTTGAGCGCGCTGACCATGAACATCAGCGCCACGCCACCCAAGATCCAATACACCTGCTTGATGTGTACGCCGGCAAACTTTGTGCTCAACGTGGCGCTGTAGATTTCCACCACGCCCAGCGCGCAGATCAACAACACCAGGACGAGCAGCACCCAGTCGAAATCGCGGAAGGAAACGTAACGGCTCACGGACGCCTCTCGGGAAGAGCCATGGCGGGAGGCGCAGTCGGCTTGGACGCTGGCGCCTTCTTCTTGGCCGGCGTCGACGGTCCGGGCTGGCTCGCATCGGAAGGCGGCGGCTCGGGGGGAGGGGATGCCTCAACTTCCGGATGCGCCATCTCGGAGTGAGACTCGGTCGCTTCCAGAGTCGCAGCCGGGAGAGGCTTGTCCGCGCTCTCTACGCCGGGCGCGGCTTTTACCGGCTTGGCAACACCATCCGTCGGGATGTTGAAACGTCCGGCCTGCAACTTGTCGGGATTCTTGGGGTCGCCCTCATGCCAAACCGCGGCAACCTCGGCCTGCTTGTTGGCCTGAGCGGGAGCGCTCGCCTTGGCTACGTTGGTCTGGATGCGCCGCTGCTTCTCCACATATGCCTTGATCACCTGCGACGCCGCACGCGCGGCAAAATATCCGTGCTCACCCTCTTCCAACAACACCGCCACTACGATCTCAGGATTGCGCCGAGGAGTTACGCCGACGAACCAGCCATTGTCTTTAAACTTGCTTTTTTCGCTGCCGCTCATCTTGGCTTTCAACTGGTTCGAGACGGTCTGCGCACTGCCGGTCTTGCCCGCGAAGTCGATTCCCACCAAGCGCGCGCTGGGCGCAGTCCCTACCGGCGACACGACCTGCGCCAAGGCGTCGGTGATCGTGACCCAGTTGTCGTGGTCCAGTGGAAGTTGGGTCTTGGCGTTATACAGCGACACCTGCCGGAAATTTGGCGGGAACTGATCGGGAAAAGCAATGTGAGGCCGCACCAGCACGCCGTCGCTGGTCACCGCACCCACCGCCCGCGCCAGTTGGATGGGAGTGGTCGCCACCGCGCCTTGACCGATTCCTACCGATATGGTCTCGCCCGCATACCACTTCTGCTTGAAGTTCCTAATCTTCCACTCCTCCGACGGCATTACGCCGGAGACCTCCTGCGGGAGATCGACGCCGGTCTTCTGTCCCAGTCCCAGCATGGTGGCCCACTTGGCAATTTTCTCGATGCCCAGCTTCTCCGCCAGCGTGTAGAAGTACGAATCGCAGGACTGGTAGATGGCCTTCGTGATGCCTACGGTGCCATGCGATCCATGTCCGGCAATCCAGCATTTGAAGAAGCGACCATAGAACGTCTTACCGCCGCCACAGGTAATAACCAGGTCCTGCGCAATTCCTTCCTGTAGTCCGGCGGTCGCCATAATCACCTTGAACACGGACCCGGGCGCGAGCTGCGCCTGAATCGCCTTGTTGAGCAGCGGCTTGCCGGGATCGTTTACCAGCGCATTCCACTCGTCACGCGTGATGCGAACCGAAAATTCGTTGGGATCGAACGCCGGCCGGCTTACCATCGCCAGGATTTCGCCGTTTTGCGGATTCATGGCCACGATGGCGCCGTTCCTGCCTTGCAGCGCCTCCTCGGCGGCAATCTGCATATCGAGATCGATAGTCAGCTTGAGTTGCTTGCCGGGGACTGCCGACACATCGCTGAGGGTTCCCACTTCCTTGCCGCGGCTGTTGACCAGCACCTGGCGATAGCCGTTCTTGCCCATCAGGATATCGTTGTAGTACTGCTCGACCCCGGACATGCCAACAATGTCGCCGGGATTGTAGAGCTCCCATTGCGGCTGATTCAGCATGTCCTCGCTGACCTGGCCCACATAACCGATGACGTGCGCCATGAAACCATTCTTGGGATAGAGGCGGCGATGGACGGTGATCGTCTCCAGCTCCGGCAGCTCGGCGCGATGCGATTCGATGAAGGCGAGTTCATCGGGCGTGATGTCGTCTTTCAGGAACAGCGGCTGATATCCGGGAACAGCAGCCATGCGCTTCAGACGAGCCCGTAATTCGTCAGGCGGCATGTGCAACCCGGCGGCAATCTTGTCTGCATCCGCCTGCAAGTCGCGATTCTGGTCGCGCATCAGCAGCACAGAGAAGGACGGGTAGTTGTCGACGATGATGCGGCCTTCGCGGTCGAGGATCTTGCCGCGAGGCGCCAGCATCGGGACCTGCTTGATGCGGTTCTGTTCGGCGAGATTGTTGTAATAATCGTTGCGCGCCACTTGCAGGCGCCACAGCCCGAAGGCAAGAATCAAAAATATTCCCAGCAGGATGTACTGAACTGCGGTGAGCCGGAGCTGAGAGACTTTTTCCTCGCGACCTAACATCTACATCTTTCGCTGGCGACAGTTGCGATGTTGCGCAACCGGCATACTGTTCCGTCCTGCGCCCGGGCAGCTATTCTCATTAGAGGTAGCCGTCCGCGGCGGGAGATCCTTTGATTTTCGACGAGTGACTGATCGGGATGCGTGTCTATTGTAGACCGATTCGCCGCAGCACAGCGGGGGAAAATGGCGAATTGGTTATAAGGTGGAAGCTATTACGTAACGGCTGTTGAGAAGGCCGCCCTCTTATGCTGCGCCCGAGACGCCAGACCGCTACCTCTGCTTGAACCTGTCCAAAAATTTGAAGACGAACACCCCGATGACCGCATTGGCCAGCGCGGAAATTGCCGTGTGGCTCCAGCTCCACTGCAAGCCCTGGCGCAGCAGGCCATGTGCCACGCCGTAATACACCCCCTGATGGATGAGGAAGAAGACATAGGTGATCAGAAAGCGCGAGCCGGGATTCTCGACATCGATCTTCACTCCCAGAGACGAAGCCAGATAGCCGATCACCGTCAACGCGATGCCGTACATCCCCAGGTAGTGATTGGGACCGGCGAAAAGGTCCTGGCCTAGTCCGATCAGGCATCCGGTCAGGCAGCCGCTAATGGGATTGCGGCGGGCCACCGCGAAGAAAATCGTGACCATGAACGGAAGGTCGACGATCGGCAGGAAGCGAAACTTCACCGGAATGAAGATCTGGATCAGAATCGCGGCCAGGGGAATGAAGATCACCGCAGCCCAACTGAAGTCGTAAACCGAGATCTGCTCGCGCGAGGTAAGGCTGCCGCGAAATGGCATCACACGCGTGCTCATGGCTGTGGCGGCGCTCCTGCGGGAGGAGTAGCGGGTTGCTCGGGCGGCACGGCGGGAGCCGGCTCCGGAGCTGGTTTCGATTGTTTCGGCGCGGCGGTGGATTCGCCATTGCCAGTCTGCGATCCCGCTTCGCTGCTGTGTGACCCCGCTTCCCCGCCCGGCGTTGCAGTCGGCTGGTTCGCGGGTTTCACGCTGGTCGCGCGATTCTGCGCGGGAATGACTGGCTTCGGTCTCAAAGTCCCATTCGTCCCCGGCGTTGTGGCTGGAGTAGCTGTCCGCTGACTTGTCGTTGGTCCCGCGCCAGGCTTATTCGCAGTCGTAGTTACGGCGCCTGCAACCGGCTTGGTGGTGGCTCCGGCAGGAGTAGTCCCGGGAGCCGCTGTCGTCGCGCCGCCTGGCTTGGCATTGCCCGCGGCATCTACTTCGGTCTTGGTCGGAACGGTGGGCAGGCGCTCAGCAAGAATGTCTGATGCGCGCAACGGGCCAAGGTCCTTGGCGTCCGGCATCTTCTCCGTGATCTTAGTTACGACCAGCACCTCCTCCAGACCGTCGAGCCGCGACGATGGCAACACACGAATATTGAGGAACAGATCCTTGCCCGGCTCGACTGCGACCACCTTGCCCACCGGCAATCCTTTGGGAAAGATGCGATCGCCGCCGCTGGTAATCACGTCTTCGCCGGGAACAACCTTCTCGTCGCTCATGATGTACTGCAGCGTGGTCGCGCCGTTGGGCGCTCCTTTCAGAATGCCTTGCAGGCGCGAATCCTTGAGCGCCGCACCCACCCCGCTGAACTGGTCATTGATCGGCAGAACCTGCGACGAGTCGGGAAACACCTGCACGATCTTGCCGACGATGCCGGTCGGGGTAATGACCGCCATGTCGGTCTTGATGCCATCGCTGGAGCCCTTGTCGATGTAGAGCACGCGCGACTGCTCGCTGCCGCTGGTTCCGATCACCTGCGCCGCGATGGTCGAGTCGACGTACTGCTCCTTGAAAGCCAGCAGAGCCTGAACCCGCCGCGCCATGCGGGCGTCTTCGCTCAGGCGCGCGTCGTCGATCTTCATGCGCTCGATCTCAGCTTTGAGTTCGCGGTTCTCACGGCGAACACCGCGCAGGTAGGCGTAATTCGTAAACAGACCCTGCACCCACTGCTGGCTATGGACTACGAATTTCTCGATAGGAGTTACGGCGGAGACTGCCCAAAGGCGTATCAGCCGCGTTTCGCCCGCGTCGGAGGGCCGGCGAACCTGCACCGCCAGCGCGATGATCTGGGCGAACAGAATGGCCGCCAGCACGATCAGATTCTTATAGCGGCCGAGGAATGTGTCCATAAACTACACTGCTTTGGGGAACGGAAGTGTTCTCAATCGTCTCAGTTTCGAATTGTCATCACGAGCGCAGCGAGCGATCTGCTTTCTTCTCATCCGCCGAAACTCTCAGCGACGCAACCGGCTTTCCCCACTCCTCAGACAAGTCGTCCCACGTCGGATTCGTAGCTTCAATCAAAGCCACCCGCTTCGCGCGATCAAAACTCTTGATTTGCTTCTCTCGCTCAATCGCGTTATCGATGTAGCGAAAGCCTTCGTGGTACACCAGGCGATTGATCCTGTACCGCTGCGTAAAGCCCTCGATCTCGCCGGCCTTATGTTCTCGCACGCGACGGCCAAGGTCATTGGTGACGCCGGTGTAAATGCGTCGCGACTTGCTCGCCACGATATACACCCAGAAGTGCCAGTCACGGTTCAAACGCGGTCCCGGGAGCCCAACGCGATGCGGGGGAGAGCAGATCCCTCGCTGCGCTCGTGATGACAATTCAAAACAACGCCCTGCGCCTTCTAGTCAATCGATATCTTCCGCAACAGCTTGAAGTCGCTCAACATTTTTCCCGTGCCGAGAACCACGCTGCACAATGGGTCGTCGGCGATCGACACCGGCAATCCGGTTTCCTCGCGGATGCGCTTGTCCAGATTCTTCACCAGCGCTCCACCGCCGGTCAGCACGATACCGCGGTCGCTGATGTCAGCTGACAGCTCCGGAGGCGTGCGCTCCAGCGCGACGCGAATGGCGTTCATGATGGTGGAAACGCATTCGCTGAGCGACTCGCGAATCTCGCTGTCGTCGATGGTGATCGTCTTGGGCACGCCCTCGATCAGGTTGCGGCCCTTGATCTCCATGGTCAGCGGCCGCTCCAGCGGATAGGCGGAGCCGATCTCGATCTTGATCTGCTCGGCCGTGCGCTCGCCGATCAGCAGGTTGTACTTGCGCTTCAGGTAATTCATGATCGACTCGTCCATCTGGTTGCCGGCCATGCGGACGGAGCGCGAATACACAATGCCGCTGAGCGAAATGACAGCGATGTCGGTTGTGCCGCCGCCGATATCGACCACCATGTTGCCGCTGGGCTCGGTGATGGGCAAACCTGCGCCGATCGCGGCCACCATCGCCTGTTCGACGAGGTGCACCTCGCTGGCCTTGGCGCGATAAGCCGAGTCCATGACGGCGCGCTTCTCCACCTGCGTGATCTCCGACGGCACGCCGATCACGATGCGCGGATGCACCAGCATCTTGCGGTTGTGCGCCTTCTGGATAAAGTAGTTCAGCATCTTCTCGGTGACTTTGAAGTCCGCGATGACGCCGTCCTTCATGGGCTTGATGGCGACAATGTTGCCGGGGGTACGGCCAAGCATCTCCTTGGCCTCCTTGCCCACAGCTTCTACTTCACCGGTGTTCTTGTTAATGGCGACAATCGAGGGCTCGTTGACAACGATCCCCTTGCCGCGCGCGTAGACGAGCGTGTTGGCAGTTCCCAGATCGATGGCGAGATCGCTGGAGAACATGCTGAACAGCGAACGCATGTTGCTGAACCGCGAGGAACTGCTATGAAAGCCGTTGGATGACATTCCTTACTAATTCTTTCTAGTGATGGACGGTGCCTACAGTGTATGACAAACAGGCGCAAAGGTGCACTCCACCGAACGCCTTAAATCCAGCAGATTCACAGGTTGTTCGTCCGAGGAAAACCGCCGGATGGAGTTTCCGCCAGCGCGCCGAAAGCTGGACACAGTAACATTATTCCATGTGCAAACGAGCTTCGACCCGGGTGACCCGTTTGTCAATATCGTTCACAATGCCGGTGAGGACGTCCAGACGCAAGTTTACGTCGCGGAAGCGCTGATCAATCTCACCGAAGCGTTGGCCGACTTCCTGGCGAAACTGCAGTAATTGCGCGCTGATATCGCCGATCCGGCTGTTGTTGTTAAGCCAGGCGCCCAGAGTTACCAAAGATGGGAGAACAATAAGAACGGCCAGTTGCCAATTCGACATTTGAATCGCCACCTGCATAATCTCTTCCGTTCCCACACCTTCCAATATCCACTCGAACTGGGACGCACGACTTTAAAACCAGAGTAACACCTGAGATTACCACATGAGAATGTTACTTAAGGCGTAAACAGCGTAAGGGTCGCTGTGAACCTCATTTCGTCATTTGGCGGGCAAGAGTTCCACGATTTCCGCAATATTTCCCGCCGACAACTTCCGCGGCAGCAAAGTGTTTCAGTTTGCGGTACCTTCCAATCATGGGCTTGCCACTATTCTCCGTGTTGACATGCCGCTGGCTTACGCCGGCGATTCTCTTGCTGCTGGCGTGTCAATCCCTGCCCAGCCAGGAGACGCAAACTCCGACCCCCACCTTTTCCTCCGATGTCAAGGTGGTCAACGTGCTCGCCACGGTGCGCGATAAGCACGGCCAGATCGTCAACAACCTGACCAAAGACGATTTCAAGCTGGAGCAGGACGGCCACCCGCAAAGCATCCGTTACTTCGCCAAGGAAACCGACATGCCGCTCACGCTTGGCTTGCTGGTGGACACCAGCATGAGCCAGCGCCGCGTGCTCGACCAGGAGCGTATCGCCAGTAACGGCTTTCTCAACGACCTGATGCGCGTCGACAAGGACAAGGCCTTCATCATCCACTTTGATTGGGACATCGAGCTGCTGCAGGATCTGACCTCGTCGCGGCAGAAGCTGGAGGCGGCGCTGGACAAGCTCGATATGCCGAACTTCCAGGATGCGGGCGGGAGTTCTCCCGGCGGCGGGGGAGGTGGCGGGCATCATCGCAACGGAGGCGGTACCACATTGTATGACGCCGTCTTCCTGGCCTCGGATGAGCTGATGCGTAAACAGGAAGGCCGCAAGGCCCTGATCCTGCTCACCGACGGAGTGGACGAAGGCAGCAAGGTGAGCCTGGATCGTGCGATTGAGACGGCACAGCGCTCGAATACCCTGGTCTATTCGATTCTCTACGCCGATCCGGACGCCTACGGCCACCAGGGCTTCAGCCACGGCGGCATGGGCGGCGGGGGCATGGGACGCGGTGGTTGGGGCTATCCCGGTGGAGGCGGCGGTCGTGGCGGAGGCGGCTACCCGCAGCAGATGTCGCATCCCGACGGCAAGAAAGTTCTGCAACGCATCTCGAAAGAGACAGGCGGGCGCTTCTTCGAAGTCTCTAAGAAGGAGCCGATCGACCAGATCTATACCCAGATTGAAGAAGAGCTACGCAACCAGTACAGCCTCGGGTACACGCCGGACAAAGCTGCCGCCGAACCTGGCTATCACAAGATTACCGTGACCACCACGAACAAAGATCTCATCGTGCAGGCCAGGGAGGGATATTACTCGGGACAATAGCGCTCTTTGCTGTTGAGCTTTCGCTTTTCGCCAGAGCGTTACATGGCAAACACAGGCACCGCTCGCACCAGGAAGTCTGGGTTAATCAGGGCAGCAACTCTATTGGTCGTCTGATCGGCAGACCGAAAGGCGAAGAGCGAAAGGCGAATAGCGATCTTTTCACGCCAGCTCAATCCCAAGTTTCGCCCGGACCTCGACGGTCGGCACATCCTTCCAGATTCGCTCAAGATTCTCCAGCGTTGCAAGAGTCCGTGCGAGCATGCGATCGGTGTACAGAACTCCCCGGAGATGATCGATCTCATGTTGCAGAATCCGCGCGTACCAGCCTGTGGCTTCCATGCGCTGCGGCTCCGCTCGTTCATTGAGGCATTCGACTGTGACCGCTGACTTGCGCGGAACGACGGCCGCGTATCCGGTCATGCTTAGACAACCTTCGAAGAACTCCACGGAAGCCTCCGCGGTGGAAACTAGCCTGGGATTGATAATGACGTGGAAGGGTATCGGCTGTCGCTGCCTCTCGGCCAATTGCGCTGCGCTGAGCTTGCCGTGGTACTCCTGCCGATCTTCGATGACGGCCAGTTGCAGCGAGACTCCGATCTGCGGCGCGGCTAGACCTACGCCGGGAGCGTCGCGCATCGTGTCCCGCATGTGTTCGATCAGTTGTTGCGTTTCGGCGCCCAGGATTTCGTGGCGTGACAATTCGCGTGCCTGTTGCCGCAGCACCAACTCTCCCGCCTGAACAATTTTCAATCGCAATGCATCACCGCACACAGGTAGTCAAAATGACTGTCACCTTATCACGCGATTCCGCCGCCAATTGCAAACCCTGGTGC
>JBARGS010000130.1:0-2329 GCA_049798495.1 Candidatus Korobacteraceae bacterium | reverse complement strand
GCGTGATCTTCTTCACCAGATCCTGAAGCTCGAAGATCGACTTCTGCGAGACGGCGTTCTCTCGCGCCGCCACTTCCAGAGCATCCGGATTGGAGGTGAAGTTCAGGTAGTACGTCTCGACGCCGCGGGCCGACGGATCGCTGCTGGAGTTGGCGTGTACCGAGATGAACAGGTCGGCCTGATGCTCATTGGCGATGGCGGTGCGCGTCTCCAGCGGGATGAAGGTGTCGTCGTCGCGCGTGTAGATCACGTCGGCTCCAAGCCGCGTCTCCAACAGCCTCCCCAACCGCAGCGCCACATCCAGCACCAGGTCCTTCTCCATCAATCCATTGGGACCGATGGTACCGGTGTCGTGACCACCGTGGCCGGCATCGACTACGATGCGGCCGATCTTGAGCCCCAGCGCGCGCGTGAGGCTGCGGTCGCCGGCGGAAGTCGGCGCGGCTTCATGAGCCGCGGGAGTATTTGCGGCTGAGATCTTCGTGCCTTTCTTGGTTTGCTCTTTCGATCTGGGAGCGACCGCGACTGCGGTAGGCGAGGTCGTGGGCTGCGTCGTGGCCTTCAATTCCGGACCGCTGCTGTCGCGTGGTCCCGCGAACAGGGGGTCCGGCGGCTTAGCTGCGGCGACCGTGGTGTTCGCTTTCGACTTTCCACTCGCCTCGCTAGAGGCGGGGTTGTCTTTCGTAGGTGTTTCGACGCCAGAAGTAGGTCTCGCCGAGTCTGCATCGTCCTCGTCGCCATCATCCACCACCACCTTGTGAGGCGTCGTCCTGGGCGTGATTGGCGCAGGCGCTTGTGTCTTCGCGACGGTGCGGCGACTCGAACTTTCATCGGTCGCCGGCGCTCCATTTTTTGCCGCGGCAGAAGTGGGAGCGGCATTGCCCTTCGCCGCCTGGTTCGCCTTCTCGACCGAGCGATACGGCTTTTCCATCTCGATCGCGGTGATCGAGCGATCGCTACTTCCCGCCGGCGCGGACGCATTGGCGCGAGCCACCTGCGTTGCCGATTGCGGCTGACCGCCGTGGATGTCGATGATCAGCCGGTAAGGATTGGGCAGCAGGAATGCTGAGTAATCGGAGACGTCGGCGACTTCCAGCACCACGCGTGTCGATCCCGGCTGGTACTGCGCCACGCGGATCTTCTTCAGGAAGCCGTCCTGCACCTCGAAGCTCTTACCCACCAGCACCGACGCCAGCTTGGTATCGGACAGATCGAAGAAGATGCGGTCCGGATCGGGAACCCGCCCCGCTTCGTACTTCACCTCCTCGTCGATGTCGATGGCCACGCGTGTATAGTCGGGCGTCGACCAGTGCCGGATCCCCGTAACCAGGGCGAGTCCGGACTTTTTCTTGCCGGCCGGCTGGGCAGCCGTCTCCACGGCAGGAGCAGGAGCTTCGTCGTTGTGCGCTTCTTCGACCGCCTTCTTGGCCGGCGCTGGCTGATTCAGTTCCGCCAACGCTTGCTTGGCTTGCGGCGCCAGCGAGTTGCGCGGATAGTGCTTCAGGAAATCTTCAAACGTCTCGCGAGCGGCATCATTGTCGCCCAGGTCTTCCTTATAAATCTGGCCGATGGTAAACAGCGCCTGGAAGCGATACTTGCTGCCCGGATATTCGCGCCGCAGGAACTCGTACTGACTAATGGCGGCGTGCAGGTCCTTCTCGCCAGGCTGAAACTGCCGGCCCATCTCCGCCAGGAGTTCGGCGACCGCAACCACGCTCGCATCGGCTTTGCTGGACGACGGGCAGACGTAATAGACCTTCCGGTAGGCATCCGCTACGTGCTGATAATCTTTATGGGTCCGCTGATCCGCGGGACGTCCGTTCAGCGCCTCCCGCATCTCCTCGGCTTTATCGAAATCTTCGCGCGCCTGCTCCTTGCGGGTGGCCGAACTGGCGGGTGGCGCAGCGAGGCTGGCGCCCGCCAAGACGAGCAGCAATGCCAGCGAGCTGAACAGCCAAAGAGTGTGCGAGGAAAGGCGGCGCGTCCGGTTGCGGCGGCTCCTTAGTTTGTGGAGGGGGATCGCCATCTGGAGAAAGGTCCGAACACCGCGGCGCCTCGGGCACAAAGCGAGCCCAGAATCGCCACGAGCCGGTCCGGTGGAGACGTTTTCGTCCAGAGCACCTTGATTATAGGTTTCAAGCCGGGCCAAACAAGCACGTAAAGCGGACGGAATCAGGGGAGTGACCCCACCTCCGAGCCGGACGGGTGCGAGATTCTGCGGCGAAGCCTCGAACTATGCCATCTGCGATATAGCGAAGCGTGACACATCGTCGTGGTGGGTTCGCCAGTGAAATCATTCTCGCAACCACTGCCAAACGATGTCCTAATC
>JBARGS010000129.1:0-2210 GCA_049798495.1 Candidatus Korobacteraceae bacterium | reverse complement strand
GGCTGCGGTGGAAGCGGTGAAGGCCGGAAACGACGTGCTGCTCAGCTTCTCCGAGCTTGAGAGCTCCTACAAAGGATTATTGCAGGCGGTGCGCAGCGGCGAGATTCCCGAGTCGCGAATCGACCAGTCGGTGCTGAAGATTTTACGCGCCAAGGCGTCGGTCGGGCTGAACCAGGCGACGCAGGTGGACATCGACGCGGTCAACCGGATTGTCGCCAGGCCGGAAAGCCTGGCGCTGGCGCAGGAGATCGCGGATCGCGCGGTAACACTGGTGCGGGATAATCATCAGGTGTTGCCGCTGGTGGCGACTGTGGCGGGAACTAAAGCGCCACAAAATGCGTATCATTCAGCAGCGGAGAACTGCCAACAGACCGTCGTGTTGATTTTTACCGACGACAGTCGTTATGACGACGGCCGCGTGCTGGAGCATCAGACACACTTGCGCATTCCCGACGCGAAGGTGTTTTACATTGACGCGCGGAATGCTGCCGGAGTTCAAGCGCCGGTGATGGATGCGGTTGCGGCAGCGCAGAAGGTTGTCGTCGCCGTATATCTGAGTCCGCTGGGTGGCGCGCAGACTAACAAGACTGCGCTGCAAAACGAGCCCGCGGCTGTTCTGGAGCGCGTCTTGCAAAGCGCGGCGCCCAAGACCGTAGTTGTGGCGATGGGGAATCCGTATATCGCTACCCAGTTTCCGGCAATTCAAACGTACCTATGTACATTTTCCGATGCCCAGGTTTCCGAGATGAGCGCGGTGAAGGCGATGTTTGGCGAGATTCCGATGACCGGACATCTGCCGGTAACGATTCCCGGTATCGCCGAGCGCGGCGCCGGGCTGAAGGGCGCAGAACCAGATTCCAGCGGAGGACCACAATGAATACCGTGGCTAGAAGATCATTCCTAGCTCTTGTAATTGGCGGCATGTTGCTGCTGTTGAGCGCGTGCAGCATCGATGTCGATGACAAGAAGAATGACAAAGTCGATATCAAGACCCCATTTGCCAACCTCAAGGTCGACAGCAACGAGAAGGCAGTGAACAACGGAATTCCCGTATATCCGGGCGCGCACCTGCGGCCCAAGGAGAACGGCGACAGTCACTCGGCTAACATCGACATCGGCGCCATCGGCTTTGGGTTGAAAGTGATCGCGGCAGAGTACGAGACCGACGATCCGCCTGCCAAGGTGAAAGCCTTCTATGAAGACAAGATGAAGAGCTTTGGAGAGGTGCTGGTGTGCAACGGACACGATAGCGACAACAACGTTCACATCTCCGGCCATAAGGACGACACGAAGCTGGACTGCAATGACTCCAAGGGCGATGGTTGGGAGATCAAGACCGGCCGCAGCGACAATGAACACCTGGTGTCGATTGAGCCGCATGGCTCGGGGACACGGTTTGGGACGGTGTTTATACAGACGCGCGGGAAGAACGATGATACGTTGTAGCGGCGGGCTCCTCGCGGGCTGAAGCCCGCTCGGAATAATAGAAATAAATGGCTTAACGGCACGACTGAAGTCGTGCCCTGATACAAAGCATCGGGAACCCGCTTTTTTCAGCAGCCTGTAAAGCTGCGCCCCTTCAAAACGCCAATTCGATAGCGCTAATGTCCGCCGTGATAGGGATGTCCCTTCAGGATGGTGAATCCGCGATAGAGCTGTTCCAACAGAACTACGCGGGCCAGTTCGTGGGACAAGGTGATCTTGCCGAAGGACAGAATCGCCTTGGCCGCGGAGCGAGTGGAGTCGCTCCAGCCATCGGCGGGGCCGACGGCGAAGAGCAGTTCCTGCGTATCGTGAGACTGGTGATACTCGAGGAAGTTCGCGATCTCTTCGGAGGTGAGCTGGCGGCCGCGCGAATCGAGCAATACCAGCACCGGCTGCGTGCGGGCGGCGCTCTTCTCCAGCAGCTTCAGCAGCGCACCTTCCGACAACAATTCCCGCGCCTCACAGGCTGCGAAATGAGAGAGCCGCTTCAGGTATTCCGCTGTGAGCGACTGGATGGGAGAGCTCTTGGTACGGCCAATCCATGCGATGCGAAGCTTCACGTCAGGAGCTCTTACGCGGGCGCGTGACGGGCTTGCGCGTCTTCTTGGCGGATGATTTGGTTGCGGCGCGTTTGACGGCCGCCTTCTTCGCCGCGGGCTTGCGAATGGGCTTCTCCAGGTCGGCGAGCTCGATATGCGTCGCGGTTTTCCATAGCCGCTCCAGAT
>JBARGS010000128.1:0-2490 GCA_049798495.1 Candidatus Korobacteraceae bacterium | reverse complement strand
CCGGAGTCGAGATGTTCAAGAAGCAGTTGGACGAAGGCCTGGCGGGCGACAATGCCGGCCTGCTGCTGCGCGGCACGGCGAAGGAAGACGTGGAGCGCGGCATGGTGCTGGCCAAGCCGGGATCGATCACGCCGCACACCAAGTTCAAGGGCGAAGTGTACGTGCTGTCGAAAGACGAAGGCGGGCGGCACACGCCGTTCTTCAAGGGCTATCGGCCGCAGTTCTACTTCCGCACGACCGATGTGACGGGAGTGGCAACGCTGCCGGCGGGCACGGAGATGGTGATGCCGGGCGACAACGTGTCGCTGGAGATCGAACTGATCACGCCGGTGGCGATGGAAAAGGGCTTGCGGTTCGCGATTCGCGAAGGCGGACGCACCGTGGGCGCCGGGACGATTAGCGAAATTATTGCGTAAGGAAGCTGTCAGCCATCAGCCGTCAGCATTCAGCCCTTGCGGGACGTAAGTGGAAGTAAGAGCTTGGGTACGAACGCAGATGTCTGAAGGATGGAGCGCCGTAGGCGCGAAAGAGGTTAGCCCAGCGCCCTTCGGCTACGCTCAGGGCAGGCTTTCAGCGCTGGGTAGATGAGCAGAAGAATCCGAGTCCCGTAGGGACGGCAGCTCTTCGGTTTGAAACGGTAGATGGTCTCCCACCCTACGCCAAAGGCGGGCGTAGGATGGGGCACCCAAATTTTCTCGGCGGAATGATTGACAGGCTCCGCTGATTTCCGCGCTTGGACGCGGACAAGGCTTCGCGGCTCATCCGCGAGGTAAACGAAAAGGAAAAGTTCAATGCCTCGAGAGATCGTTACGTTGCAGTGCAGTGATTGCAAGAATCGCAATTACTCCACCACCAAGAACAAGAAGACGACGACGGGCCGGCTGGAGTTCAGCAAGTTCTGCCGCACGTGCCGCAAGCACACGTCGCATAAAGAAGTGAAGTGAGCTGTCAGCCGTCAGCTCTCAGCTGTCAGCTCGGCCAAAAGGCTGAACAGCCAGGTAGGACGCGGCAGGAAGATTGAAGCGCTGGCAGAAATGCTTGAGGCTTGGCAGAGAAACCCGCAAGGGCTGACGGCTGATAGCTGAAGGCTGACAGCTAAACAGGGGCGTAAGCTCAACGGTTAAACTGCCGGTCTCCAAAACCGGACTTGGGGGTTCGAATCCCTCCGCCCCTGCCAGTGATTGCAGGCGCCCCAGTGAGGCGCAGGAACGAAACGCAGTGCAGGCGCGACGAGCGCCGGAGAAAAGGTAGCAGATGGCGAAGTCAGCAGCGATCGAGAGCGTCGGCGACAGCAAGCTGGGTGCGTTGAAGTTGTGGCCGCAGCGCGCCAAGAGCTTCTACAACGACGTGCGCACCGAGATGCGGAAGGTCACGACACCTTCGCGCAAGGAAGTCCAGGGCACGACCAGCGTGGTCATTATCACCGTGTTTCTATTCGGCGTGTATTTCTGGATGGTCGACACAATTATCGGCAAGAGCCTCGATCATATGCTGAAATATTTGGCGAACCGCTAATGCGCGGAAAAATGACAGAAGAAGAAATCAAATCGGAGAACAACGGCGCAGAGCCTGATACGGGCGACGCTCCCGAGAAGACTGGCGAGCAGGCTGCCGCTACGGTCGATGGCGAGCCGACGACTTCGCAGAACCCGAATATGAAGTGGTACATCATCCACACCTATTCGGGATTCGAGCGCAAGGTGAAAGAGTCGATCGAATCGCGCGTGCGCGCCTACCCGGAGCTGGAACACCGCATCGGCCGCGTGCTGATCCCCACCGAGTCGGTGACGGAAGTTCGCGGCGGCAAGAAGTACACCAGCGAGCGCATGTTCTATCCCGGCTACGTGCTGGTTGAGATGGATATGGACGACAACGTCTGGCACGTGGTCAAGGGCACGCCGCGAGTGACGGGATTTGTCGGCACCGGCCAGCAGCCGACGCCGCTTTCGTCCGACGAAGTCAACCAGATCGTCTACCGCGTCGCCGACAGCAAGGAAAAGCCGAAGCTCAAGGTTAAGTTCGAGAAGAACGAATCGGTGCGCATCAGCGAAGGTCCGTTTGCCAGCTTTACCGGCATAGTGGACGAGGTGAACGAAGACCGTGAGACATTGAAGGTCATGGTCACCATCTTCGGGCGGTCGACGCCGGTGGAACTCGGATTCGGACAGGTTGAAAAAGTTATCACGTAAGAGCCGCTCTTTCGCTTTTGGCCATTCGCACGTGCTGCGAGGAACATCTGGCGAATAGCGAAAGGCGAATAGCAAAGGGCCGACAAGCCCTGCGAAACTAGCGTAGGAAATCATATGGCAAAAAAAGTTACCGGTTCGGTGAAGTTGCAAATTGCGGCGGGCAAGGCCACTCCGGCTCCTCCGGTGGGTCCGGCGCTGGGGCAGGCGCAGATCAACATCATGGAGTTCTGCAAGCAGTTCAATGCCAGGACGAACGCCAAGGAACTCGAAGGGCTGATCATTCCGGTCGTGGTTTCGGTGT
>JBARGS010000127.1:0-1955 GCA_049798495.1 Candidatus Korobacteraceae bacterium | reverse complement strand
TGCGGCGCTTATCCGCGCTACGAGCCGCTGGGCTGTGTCATCTGGTCGCAAGTCACACCGGCGACCTATCGCCTGCGGAACATTCGCATCGACTTCACCCAGGCCGTCACTAACAAGTGTCCCGTAGGACCTAACCGCGGCTATTCGCGCATGCAGCATCTCTGGTTCATGGAGCGCGTCCTCGACATCTGCGCCCACGAACTCAATATTCCCGCTGACGAGATGCGCCTGCGCAACTACATTCGTCCCGAGGAATTTCCCTACACCACGCCCAGCGGCTGCGTCTACGATTCGGGAAACTATCCCCGCATGTTGCAGGTCGCGAAAGATCTCATCGGCTGGGATCGCTGGCAGGCCGAGCGCACTAAGTCCCACAATGAGGGACGCTGGCTGGGCATTGGCATCGGGACCACGCTCGACTCCGGCACCAACAATTTCGGCCAGGCACAGATCGTCAATCCGCAAGCGCCCTTCTCCGGCAACTCGCAGGCCGCCAACGCTAAGCTCGACATCTACGGCGAGGTCATCGTCGCCGTCGGCTCGGTGCCGCAAGGTCAAGGCCACGAGACCACGGTCTCGCAGGTGGTCGCCGACATTCTGAACATCCGCCCCGAGATGGTCAACGTGCGCGTCGGCTTCGATACCGAGCGCAACGTCCACACCGGCCACAGCGGTACCTATGCCAGCCAGTTCGCCGTCTCCGGCTTGTCGGCGGTAAACGGTGCGGTGCAACTGCTGAAGGCCGAGATAAAGAAGCTGGCCGCCTTCGCCTTGCAAGCTAGCGAGGATGATCTGGAGTTCGGCACCGGCAAGCAAGGCCCGGAAGTACGCGTGCGCGGCAGGGAGAAGGCGATTCCCTACATAGGCCTGGCCAATCTCGCCAACGTCAATACCGCGGTTGTTCCCGAGGAGCTGCGCCCCATCACGCTGAATTGCCGCTACACCTGGCGGGCGCCTTTTCAAGTTCCCGATATCGAGAAGAAATACGGCAACCTGACCCTGACCTATGCCTCGCAGCTCCACATTGCGGTCATCGAGATCGACAAGGAAACCTACATCCCGAAGATTCTCGACTACGCGGCGGTCGACGACTGCGGCACGGTGATCAATCCCATGATCGTCGAAGGTCAGGTCCACGGTGCGACGGCGCACGGCATCGGCGCGGCGCTGATGGAAACTTGCGCCTACGACGAGAACGGCAACATGCTGACCTCGACCTTCAGCGACTATACGCCCATCACCGCCGTCAACATTCCGAACATCAAGTACGGCAATATCGAGACGCCGTCGCCGCACAGCTACAGCGGCGCCAAAGGCATGGGCGAAGGCGGAGGCGCGCCGCTGCACGCCATCAGCGCCGCGCTGCAGGACGCGCTATTTCGGGAAGGCATCATCATCGACGACTCGCACAACAACGCCAGCACGCTGTTCGATCTGATCCAGCGCAAGCGACGCGGCGAACTGAAAGAGAATGTGAGGATCGAGCGAGGTGGCGTGGACCCTGGCTCTTAGCTGTTAGCCATTAGCTCTTAGCAGACGCACCATCGATGCGATCTTGCTAACAGCTAAAGGCTAAAAGCTAAGAGCCACAAGCTGAGAGCTGATAGCTGATAGCTGAAAACTTTTATGAAACGCATCCTCATCGTCGGAGCCGGAGCCATCGGCAGCCTCTACGCCGCCCACTTGGCTCGCGTGGCCGAAGTGTGGGTCTTCGCTCGCCGCCACGAGCATGCGCACAGCATCAATCAGCGCGGTATTCGCGTCACCGGCCGTAATGAATTCCACTCGCGGCTGAAGGCTCACACCGATCCGCGCGAGCTGCCTGAGTTCGACTTCGGCATCGTCGCCACCAAAGCCAGCCAGACACGCGATGCCTTCGCGCCGGTCGCGCACCTGTTCCCGCATGGCGCTGTGCTGTCTGCGCAGAACGGACTGGGCAGCGAGGAAGTTATCGC
>JBARGS010000126.1:0-6337 GCA_049798495.1 Candidatus Korobacteraceae bacterium | reverse complement strand
GTCGCGCTGGGCACGCCGGCGGAACTGAAGAGCGAAATTGGCGGCGACGTGATTCTGCTGGAATCGAACGAACCTGACACGCTGGCCCGCCGCATCGAGCAGCGCTTCAGTCTGAAACCCACCGTGCTTGACCACCAGGTCCGGCTGGAGATCGAAAGCGGACACCGCTTCGTTACGGACGTGGTTGAGGCATTTCCCGGCGAGATCGAGGGCGTCTCCGTCCACAAGCCCAGCCTGGAAGATGTCTTCATCCGCCGGACCGGCCATCGCTTCTGGACGGAAGAGGACGATTCGAAATCAGAAGAGTAGTCTCACCACAGAGTTCGACATGAGCGCCGGCGCTCACAACCGGCGATGAAAATAGTAGCCCAGCGCCGTCGACCAGCCGCAACCGCGTGATTTTCGACTTAGACACAAGAGCAGAGCACAGAGGAAGGGCGATTTTCACCACGGAGATCACGGAGGGCACGGAGTTTTTCTTTTCCTCTTGCTCCGTGCTCTCCGTGTGCTCCGTGGTGAGTGCTCTTCCTCCGCACTCCACCTGCTGTTCGTCCGTCGCGACCTACCGTCCCCGCTTGGCCTCCGCTGCCGCCGCTCGCTCTTCAGCTTGCTCCGCATCCTGCATTCGTCCCTCCCGCTGATACAGCTTCGCCAGCCGCCGCCATGGTTCCGGCGCATCGGGTTCGATCTGTGCCGCCTGCTCCTGATAGGTCACTGCTTTCCCCAGATCGCCCAACTGGGTCCAGGCGGCCGAGCGGCCCTGCGCCAGCATGAAATCGAAGGTTCCATTATCGGCCGCGCGAACATTCGCCGGAGCGCTGCGCGCCGCATCGTTGAATGCCTTCAGCGCGTCGCCGGGTTGTTGCAGGTTCAAATAGAAATATCCCAGCTTCACCAGAGTGGAGTGCGGCTTGGGCGCGAGCGCCGCCGCATGTTGCAGAGCGTCGATCGCTTCGGGCGTACGCCTGCGCAGCTGATACATCTCCGCCAAGGACGACCAGGTGACCTCGCTGGGATCGAGCGCGACCGCCTGCGCATACTCCTGTTCGGAATCGTCCAGCCGTCTCATGCCGAACAGGATGTTCGCCCTCAGCCAGTGCACGAACGCGCTGTCGGGAAAGATCGCCAGCGCGTTCTCCGTCGCCGTCAGCGCTTCTGAATTTCGCCCCAGCGCCGCCAGGATGCCGGCTGCGTTGGTCCATGCGTTGAATCCGTCGACCCGGCTGCTGCCTGGGGGCGGCTGTGGCAATGTCGCTTCGGCGCAGTTCACCGGAAAGCGCTGGCGCAGTTCCTCGGTCTGCGGTGTGCGCCTGACAAACACCGCGGAAATTTCATCGAGATACACCGGCTGCCAGAGGGTGCTGTTACAGAACTCCAGTAGCTTCACGAATTGGATTCCGTCGTAGCGTCCCAGCGGCAGCAGGATGGTGTTGATGTTGTAGCGGCTGGCTTCTTCCTGCCACAAAGGAGAGTCGGGCGAACTTTGCAACAGCTTGCCATTCCGTTCAATCGCCGCGACGCCAAACGGAATGGCCCGCCCGTCGATGCTGTCGCGGCGCTCCGGACCGAGCCGCCAGCTCAGGTAACCGCCTTCGTTGTAGCTGTTGAAGATCTCGCCGGGGAGATTCTGCTTCTGGATGAACTCGGCGGCGCGCTCGGGAAACCACCAGCTCGGTCCCGCGCCGAAGGTGCTTTCGGTAGCACTCTGAAAGTAGAAGCGATTGGTCGCCAGGTCGTAGCAGCGCATTGTTGTGAGCACGGCGAACAATGCAACCACCGCCCAGGCAATCGTCGATCTCGCCCTCGCCTGCTGAATCCGGCCGGCAAGCTGCTTAGCAGCGTCGAATAAGACAGGTCCGCCGGCTACGACCACCACACAGGCGAAGACCGCGCCCATGCGGACATATCGCACTCCGACATAAATCGCACCCAGCAACAGCAGAGCCGCTCCCAGCTGCGCGCGCCATAACGCCAAGGCCGCCGCGACGACGGCGATGGCGAGCAGGACATAAATCGTGCTTTGCGTCTGCCGCGGCGAAAGCGAACTGGTGATCGCGATCCAGTTCACCGGCACCTTCACCCACTCGGCGATCAGGTACTCATGTTGGGCCGCGACTCGCTGTTGCAGCAGGATCGCCCGGTAGATTCCCCAGCCCCACGGATTCGCCAGCGTAACCAGCGCGGTAAGGCCGAGCCATTTTCCCGCGCGCCGAAGTCTCGTCAGAGCCGCGCTTCGTCCCGCAGTATTGACCGCCGCTTCCAACGCTTCGGCGACGACATAGGCGGCCACCAACCCCAGCCCTGCGACGAACCCGACGTGCAGGTTAACCCACGCGATCATCAGCAGCGGCAACAGCCAGAGTGGAGCGCGGCCGGTGCGATGGTTCTCCCACAACAAAGAAAGAAATGCCGCGAAAAGCACGACCGAGAACATGTCCGCGCGCGGGGTCGTCCGCAATGCGATGAGCGGCACCGCGAGTACGGCAATGGCTGCGCCGACGGCCGAATTCTTGCGCACGAGCAAGGCGACGGTTGCGACGCACGCCGCCGCACCCAACCACGAGAGCAGCACATAGCCGCCCAGCAGATACGCCAAGTAGAAAATCGCTCCCGCGCCGACGGGATAGATCCACGGCTGTCCCGCCGCGGTGTAGGAGAAAACATCGACCGACGGAACCTGGTGATGCTGGATCACCCAGCGGCCGGTCGCCAGCTGCCATCCAAGGTCAAAATCGGAGACGGTGCGCAGTCCCGCGAACAAGGCGTAAATCAGAGCGATGACGCTGAGAATGAAGAAGACGCGGCGGTTAAAAACAGAATCCGTCTTATTGGGCGAGGCTGGATTGGCCAGGTTCACATCTGCGGGGGAGGAAGTCATGCGCCTCGAAGGCAGCCATCATAGCACGGGAGCCAGCGTGAGCTTTTTACTACAGGGCACGGCTCGGCACGTGCTCTTCGATAGCATCGGCGAAGCAAGGCGCGGGGTCTTGAATTCAGCTTAGGACAGCACGCAGCTTCGAGCACAGCCCACGATCGGAACGCCAGCAATAAGCTCGAATCGACGCACGGGAATGAGCGGCCGCAAGTTTCTCTGTCGCCGCTTCTTCATGCCGGCCTCGACCTACTCTTGTCTGCGATTCGCGACTCGGCGACGGCGTACGCTGCCAGCGCGCTGAATAGGGCGAACGGATAGAGCCAGGCTGCGATCAGCGGAAGCTGCCACAGCTTCACCCCCGAGCCAGGGGCGAGGATATTCGACAGCGACAGACCGAACGCCGAGACCCATCCCATCGCCAAACAAATCCAGGTAGAGGCGAAGAGGAGGACATACAGTTGCCCCCGCGCCCGGATCCTCGCGCCGTTGATGGCGATCCATAACGCCGCCGGCAACAGCAGAACTTCGTTGTAGATCTGGAACGGGAACAGGAGCTGAAATGCCGAGATTGAGAAGCTGATGGCAAGAAGGAAATCGGAGCTTTGCAGACGGATGTTTACCCAAACTGTCGCGGCGATAAGCAACACTGCAGCGCCGATGAACAGATGACCTCGCAGGAGATCGGCCAGCAGTGGTCTCGATCCGGCATAGTGCACGTAGGCTCCGACGGTGCTCAGCCAACGCGAGAACCAGCCTCTGACGACGAGCTCTGAACATGACAGCAGCACAGCCAGTGTGGCGGCCATCGAGGTCAGGAATGCTCTCCTCTTCCGCCATCTTGCCACCCCCCAAATCGCCAGAGGCAGCAGAATGGAAATGGCAAGCTGAGGCTTACAGGTGGAGAACGCGGCCAGCGCTCCCGCCAGCCCAAGCCGCCCGGAGAGGGCGCAATACACCGTTGCGGCCAGCAGGGCAGCGATCATCAGGGTTGGCTGCCGAAGTTGCAGAGCCAGCATCACCGGATAGCTGGCGAAGACGAGCGCAATGCAAGTTGCTGGATGCAACCTGACTCCTGACGCCAGCATCCAGAACAGCGTTGCAATCACCGTCAGTAACGCGCAGGCGACAAGAGACACGAATTGCGCGGATGAGAAGGGAAGAACTGCGATCGGAAGAAACAGAAAGGCGAAGAAGACCGGATACGCAAAGCGGTGCTGGTTCAAGTTCTGGTCGCTTGCCTCGAGCGGCCTTCCGTAAATTGCCGTCTGAATTTGGCTGCTGGTCGTAATGCTATAGGGATCGCATCGGTGCAGCACGGCGCGGCTACCGTACCATTCAGGAAACAGGCCTTGTTGCAGGGTAGGCGCGCTGCGTCCCAGACCTGCGGGCACAATCATCAGAGCGAAGTACCAGGTCGACAGAAAGCACACAACTCCGCCGCTTACGATCAGCAGGCAAGACGCGGAGGAGATTCTTCGGGGGCGAGTTCTGGCTTGAGCAGACTGGCCGTTCTGCGCGATTGTGTCCATGCGGAGAGGGCCCCCAGATAAGACACTCCAACGTCTCTATCGGCAGAGAAAGGCGGGGTCATAAGCTACCAGTACTGCGGGTTGACGGCGAAAGAACTGCCACCAAGGTGGCTGGAAAAAACTGATTAGTTGCTATACCTTTCGGCGAAGTGCGAGCCCACATCCCAAAAACTGCTCTTAGAAATGGGGAAAAGGTCCGCTATATAGTTGCAATTTATTGCGGCTTCGTTACTGGAAGTAATGTGTTTTGAGACAAATTTGCGGAACTCGGATTGCAGTGCTCCTTACGAAAGATTCTGTCACGTTCAATCGTAAGTGATTGACTGGACAATAACTGCGAACAGAACCAATCGATAGGTTGCAATTTAGCTCTCTGCTGTCGGTACATGGGTGGCTGGTTACGTAACTTTTGTGCCGACGGCTAAGTTGGAAGCAGCGTCGTATTTGACAGGTTGTCGTGTGCAGTTCGGGAGGAACTCTGTCGCGCTACGCGGAGCGTCCCGGCCGGAAGTGCGTTCTTTCTGTGCCACTGATTCGCTCTTGATTAGCGGGAAGGGTCTCTCCTTGGCGCGGTCCACAGGAGACTTTTGGGCTCTCACTGCCGAGATCGCGGTTGGTAGTTGTGGCTTTGAGGGCGTGTGGAAGAGTCTGCTTGTCTCAGTTGTGAGTTGGATCCGGCAACTCCCATGGAGGGAAGGGATTATGCGCAAGTTGTGGGTTCTGGCTGTAATGGTCCTAGGGGCGGTGTCTGCATTTGCCGGACCCCAAACCTTCACTTTTATCGGATTTTCTGGGGGAGATTGGCAGGCTGGTTACCCGTACTACGTTGTCGATGCTAGCGACGCTCAACTCCTGGACGTAATGTGTGATGACTACGCTCATGGCGGCAGCATCGGCCAAAGCTGGCAGGCCAACGTAACTGATTTGGGCAGTTTCAACGTAAGTATGACGCGCTTCGGCCATCAGGAAGGCGCACTGGGACTTGGCATGTACCGCCAGGCCGGATGGATTCTGCTGCAGACGGAAAATGAGCCGCAGAGCATGTGGCTGGATATGAACGAAGCCGTCTGGCATATCTTCGACCCGATGGCGCCGATCGATCAGAATGGCTTGCAGTGGATCGCCGCGGCCCAGCAGGCAGGCCGGAATGGTTTCGCCGGGGTGAACTTCCACGATGTCTCGATTATCACGCCTCTCGATCAGTACAATTCTGACCCCAATTCGATTCAGGAGTTCCTGTACATCAACAACACCTCGTCTGCTGGTGCACCCGGCAGCACGACGCCCGAGCCGGGAACATTCCTGCTCCTCGGCACGGGTTTGCTGGCAGTTGTTGGGCGCAAGTTTGTGAATTGAAGCCGGGTTTGTTGGCCTCCGCGCGCTCCGCTGTTATCAAAACGCTTCCGGTAACAACTCCTTGTTGCTACCGGGAGCGTTTCCAGTCATAATTGATCGTGCACGCCTACGCGCTCCACCCTGATTGCGCTGCCACGCTAGCGCACAGGGCTCCCTCAAAAATCGAGGGACAGGCGGAACGTAAGTTCAGGCTGCACCAATCCCTACAACAGAGGAATCGATGTCGGCAAAGTACATCTTTGTGACCGGCGGTGTTGTGTCGTCGCTCGGCAAGGGGCTGGCGGCAGCTTCCATTGGCTGCCTGATGGAGAGTCGCGGACTGAGAGTGACGTTGCAGAAGTTCGACCCTTATCTCAACGTCGATCCCGGCACGATGTCGCCGTTCCAGCACGGCGAGGTCTTCGTCACCGACGACGGCGCAGAGACCGATCTCGACTTGGGCCACTACGAGCGTTTCACCCACAGCAAGCTGACGCGCGACAATAACTGGACGACGGGCCGCATCTACGAAGCCATCATCGCCAAGGAGCGACGCGGCGACTATCTGGGCAAGACCGTGCAGGTGATTCCTCACGTC
>JBARGS010000125.1:0-5785 GCA_049798495.1 Candidatus Korobacteraceae bacterium | reverse complement strand
ACCTTAATGAGGCTGACGCCCGTAAGCGAACGCGACTCAATGTGATCGATGTTGCTGCCCAGGGTGAAGAAGCGCTCGAAGGTATCGGTGATGTTGGCTTCCACCTGTTGCGGAGGCATGCCGCTGTAAAACGTTGCCACCACGACCACCGGAATGTCGATGGGAGGAAACAGGTCGACCGGCATACGTGCGACGGTCGTCACGCCCACCACAATGATGGCCAGGCACAACATGAGGACGAAGAAGGGATACTTGATGGCGAAACTTGGCATTGGCGGCTACTCCGAACCCGCGCCGTTGGCTGCCAGCGCGCTCGCTTTTGCCCGGACTAGCTCACCCGCCTGATAACTGCCCAGGTTGCCAACGATGACCCTGTCGCCTTCCGCTAGTCCGCTCAAGATTTCCACCCGATTCGTTCCCTCAACTCCGAGCTCCACGTCGCGAGGTTCTACCCGGTTTTGTTCATCGACGATCAGCACGCTGGTTTTGTTTTGGCCACGCTGGATGGCGTCGACCGGAACCGTCAGTGCGTCGCGACGGCTGTTGGCGGTCAGCGTCACGTCCGCGTACATGCCGGGCTGCAGATGATAGTTGGAGTTAGGGACGTCGATCTCCACCTGCATGGTGCGAGTAGACATGTCGAGCGCATCGGTGAAACGCGCGACCTTGCCGGTAAAGTGTTCGCCCGTCGCCTGCACTTTCACGTCGGCCGCATCGCCAATCTTTACTTTTGCCGCAATCGATTCAGGAACAGGAATACGCAGACGCAGAACATCCACCTGTGCGATGGTGACCACCGGCAAGCCGCTGGTATTCGAGGTTCCGGCCTGCACCAGCGATCCGGTATCGGAGAAGCGCCAGGTCACCACGCCGTCATAGGGAGCAGTGATTCTGGAGTAGTCGCTTAGCGCGGAGTAGTGCTGCTGGTCGGCCTGCGCCACGGCAAGTTGCTGCTTCGCCGCTGCCAGCGCCGACTTGGCCGCGTCCACCTGCGCCTGCGAGGCACGATCCTTGGCGGTAGCGTCGTCGAGTTCCTGTTGCGCGATCAGGCCCGGACGCGCCTTATCCGTGTTGACCAGCCGCACAGCGTTGGAGTGCAGAGCGACATTGTCGGCTTCGGCGCGCGACACATCGCTATGCGCTCGTTGAATCTCTTCCTCCGCATGATGGACGCCGGCCTTCGCTTCATCCACCTGAGCCATCAGTTCCGGGATTTCCAGGACCGCCAGTACTTGTCCCTGGTGGACGTGATCGCCGATATCCACGTAGATCTTGCGGATATAGCCCGCGACCTTGGCGTGCAACTCCACATTCTGGTAGGGAATGAACTGGCCAGCGATGGAAAGCGTGTTGGCGATCGCCTCCCGCTTGGCGGGAGCGACTGCCGCGTAGGGCACGGTGGCGGCGTCACCGCCGACAGTGGGCCCACCGGCTCGCGCGCGTTTCGCCACAATTCCGGCGATAAGCAGACACAACGCCACGACCCCCAACACAAGAAACTTGTGCCAACGGCGAACTTGCATGAACTTCCTCGTTTCGACTGAAGCGGGCGCGTTTTGTCAGATGCCGCTCAGCCAGAGCTGTTTGACCGGAGAAAGACCCAAATCGAACGCAAGAAAAAAGAAAAATGGCCGAGGAAATCTAGTTCTGAGCCGGAGGAGGCCGCAAGAAAAGATGCAACTGCTGCAGCGGAAAGGTTCTCGGAGGAGGATTCAGAAATGTGTTCTGGGCTTTGGGCTCGCGATCTATGTACAGCTGAACGAGACATACAACGGTCATCCAGAACATCATGGCGCCGCCGGCCAGATCAGCTGATTGGACTTCCACCTTGTTTCCGCTAAGCCACAGCTTGGAAGAGGTCGAGGGCGTCACCTTGGCCGGTGCGCCGCCATTGTAGACCGCAGTCTTCGCGTGCAGAGCAAAAAAGAACACCAGGACGCAGAAGGCGAACGCTACTGTCCTCCATAGGCCCTTATTTTGCATGATGCGAAGATTCACGACAGGTAATCGATCCACTCTAATAATACTATACGCAGCAGAATCGGATTTGTTAGCGAGTCGGTCGCATTCTGACTGTAACCTCTCGCAGAACTCGGACTTGCGCTCGTCTCAATGCATTCCTGCTAACCCACTGGCCGTCGGCCCGCAACCTCATTCAGGAAGGAAAAATGGTGGCCGGCGGAGGACCGGCCACCAGAGTTGCTTACGGTAGATAGTAGCGGAAGGAGGTGAAGAACATGTTGTCGATGGCCGTCGGGTTGATGCTGCCCTGCGGCGGAGGAGTCGTGGTACCCATACCCGCCCAGGCCGTCTTGGTCACGTACGAGTACTGTAGACCGAACTGGAGGCGTCCCTTGGGACCGTTATACGGCTTGTACCAGAAGCCCAGCGTGCCCTCCCAGATGTTCTTGGTATCGGCGTTGCAGTTGGAGAGACCGCCGGGGTTGAATCCCTGCGTTAAGCCCGAGCTGGGCAGAGTCTCAATCCCGCAACCAGTGTTGTTAAACAACACCGAGCCGTAGCCCACCGGCGCGCCCTTGGCGTTCAGGAAGGCTGTACGGTCGTCATACTCGGTACCGCCGTTGCCGTACCAATCCCACTTGGGTGAGTGATACTCGAGGGTCAGCAGGCCCTGATAGCTCAAGATGGGAGCGACGTAGCCGTTAGGCGTGATCGTCGCATCCGCCAGTCCAGCCGTTCCGTAACGGCCCAGACCCTTGCCCGCCAAAGCGTGGACGCCGAGGTCAACATGCTTCTGCCAGAAGGACCAGCGGGCGTTGCCGCCGCCGCCGCCCGTCCAGGTTGAGGTGTTGAAGGCGCCCGCCGCCGTGGGCTTAGTCGCTCCGGCATTCGGAAAGATGCGGTCCCGGAAGCTGGTGCCGACACCAAAAATTTCATAGTGCCCTCCAAATGACGGCTGGAAGGCCAGTTTGGCGACGAAATCCGGCGACGGATTGTACGAGTAATTCGCAATGTTGCTGCAGCTGGTAGCGACACCTGTAGGGGTGCCCATTGTTGTCACCAGCGTAGAGGAGCAGCCGTTGATTGACGCGTTGTACAAACCACCGGCATTGCCTTGCGAACCAATCAGGAAAGAGTCGGTCACGTTGCCGTGAGTGGTGATGGTCTCCTGCGAATTCTCTACCGAGAAACCGAACCACACTTTGTTGTTGAAGTCCTTGACGATGCGGAAGCCATACTGACGCGCCCAGCTGAAACCCACTGTGTACTGCGGGTCGATGGTCATGGGCAGAGCTTCGGTGCGATTGTCCAAGCCAACCTTGGTTTCCGTCACCAGGCTCCACATCTGACCGCCAGTGAAGCTCCAGCCGCTGTGCAGCGCGGCCTGACCCCACGCCTGGCGCTGGCGGAGAACGTAGGAGTTGCTCTCGTTGTTGTTGGACGTGACGGCGGCGCCCAGGAAGTCCGTCTCCACATAGCCGGTCATGGTCATGTTGTCCAGCTTGCCTTGCGCCAACAAGGAAATACGCGACTGGCGTCCCGATCCGTAGAACTCGGACAGGTGGGCCTGGGAAGAGCCGAAGTAGGGAATGCCGTTCAGCTGGGTGTTGATGTCGGCTCCCTCACCGCGCTGCCGCCACACCGTTTCTGCCGCCAGGAAGCCACCCGGCGTAATGGTGATTCCCTTGTAGTGAATCGCCAGAGGGCTCTCCAGGCCGGAAACGCGCTTCTGCGTTTCCTGCAGCTCGTTCACCGTATTACCGGAGACCGTCTTCAGATCGGTGACGTCGTGTTGCAGCCCGCTAATCTGCGCTTCCGTCTCCGGGTTTGGTCCCTGCTGCGGCGGTGTTTGCGGCGGAGGCATGTTGGCCAGCTGCTGCTGCAGTTGTTGGATCGCCTGATCGCGGGTCGAGATTTGCTGTTGCAATTGTTGGATCTGCTGCTGTTGTGCCGAGATGGCATCCTTCATATCCTCCAGCTGTTTCGAGACCGGTGCCGAGCTGGCGCGTTTAGTAGCCTTCGGTTTCGAACTTTGGGAGTCGGTTTGTGCGAAAACGCTGGTCGTAATCAGTACCGACAGCGCTAAAGCAAGTCGTCGTTTCATTTCTTCTCCTGAAAGGCAACAGTTGGGCGGAATGAATCTACAACAAAAACAGCAGTGCCGAACACTGCCTACTGCTCGCGAAAACGATTGGTAATGGTCAGCGAAATCGTAAGTAGAAGAAGTTACAGATTCGTGAATGCAAAATGAATGTTCCGCGAATTAGCCAGAGCTCGGCAGGATCGAAGCTGAACAAGAATGGGAGGATAGCGACGCTCCGCTCAGAATGGGCGTCCCTGGCGGACAGAGCTTTTCCGCCATGCTCTTTTCATCTTCCTGTAATATGCTTGCTCTATGCTCCCATGGGAAATCGAATTAGCGTCTTGGACCTCGCAGCGCAAGCGATGGAGTTGGTCGCGCTGGCGCGCGGTGTTTTCCTGACGCGGTTCATCCTACCAACGGAGGAGTCATGCGCAACGTTGTCCCCACCAAACGCTCTTGGGTGTCTCTTGCCACTTTGCTGATAGCCCTCAGTGTTCTTATTCCTGCCCAGAACGCTCTGGCCGAGGACAGCAGCGCAGCCTCCGCGCAGGACCAGGATCTGATGCAGCAGGTGAAGGCGGTGTATTTCCCCTTCAACATTTACAGCCGCATCGTCGATCCCGGCACATTGCAGACGGATGCCGGCTGGCTAAAGCAGAACACGGGCAGCCAGCTATGGATTCAGGGCTATGCCGACATCCGCGGCGACATCTTCTACAACCTGGTGCTGTCTTATCGCCGGGCGCAGTTTGTGAAATCGAAGCTGGTGCAAAGCGGAGTTGACGAATCGCGCATACAGTTCGCCACCGGATGGGGCAAGCTGTATCCGGTGTGCCAGGCGACCGACGAAAGCTGCTATCAGCAACAGCGCCGCGTCGATATCGTGCCCCCCGACAAGATGTAGTCCGCGCATAGCGAGACCGTGCCGAGTGCCCAGCGGGCGCAGTAGTCGAGGTATATGTGTACCGTGTGCGGCACACGGTGGACATCGCTTCCTTTAAGTACAACGGGGAGAAATACTCGCTGTAGCGCGGGAGACCTCTGTAGCGCGGGAGAGCCGCGGGCGAATCCTCGCTTCGGTTTGGCCAGGAATCTCCCGCGTTGTTATAATGCAACTGCCGCAGCACCCTTCACAGCGATCCTCGCTTCGTGGCCAGGTAGCTCAGCTGGTAGAGCGCAGCCCTGAAAAGGCTGGCGTCGGCGGTTCGATTCCGTCCCTGGCCACCATTGAATCAACAACTTACAAACCCTCCAAACCCGTTTACGTTCCAAAACGTTCCAATTCACTGCACCATTGCTGGTACAGGTAGCAGTTCCACCGCACGCCGCCGCGACTCGGGGATGTCCTGAACATAAATGTCCATCGTCGTGGAAATGCGTGAGTGGCGTAGCTGCCCCTGAATGTCTTTCATGTCGGCACCCTGGCGCTTCAGCCATGTGCCATAGGATGTGCGGAGACAGCGCCAGTTCACAAAGCCCAAGCCCACCTTGCGGGCGGCCGGCTTGATGAACCGGGTAAGAATGTTGTTATCGCGCATCGGCTTGCCGTCTTTCACGGACTGGAAGACCAGATCATCTGGCCCATCGGACTTGACGGCCTTGTAGCGCCGGACCGCATTGCCGGCGGGCACCGACACAGTTTTCAGTTTCAGCGCGTGAATCCGCTGGATAACGTGACGCTGCTACTGCTGCATTGCTGGCCTCGCTCGTCGGCGCAGACCAGTCGCCGCGGCAGCAGCG
>JBARGS010000124.1:0-10014 GCA_049798495.1 Candidatus Korobacteraceae bacterium | reverse complement strand
CCGCTTTTTACCAACAACGAGACCAATCGCACGCGACTGTTCGGCGAAGGCAATCCAACGCCCTACGTGAAGGACGCATTTCACCGGCACATCATTCACGGCGAGCGATGTGTGAATCCGCAGCGGGTGGGAACCAAAGCCTGCATTCAGTATTTATTGGAAGTGCCGGCTGCCGGCTCGACAGTCCTTCACATGCGTCTGGCTCCGGAAGAGATGCGAAGTCCTCTGAAAGATGTAGATAGCGTTATCAAGTTGCGGAGGGAAGAGGCAGACGAATTTTACGGGGCGATTCATCCGCCACTCGCGACGCCCGAGGAAAAATTGATTCAGCGGCAGGCCTTCGCCGGGATGCTGTGGGGGAAGCAGATCTACTTGTTCGACGTCAACCGCTGGCTGGAAGGGGACTCGCACGCGCCTCCGGAAAGTCACAAGAAGATCCGCAACATCCATTGGCGCCATTTGAATTCAATGCGCGTGCTTTCCGTTCCCGACAAGTGGGAGTTTCCCTGGTTTGCCGCGTGGGACATGGCCTTCCAGTGCACCACGTTGTCGCTGGTGGACCCGGCATTCGCCAAAGAGAATCTGTGGGCTTTGCTGTTCGAACAGTTCCAACATCCGAACGGACAGATTCCCGCGTATGAGTGGGAGTTCTCCGATCTGAATCCGCCGGTGCATGCCTGGTCGGTGTGGCGTGTCTACCAGAATGAAAAGTCGCGCACCGGCAAGGGCGATACCGCCTTCCTGGAAAAATGTCTGCACAAATTGCTGATGAACTTTGCCTGGTGGGTGAATCGAGTCGACAGGGAAGGCAATAACGTTTTCGAAGGCGGCTTCCTTGGGTTGGACAACATTACAGTGGTGGACCGGAGCGAAAAGATGCCAGGCGGCGCCGCTCTGGAGCAGTCCGACGCGACGGGATGGATGGGATTTTTTTGCCTCTATCTGATGCGGGCCGCGCTGGAGCTGGCCTCTACCAATCCAGTCTATGAAACTCTGGCCACGAAGTTCTTCGAGCACTTTATCTATATCGGCGCCGCCATGAAGAAAATGGGGGGGCGCGACTACCAGCTTTGGGACGAGCAGGATGGGTTCTTCTACGATGTGCTCCGCCTTCCCGATGGAACATTCAAGAAGTTCCGGCTGCGCTCGATGGTTGGGTTGATTCCGCTCTTTGCCATCGAAGTGCTGAGGCGCGAAGACCTCGATCCCCATCCGGAGTTTCTCGCCAACGTCGAGTGGTTCATCAGGAACCGCCCCGACGTTGTGGGACATGCCTGCTACTCCGCGGATGGCGACCGTTATGTGCTGTCCATCGCCGATCGCCACCAGTTTTCGCGAGTGTTGAAGCGAATCTGCGATCCAGCGGAATTCTTGTCCTCACACGGGGTTCGTAGTTTGTCGAAGTATCACGAAGAGAATCCATTCTGCTTCGGCGGCCGCTGTGTGGGGTATGAGCCGGGCGAGTCGGACGAGAAGATCAAGGGCGGAAATTCCAACTGGCGGGGACCGATCTGGTTTCCTACTTCCTATTTGTTGATTCGATCGCTGGAAAAGTTTGCGCACGCCCTGGGACCCGAGTTCGCGACAGAAAGCGCAGGTCATAACGGACGGCCGGTGACGCCGAAAGCTATGGCGGCGGAGATCGCCGACCGGATGATCGGGATCTTCAAGCGGGGAGAAGACGGCCGGCGGCCTTGTTTCGGTCCTTACCGGAAATTCCAGGAGGATCCGTACTGGCGTGACTGTCTGCTATTCAACGAGTACTATCACGGAGAGACGGGACAGGGATTGGGCGCCAGTCATCAGACGGGGTGGACCGGGTTGGTAGCCAATTTGATCGACGAGTGGCGGCGTTGAGCGATCTAAAGAAAATGCCGCAGGGCAATTTGGAAGACGGAGTGCAATTTGGAAGATAGAGTTCATAGTCAACTTCTGACAGCATACGGAGTGACGTGAGACGTGCGACGATAGTCTGACATTGTGGTACCAAGGGCGCGGAAGGATCGAGGATGGCAAGGGTGAAGTTACGGTTCTGGGGGGTACGCGGCTCGGTTCCCGTTCCCGAGGAGGGCTACCTGGGATATGGCGGCAACACACCCTGCCTGGAAGTCAGAGTCGGTGAAACCATCCTCATCATCGATGCGGGGACTGGCATCCGCAAACTGGGAATACAGCTACAGGACGAGTTTGCCGGCGGGAACATGGAACTGAACCTCCTGTTGAGCCATTTTCACTGGGATCACATTCAGGGGCTGCCATTCTTTCCCCCGCTGTTTTCGGCCGCCAATCGGATCATTTTTTATTCCTGCCAACCGGAGGAAGGACTGAAGAAAGTTTTGGAAGACGAGATGTCGCATCCGCATTTTCCGGTCGACTTCGATCTGCTGGCCGCGAAGCGGGATTTCGTGAACATCAGCAAGAGTCCACTGCGCCGCGATGGGCTGCGAGTGGAGACGTTTCCCCTCAACCATCCGCAAGATGCGGCCGGCTATCGGATTGAAGCGCATGGGATCGTGATCACCCACGCCAGCGATTTTGAGCACGGCGACCCGGAGCTCGACAAGACCTTGCGCGAATACGCGAAGGACGCGGATGTGCTGATCTATGACGCGCAATACACACCCGCGGAGTATGAGGCGAAGAAAGGATGGGGGCATAGCACATGGTTGGAGGCTACGCGCGTGGCTCGCGATTGCAATGTGAAACGGCTCATCCTCTTCCATCACGATCCCGAACATGACGACAACCAGATGCGGCAAATCGTGAGCGAAGCGCGACGGCACTTCCAAAATACCGACGCAGCCACCGAAGGTTTGGATATTATCTTCTGAAGCATCACGACCGGGCTCTGGTCGTACGCTGACCAAGACCTTACCTCCGACGGGGACGAGCAAAGCGGTGGCTTCCAAGGACGCATCGGAAACAGAACAGCCGCGCGGCAGATATCCGGCGGGCGCCTTCGAGGCCGCTCAGCATGGGGGGCCGGAACCGTCGACCAATCAGGAGCCCGATCTCCCCGGGCGAAACCCCACGCCATCGGCTGATCTGAAAACGGGACCTCTGACGGGCAAGACTCTTTCCCACTATCGCGTGCTGGAGTTGGTGGGCGGCGGAGGGATGGGAGTGGTGTACCGTGCCCAGGATGTGAAGCTGGGCCGCTCCGTTGCGCTAAAGTTCCTGCCGGAAGAGTTCGGCTACGACCCGCGAGCGCGAGAACGCTTCGAGCGCGAGGCGCGAGCGGCCTCGGCCCTGGACCATCCCAACATCTGTTCCATCTACGAATTTGGCGAGCACGAAGGCAAGCCGTTCATCGTGATGCAGCTGCTGCGCGGGCAGACGCTGAAAGACAAGCTGGCGGCGGTGAAGGACGAAGCTACCGGGACCTCTATTGGCAAGCCACTGCCGCCGGATCAGCTGTTGCGCGTGGCTATCGAGATCTGCGACGGATTGGAAGCGGCGCACGAAAAGGGAATCATCCATCGCGATATCAAGCCGGCAAACATTTTTGTTACCCAGCGCGGCGTGACTAAGATTCTCGACTTTGGTCTGGTGAAGCTGCTGCAACCGGACGGTGCGCCCGACGCTCCTGAGTCGGAATCACAATCGACGACTCCGCCGCTGGCCGGCGCAGGGGCAGCGGCTGTGGAGTTGAGCCGCGCCGGTGTCGCCATCGGCACCGCAGCCTATATGGCGCCCGAACAAGTTCGTGGTGAGCAACTGGATCCGCGCGCCGATCTATTTTGTTTTGGCTTGCTGTTGTACGAAATGGCGACAGGAAGGCGCGCCTTCAGCGGAGAAGACGCGGCCGCGGTGCGGATAGCGATACTAAGGGAAACGCCTGTTCCGCTACACCAGTTGAATCCACGCCAGCCGGCGAAGCTGGAGAAGATCATCAACAAGTGCCTGGAGAAGGATCCCGGCCGGCGCTATCAGCGGGCGGGGGAGATTAAGACTGACCTCGAGAAGTTGCAGCGGGAGCGAGAGCATCCGCTGCGACGTCCGTGGATGGTGGCGACCGCGGGGGCGATTGTGGCTGTCATGATGATTGCGCTGGGGTTCATGGCCCGTTCGCAACGTGAGAAGACGCAATTCCGCTCGAAGGACACAATTGTCCTGGCGGATTTCAACGACAACACCCATACGGCTCAATGGGATGTGACTTTACAGCGCGCTCTGATCGAGGGTTTGGAGCAGTCGCCCTACTTGAATGTGCTCTCGGACAGCCGGGTGCGGCAGATCCTGCAGGAGATGCGGCGACCACCGGACGAGAAGCTGACCAAGGAGGTGGCGCAGGAGATTTGCAAGCGGAACAACGATAAAGCGCTGCTCGAGGGCTCGATTGGACAGGTGGGCCACCTGTATCGGATTCAACTGGAAGCCACCAATTGCCAGACGGGAGACTCGTTGGCGAGCGCAGGTCAGACGGCCAAGAGCAAAGACGATGTGCTACCTGCGCTCGGTAAGGCGGTTGGCCAATTGCGCCAGACCCTGGGTGAAACGCTGGCTTCGGTGCAGATGTACAACAAGCCGGTGGCCGAAGCGACCACCAAGTCGTTCCCGGCGCTGGAAGCTTACAGCCTGGGGCGGAAGATCAAGCGGGATCAAGGCGATGCCGCGGCCATTCCCTACTTCGAGCGAGCGGTGGAGTTGGACCCGAATTTCGCCCAGGCGTACGCCCAGTTGGCCACGTCATACTTCAATATCGGCGAGAGCAGCCTGGAAGCGAAGAATATTTCCAAGGCCTACGAGCTGCGTGAACATGTGACGCAACCGGAGCTGTTCAACATCGAGAGCGAGTATTACGCCAGCGTCACGGGGGAAGTGGAGAAGACCATTCGCACGGCCACGGCGTGGGCGGACATGTATCCGCTGGCGTATGAGCCTCACCAATATTTGAGCGATGCCTACGGGCAGATCGGGCAATATGCGAAGGCCGCGGAGGAGGGGCAGGAGGCGATTCAGCTTATGCCCAACAATGCCGCTGCCTATCCCAACCCGGCGTTTGCCTACCTGGCGATGAACCAGTTCGCCATGGCGAAGAGCATTCTTGAGCAAGCCGAGTCCCGCAAGCTGGAACATCCGTATCTCCTCTTGTACAGCTACTTCATCGCCTTTCTCGAAGGCGACGAAGCCGGCATGCGTCGCGTGGCGGAGCAGGCGGCAACCGAGCCGGACGCGCAGGGGTTGGTCCTTTGGGCCGAGTCCAACACCGAGGCCTATCACGGCCGTTTGGCGAAGGCGCGGGAGTTATCGCAACGCGCTGTCCAAGTGGGCCGCAGTGCGGAGATGGTGGAGAGGGCGGCGGAATGGAAGATGACGCAGGCCTTGTGCGAAGCCGAGCTGGGCAATATTGCGGCGGCGCGCCAATTGACCGCCGAGGCGCAGGCGTTGAGCCAAAGTAGTGAGGTCCTGGCCGCGTTCGTTCTGGCCCGCACCGGTGACTTGGCGCGGGCGCAAAAACTGGCCGACAAAATCAGCCAGGAGGCCCCGCTGGATACGGGCATGCAGAATTACTTCCTGCCGTCGATCCGCGCGGCGATTGAGCTCGAGAAGAACCATCCTGAGAAAGCCATCGCACTGCTGGAACCGGCGGTGCCGTATGAGTTGGCCAACATTCCGCCAAGGTACCTCTACCCGGCCTATTTGCGTGGCGAAGCCTACTTAAAGCTGGGAGAGGGGCAGGCGGCGGCGGCCGAGTTCAAGAAACTGATTGACCATCCGGGGGTGGCCCTGAACTCTGTCACCGCCGCGCTGGCCCGTCTGCAACTGGCGCGGGCGCAGGCGATGAGCGGTGACAAGGACGCTGCGCGCAAATCGCTGGAAGATTTTCTGGCCCTGTGGAATCAGGCCGACCAGAACCTCGTCGTCCTGAAGGCCGCCAAGGCAGAGTATGAACAACTGCGTTAGCCGTTGCGGGAAGCGGGCTGGTATCTGCTGCAAGTTTCTTGTCTTGGTGCGCATCGTTCGTGCAGTGCTGTTGCTGCGGTTGATGAGACAGGTGCGGAAGAACTTTTTTCTGGACTTATGTGTCGATCCAGTGCACACTTTTTAGCCGTTGCGCATTCCTGCTTTTCATACCTGAAGGGGGCAGCCCAGTAGTAGCACGGCATCATGGGGGTGTTGAAAGCCACGGGGCCGAATCTCGTTCATGGAGGGTTCCACGTTGAAACTGCGCATCGCTTCGCTGTCGTTGTTATTCCTGTGCTTGATCTGGGTTGTGCCTGCCTTTGCGGACAGCTACGATAACGGTCCGGTGAACGGACAGGTAGATGCCTGGACCATCAATTTCGGCTTCTCCGTTTCCAATTCCTTGCGCTGTTGCAGGCCGGGCGCGCCGGACGCAATCACCGGTCTTGATTTCTATGCGTGGGTGATCCCGGGGGATACCATCTCGAACGTCGAAGTGCAATTTGGTTCAACGCCTTTCGGCAACGATTTGTTTGACGGTGTCGTGAGCCTGACTCAGTCGGATTGTACGAGCAACCAATATGGCTACAACGTCTGCAATGAGTCCGGCAGCTTCAGTGGTCCCAGCATCAATGGGAATGCGTGGTTGACCCTCTCGAATGCGACCGTGCCGAGCGGGGATCCGGTTTACTGGGATGAGAACTCGGGCGTAGGCTGCATGTCGGGTGGCTGTCCGTCGCAGGCCCAGGAGAACACCGTCGGCACGATTCCTTCGGAAGCGTTCACTGTTTTAGCCGCCACCAGCACGAGCACCAGTACTAGTAGCACCACCGGGACGACGCCGGAGCCTGGCAGTATTTTGCTCTTCGGCTCCGGAATGCTGGCGGCAATGGGAGCGCTGCGCCGAAAGATCAAGCGGTAGAGCGCGATCCTGCTTGGAATTCCAGGGACCGGTGATGAGAGGTCCCTGGATTTTCCTTTAGAGCGCTAGTAACAAGGAGAGCGGATGGCGCATTGTATGGCAGCTCGCTGTACGCAATGTTCGGGATGGATACGCGTTGGCCAGTTTGACGCGGATGCGCCGACCATCGACCCTACCTTTGTTTTGCGCCTGTCATGTCCGCACTGCGGAGCGCAATCCGAGCTGCCCGCCAGCTCCCTCGAGATGATTCCTGAATCCAAATTGCAGACAGGGGCGGCGGGTACCACATGACTCGGCAAGAATAACCAGCAGCGATCACCAGCGTGATTCGGAATGACGGAGAGAGAATCGGGTATTGGGAAGCTGCTGGACCTGGCTCGAAACGATCGCACCTACCTTGAAGCGCTCGACAAGCTGCGCCGCAGTATTGTCGTAATGTTCACCGACATCCAGGGATCCACGGCATACTTCGATAAACACGGAGACGCCGCGGGTCTGTTGATGGTGCACCAGTGCAACGAGGCGCTGCGCGCCATCGTGGACACGCATGGCGGCCGCGTAATCAAGACCATCGGCGATGGCATGCTCGCCACGTTTGAGGACTGCGGTCAATCGGTGGAAGCGGGAATCGAGATGCAGCACGGCCTGCGCGAGATCAGCAACACATTGCCGGAGGCGGAGCGGGTGGCGATCCGCATTGGGATTCACTACGACACGGGCATCGTCAGGACTCAGGATGTATTTGGCGACGTGGTGAATGTTGCCTCGCGAATTGAGAGCGTGGCGCAAGCCTGGCAGATCGTTATCTCCGAAAACCTGTACGAAAGAGTGCTGGACCTTAAATTTCAGATCAAGAAGCTGGGACGGTTCCTGCTGAAGGGGAAGAAGTCGGAGCGCACGCTTTATGAAGTACTGTGGAAGAGGGCGCGGCTGGATGATTCCGGCAAAGCGGAAGCGGGAAACGTATCACTCGTCGTCCGTAGCTCCCGGCTGCAAGTGACCGACAAGCTAGGCGCGACAAAAGCTGAGTATCGTCTCGGCGATGGTATTACTATCGGCCGTAACGAAGGCGATGTCACGTTTCCGGAAGACGTCGCCATGGCCCCGATCAGTTTGCGGATTTATGAGGATGACGGGCAGGTGTTTGTTAAGGACCTCAGCCAGGGAAGCGAGAACGTCTTTATCAGGATTGCGGCTGGTTACACTTTGCAGAACCAGGACATCGTGCTGATGGGACGACAAGTGTTCAAGTTCCGCGAAGTTTCGGGAGCGATGTCGGCTGCCAATGAGTTGGGAATTGACTTGGCCGAGGTCAGCCGCACCCTGGACGAACCGGTGGCCGAGTTGCAGCGCCTGCATCCGGCGGAGGGAGCGCAAGCGCGCTTTCCCTTATCGATCGCAGAGGTCGGATTCGGCCGCATCAAGGGAACCTATACCTTCCCGGAAGACAAGCTGATGAGCCGGGCGCATGCCCGCGTTCTGCAGCGTGCCGAGGACTTCGTCGTGGAGGACCTGGGAAGCCGCAATGGCACTTTCGTAAAGGTTCGCGGAATTGCACCGCTGGCGGCAAATGGCATGATACTTCTAGGCAATCAATTACTGCGGGTGGTGCAGTGAAGGGATGAGCAGCTTGTGAGGACTCGCAAACGCCTCATCGTCGCCTGTAGTCTGCTGCTCGGGGTCGCCACGGTTGCCGTCGCCGGCTATCGCATCATCGGCGGGCCGTCGATTCATCTGCTCGATGCCATCTACATGGCAGTGGTCACGCTGTCGGGCGTTGGCTACGGCGAAATCATCGACACGGCTCATAACCATGCGCTGCGCATCTTCAACATCTTTATTGTGCTGGCGGGCGTGGCGGTGGCTGTCTACGTTTTCTCCCAGCTCACCGCATTCCTGGTGGAAGGCGAGTTGCGCCACTTGTTCCGGAGAAGCAGGATGAAAAAACAAATTGCCGACTTACGGCAGCACCTCATCGTATGCGGATTTGGCGAAACGGGACGGCACGTTACCGACGAGCTCCACAAGACGCACACCCCCTACGTCGTGATCGACAGCTCGAACGAAGCCATTACGCGGCTGGTGGAGGGCGAGAGCGACGCTTATCGAGACATGCTCTACCTGGTTGGCGATGCCACAGACGAGAAGGTGCTGGAACGCGCAGGAGTGGATGTCGCCGCCGGAATCGTCGCAACCTTGCCAAGCGACAAAGATAACCTGGTGATTACCGTGGTAGTGCGGCAGAGAAATCCCGCCATTCGCATCGTGTGCCGCTGTACCGATCTCAGCTTTGCGCCTCGTATGGTAAAAGCGGGAGCGAACTCCACCGTGTCGCCTAATCACATTGGCGGATTACGCATGGCCAGTGAAATGTTGCGGCCCAGCGTGGTCGGGTTTCTCGATCTCATGCTGCAGGAGAAGTCGCGAACGTTGCGAATTGAAGAGATTCTAGTAGGCGAGAAATCCAGCTGGCTCGGCAGCATGATCTCGGAATTAAGTTTGGGCGATCGCTATAACCTGCTTCCGCTGGCGATCAAGGGGAGCAACGAGCTGGGACCGCAGATGACGATCAATCCGCCGAGTTCGACAAGGGTATCCTCGGGAACGGTGATTATCGTCATGGGAGATACGGAGAACCTGGTCCGCGCGCGGGCAGATGCAAATCCGTGAACCATTCTATTTTTCGCCGAAGGTGAAATTGATTCCGCCGAAATATTTGAAGTTGTTCTGATTGGCGCTGAAGTTCTGAAAGCCTAAGCGCGTCACTTGGTAGTCCACTTCCACCGGACGAAGCTGCACCATAGGCGAGAGGCGGATGTCGAGGCCGCCGCCCAATTCCATGGCGAAGGCATTGTTGTTGCCTCCGCCGCTGGTCAGGACGAAGGTGCCGCTGCCTTTCGCACGGAGCACCGCCCCGTAGCCGCTGGAGTGTGCAATGCCGTAAAGAGTTTGCGCGTAGGGTTGCCACCTGCCGCTATGCTTCTTGAGTTGCGGACCGAACTGGTAGGTGAACATATTCGCGCTGGCGGAGCCGGTGTAGCCTAGCTCTGTCAACTTGTGAGTCCATCCCGAGCCGAAGGAGTAACCGGTGAAGTCCGCCCTGATCCCCAACCAATCGAGAGCATTGTAGACGAAGGCTCCGCCGCCGCCGTTGAAGCTCTGGCTGGTAAGCTGGGGAACGTTGG
>JBARGS010000123.1:0-3127 GCA_049798495.1 Candidatus Korobacteraceae bacterium | reverse complement strand
GTGTAGAGCGGCGAGATCACCAGCACATCGAAATCGGACGCGGTCACCTGGCGCAGATTGCCGAGGTCGTCATTGTTCCAGCGCGCATCCGGCGTGCCAGGGAGGAACATCGAGCTGCCCTTGTCGGCCATGATCATGCCGTATTGCTTGAGTGCCGTCAGGATGATCTGGTTCGTGTGGGAGTAGCCGGAAATATCAAAGCTCGCTTTCAGGCGCAGACGCATTCCCATCGGCGCTGCGTACTGATTGTTTGAGTTCGATGCCCAATGCGACGCCGGAGGCGTGAAGGCTTGCTGACTGTATTGCAGCGTCACCCGAATCGCATGATTGATCGCGCCGGCTGCGACTTCGTCATAGCGCACCAGTCCCGACAGAATTGGCAGACCCGCGGCATCGGCTGAGGTCCACGTATAAGGACGCTGCTCATTGGCTGTCAGATCCCACACCGCTGCCGAGTCGGCGTTCCACAAGCCCGGATTCTGCAGATAAGCGTGGTAGAGCTCGTAGAGCCAGCAGTTGCCTTTATCAACCACCAGCACATGACGGTCGCCATCGTCCGGATTCGGATAGCCTTCGATCGGCGCATTGAACGGAATCGGCATTGGGCCTGGATCGCTTTCGTCGCCGTAAGCCGTGAAGTTGATGTTCGCCAGCGGCTGCGTGGCAGCTACCACAATGTAGGGGATACCGATGCTTTGGCCGTCATACAGCCCGGAGCCGAAATCGGGATGCAGCGGCGTACTGCCGCCGATGAAGTTGATGATCGGAGCCGAGTTCGGATCAACCGGCGCATTGGCGATGTTGGTGTTCCAGAGACTATTGGAAGGGAAGGGAACGAAGCCATTGAAGCTGCCTTCCTGTCCCAGAGTAAGCCGGGTACAGGGATTAGTAGCTTGTGCTGCTACAAAGTTCGCGGTGAAAAGAAGGGTGACAATGAGCAGATAGCGCAGGGATCTCCGGTGCATGGCGGTGCTCCGCTAGTTGGATTCCCCCACAGTCAGCCCGATATGCGAAGGATAGTTTCGGCGCGCGGAGAATGCAACCGGAGATTAGCTAATATCCGAAGAAACTCGATGCCGCTGTAGTTGTCATCACGAGCGCAGCGAGGGATCTGCTTTTGAATTTGGATTTCGCAATGAGGCTACGGAAGATATAGCTGAGTAGGCGCAAAGACCTCTCCGCTCTTCTCAGCCGGCTTCACCTGTAGTGAATGCATCTTATGGCCGGATGTTTGGGGAGGGATGAAACTTACCGCCCACTGAGAATCGATGGCTGCAAGCAATAGCTCTACACTATGCACCACCTGGGCTTCGATTCACGTACCCCCGGAATCGCGGCTGATCGCCTTCACGTGATCCACTTGGGTCCCCGAGTGCTTTACGGGGATGAGCAAAACATAAACAGCGACGCCATCCTTTTGAACGATGGGCTCAAGCTGCTTAGCGCTAAGTCTGCTTGCGTTATCTTCGCCATCGGAGACAACGACCATTAGCCGCCGATGAAAATTCTGATTTTTCGACTCGTTCAGTTTGTCGGCAGTTTGTCGAATCGCATCGTATAGAGCTGTTCCGCCGTGAAAAAATACCTTTTCGAGATTTGACTCAGCTCTTTCGGGGGTGATCGGCGCACCAGAGATCGCAACCTCCTCGTTGAACAGCGTGAGGTAACCTTGATTCCCGCTTTTCGAAAGCGCCTGGAAAATCTCTAACGCAGCCTTTCGAATACTTTGTTTCTGCTCGGCATCCGAGCCGCTTATGTCGACAACCATCGCAAACAACAAAGGTTCGTCTTGCGCCGGAGTAACCGCAGTTATCTGGACTGGTTGTTTGTCGAGAGTAGCCGCGAGGTCGGATGTAGTCACGTTGGCTGGCGAGCCGTTCTTGTGCGACGCTGTCACGTAGATCGTGATTGGAGATCTGTCAGGTGGAGCAGAAGCGTCCTGTGCCGCGAGGTTCAATACGAGGAGATTCCCGCAGGCGAGCAGTGCAGCAAGCACCTTTAGCCAAGCCAGATGATGACGATTAGCCATAATTATTGTGCAGAGCGATCATTTTATCCGGCGAGGCGGAGGACGTACGCTGTTATAGGGATCCTTCGACTCCGCCGCAAAAAACGCGGCTCCGCTCAGGATGACAATTCTCTTGAGGCGAACGCTCCGCTCAAAGCCACCCCGTTTCTATCCACTATCCACTATCCACTATTTCATCACCAGCTTGGCGATCGTCTGCAACTGCATGTTGCTGGTGCCTTCATAGATCTTGCCGATCTTCGAATCGCGGAAGAACTTCTCCACTGGATAATCTTTCGTGAATCCATAACCGCCGTAAATCTCTACGCACAACGACGCGACGCGCTCGGCTACCTGCGAGCAGTACAGCTTGGTCATCGCGGCTTCCTTCAGGAAGCTCATACCGGCATCCTTCATGCGCGCGCAGTTGTAAAGCAACATACGCGCCGCTTCGATCTCGGTCGCCATCTGCGCAATCTGGAACTGAATGCCCTGGAACTCGCCAATGGCGCGGCCAAACTGTTTTCGCTCCTGCGCATACTTCACCGCGAACTCCCATGCGCCGCGCGCCAGGCCCAGCATCTGCGCGCCGATGCCGATGCGCCCTTCGTTCAGCGTCTCAATGGCAATCTTGTAGCCCTTGCCCACTTCGCCCAGCACGTTTTCTTTAGGCACGCGGCAGTCGTCCAGGATCAACTCGCAGGTGCTGGAGGCGCGGATGCCGAGCTTGTCTTCCTTCTTGCCGACGGTGAAGCCGGGAAAACTCTTCTCCACGATGAACGCGGTGATGCCCTTGTATCCCGCCGACGGATCGACTGTAGCCAGCAGGATGAAGACGCCCGCCTCCTTGGCATTGGTGATCCACAGCTTCTGACCGTTAAGCACATACTCGCTGCCCTTCAGTTCCGCGCGAGTTTGCAAAGCGAACGCGTCCGAACCCGAGCCGGCTTCGCTCAACGCGTAAGCGCCGACCGTGTCCTTGCACATGCGCGGCAGATAGCGCTTCTTCTGGTCTTCTGTCGTCCAGCGCAGAAGAGCATTATTCACCAGCGTATTCTGGACATCGACGACGACACCCGCCGAAGGATCGACGCGCGACAATTCCTCGACCGCGAGAAT
>JBARGS010000122.1:0-4777 GCA_049798495.1 Candidatus Korobacteraceae bacterium | reverse complement strand
GGATCTGCTTTTCTTCCCCTGCGCACGAAAGCAGATCCCTCGCAGGCCAAGGCCTGCTCGTGATGACAATCTCAGAGAACAGGATCGATTACGCACCGGAGGCCGCTGGTGGTGTAATCTCTTCCATTTGGAGGTTGTTGATGAGTCTTACCGGGCGGCCGGCCCTCGAATCGAAGCCGGCTGAGAGCGCCGCAATCACTCCCTTCCCTTCAAGTCGACATTCTTCACGGAAGCCTTCCCTAATCGCGCTCGTACTAGCCTTGGTAACATTTTCCGCAGTGTTGCCTTCAGCGTACCCGCAACAATACGACCCTGCCCTCTACGCGGGACTGCAATGGCGTCAGATTGGCCCCTTTCGCGCCGGACGCGTGACCGGAGTAACCGGCGTCCCCGGGCAACCGGCCATCTACTACATGGGCACCGCGGGCGGCGGCGCATGGAAGACGACCGACGGCGGCATGGTATGGAAACCTATCTTCGATAAAGCGCATGTCGCATCAATTGGCGCGATCGCGGTAGCGCCGTCCGACCCCAACGTCGTCTATATCGGCACGGGCGACGCCAGCAACGTCGGCGGCTCGGTTAACCAGGGCAACGGCATGTGGAAGTCCACCGACGCCGGCGCGACCTGGCAGCACATCGGACTGGAAGACTCGCGGCACATCGCCGCAATCTGGGTTGATCCGCACAACCCGAATACCGTCGTCGCCGCCGCTCTGGGTCATACCTTCGCCACGAATGCCGAGCGCGGCATCTTCAAGACCATCGACGGCGGCCAGACCTGGCACAAAGTTCTGTTCAAGGATGACGCAACCGGCGGCATCGACGTGGCTTTCGCTCCGGATAATCCGCAGATAGGCTTTGCCGCAATGTGGTATCACCTGGTGAAGCCGGATACACCGTTCGCAGGATTGCTGGGCACCGGCGGCGCGGGCATCTATAAGACCACCGATGGCGGCGACACGTGGACTCCGGTGACCATCCCGCAACTGGCGAATGCGCATCTCGGACGCATCGGCGTGGTGGTTGCGCCCGGCGGCCAGCGCGTCTACGCGATCATCTCCGAGCGCAAAGAGGGCGGACTCTATCGCTCCGATGACGGCGGCGCGACCTGGAAGCGCACGACTGACGATCGCCGCATCGAGGGCAATGGCTACTTCAGCAAAGTCTTCCTCGATCCGCACAATGCCGACATCGTCTTCGTCGCGCAAACTTCGCTGTATCGCTCGACCGACGGCGGCGTGACCTTTGACTCCTACAAAGGCGCCCCCGGCGGCGATGACAATCACGCGCTGTGGATCGATCCCACTAACTCCGACTACATGATCATGGGCAGCGACCAGGGAGCGACCATCAGCATGGACAGCGGCAAGACCTGGAGCTCGTGGTACAACCAGCCCACGGGCCAGATCTATCATGTCTCCACTGACAATCGTTTTCCTTATTGGGTCTATGGCACGCAGCAGGACAGCGGTTCAGTGGGGACGCTCAGCCGCGGCGACTTCGGCGCGATCACCTTTCTTGACTGGGATCCATTTCCTGCCTACGAATTTGGCTACATCGTTCCCGATCCGACCAATCCCAACATTGTTTATGCAGGCGGCGAGAATCGCGGACTGTGGCGCATCGATCGCACTAACCGGCAGGTGAAGGTGGTCTCGCCCAACGTCAGCCGCGACGGCGACTACCGCACCGCAACTAATCCTCCGCTGGGATTCTCGCCACAGGATCCGCACATCCTTTACGAGGGCACGCAGTTCCTGCTCGAAACCACAGACGCGGGCGAGACCTGGAAGGCGATCAGTCCGGACCTGACGAACCGGCCAGGGGAACCGGCGCCGACTCCGGAGGCGCAAGAGGAGAACAAACCGGAAGCGAACAAGTCCGAAGAAGCCAAGACCAAGGAAGCCGAGAGCAAGAAGCCCAAGACGAAAGAAGAAGAAGAGACCATGCGGCCGCCGGATCGTCGGGCGATTACAACTTTTTCGCTGTCGGCGGTCAAGCCGGGCGTAATCTGGGTCGGCACCAACAACGGCCTGGTCCAGCTCACGACCGACAATAGCAAGAACTGGCAGAACATCTCGCCGCCGGGACTGCAGAAGTTCTCCGAAGTGACGATGGTGGAAGCCTCGCACTTCGATGCGGCGACTGCCTACGTCTCGGTCGACAATCATCAGGGCAACGACTTCCGTCCGCACATCTTTCGCACCCGCGACTACGGCAAAACGTGGCAGGAGGTCGTGACCGGCATCCCCGACTTCAGCTTCGTGAAAGTGGTGCGTGAAGATCCCGTGCGCAAAGGCCTGCTTTACGCGGGGACCGAGAACGGCCCGTTTGTCTCGTTTGACGACGGCGATCAGTGGGGCACGCTGCAACAAAACATGCCGACAGTTTCCGTGCGCGACATGGTCGTGCATGGCGACGATCTGGTCGCCGCAACCTACGGCCGCGCATTCTGGATTCTGGATGACGTCACCCCGCTGCGTCAGATCGACGAAAAGATTGCGAAATCGCAGGTGCATCTCTTCCAGCCTGCGCCGGCGATCCGCCTGCGCAACGACATGAACCAGGACACGCCGCTGCCGCCGGAGATGCCGGCGGGCGACAATCCCCCAACCGGCGCGATTCTGGATTACTACTTCAAGACGGCGCCTGCGGGCGACGTGACCATCGCGATCTACGATGACCACGGTCAACTGGTGCGCGAGCTGTCCAGCAAGCCGCAACCGGTGCGCGACGAGCTGCCGCCGCCGGTTCCCAACTACTGGCTCTATCATCCGACGCCGCTGCCCAAGAATGCGGGGACGAATCGCCACGTGTGGGACCTGCGCTATCCCGCGCCCAATGCGATCCAACACACCTATCCCATCGGCGCTCTCTATGAGAGCACGCACGCCGAGCCGCAAGGGCCGTTCGTGGTGCCGGGCAAGTACGAAGTGCGGCTGACCGTTGACGGCAAAACCTACAAGCAGCCACTGACGGTGGAGATGGATCCAAGAGTGAAGGTGACCAACGCGGCGCTGGAGCAACAGCTTTCGTTGGCGCAGAAGACCGATGCTCTGATCTCGCTGAGCTACAACCTCCACGAGAACGCTGTCGGATTCCTGACGCAAGTGGCCGATCGTCAGAAGGCGTTGGAAGAAAATCAGACAGGGACAGCCGAATTGCAAGCGGTGAAGGATCTTCACGCGAAAGCAGCGAAGATCCAGGGTGAGGCGCAGCGCGGATATCCCGGACCGGGCAAGCCGAAGCCGACCTTCACGCTGATGAACTCGCAGCTGTCGTCGTTCTCAGAGACAGTGGAGCAGGCGGATGCAGCGCCGACTGCGGCGATGCATACCGCCTATCACGATTACTGTCAGGATCTGGCAAAGTTGGCGCAGCAATGGTCGGACTTAATGAAGCAGGATCTGCTAGCGGTGAATGCGCAACTCCAGCAGCACAACCTGCAGCCGTTGCCGGCGACAATGCCGAATCCCGGCGTGCCCGCGTGCGGACAATAAACTCCCAGCGCAGGGCGCTGCTTTTAGCTACGTTGTCTCGATCCTTAAGTTTCTGTCACGCAGGCGGCTTCGGAGCTGCTGAGAACTCGGCGGGAGGGCAGGTTTGAAGGGGCGCACCTTCAGGTGCGCCGTTTCAAGCTTTTTATTTTTGTCATCTCGAGGAGGCCGTCAGGCCGACGAGGGATCTGCTTTTCTACTTTTTCGTGGCCTCGAACCTCGTGCCCTGCAGCCTTGCCTATTCCTTGGCCTGTGAGGCTTGCTCCGTCCCTGCCGGCAAGGCCAGCTTGTTTACCACCGAGGGATTGTCGCGCAATTTCACATACAGCACGCCGCTGCTGGGATGAGGCACACTTAGCTCGGAGCCGGCAAACCCATCGGGAACCGTGGTGCTCTGCTGGAACTGCGGATCGGAGGAGATCGAATCCAGCAGATAAAGTTTCGACCCACTCATGGTGCAGGGATCGTCCGGGTTACTAGTACAGCGAATCGCTTGCACCTCGGGCAGCCGGACCAGACTTACCAGCGGTTGCCAATCCCCCTTCTCGCCGGTAGCGGCCATCGGACGAAAGCGCAACGGTCCGAAGGCTGAAGGACCAAGACTCTTTCGCGGATCCAGCGTCGCCAGCACCGTCTGCGCATCCTGCAGAGCAAGCGTGCCGTCGGCCACGCTCAACACCACGTGAAGCGAGTCATCCGCCGTGGCGACTTCGATGGTTTCATCGCGAGAAAACGCCGCCGGAACCTGCGTCTTCACCGAGAACGCCAGCTTAGCGTCCTGCGGCAACTCATCCTCTCCCGTTAACTGAATCGCCGAGGTCGTCGCCGCGGAACTCGGCAGGATGACCTTGCTGATCAGCGTCACCTTGGGGCGCGGCGGCTCAATTGTGGTTGGCAGGTCCAACACTCGCCCGTCCTTCAGAGTCACGTGCGCTGTTACCTTGTCTCCTGGATGCAAGGTCGCCGGCGTCGAGGCGGACGCTTGCAGAGCTAGTTCGTCTTCGTCGCCTACGCGCTTCACCTCGGCTGTCGCGAAGTGAACTCCACCGATTTCCGCGCTGGCCACTTCGTCCAGACGCGTTCCCCGCAGCACGGCTTGCTCATCGCCGGCATCGATGATGAATTCATCCAGCTTTGCCGCTTCGGAATACGAATGCAAGGAGACTTCGTCCGCCTTTGCCAAGCCAAACTGCTTCACCTGCATGGTTAGCAGCCCGGGCGAGGCTTCCTTCAGCGGCACCTGGATTTGCAACTGGCCGGGATTTTCCACCTTCCAA
>JBARGS010000121.1:0-14600 GCA_049798495.1 Candidatus Korobacteraceae bacterium | reverse complement strand
GGCATTGGTCATTTCCGCGAGACCAGCGCCTTTGCCGCCGAGTTCGTCTTTCATCTTGCCGTGACCTTCGGCATGTCCGTCGCCGAAGAAATAAACGTACTTCACGGCATGCGCGTTGGCAGCCGCATTTTCCAGTTCAGTGGTAGGAGTGCTCATGGGGAGTCCTTTATTCGTAGAAGAATGTGCCGTCCCTGAAGGGACTCTGGGTTTTATTATCGCGCGTACCCAGGGCTTCCGCCCTGGGCTAAGTTCTTTCGCCCCGTTCGGGGCTGGTTTTCGCGCCTTCCGTCACGATCTCGCTGAAGTCGGCGATGGTAGAGAACTCGCTCAACAGGTCGCGCAGCAACGCCAGGCGATTGGCGCGAACCTGCTCATCGTTAACCATCACCATGACCTTGTCGAAGAATGTATCGACGGGCTGACGCAGCCGGCTGATCTGTGCTAACGCAGCAGCGTAATTCTTCTGCTCGCGAAGCGTTCTAACGGAAGCAGCTGTCTCGGGAATCTCAGCCGCTAACTTTTTCTCGGCCTCCTCGGTCAGCGTGGAGGCGTCGAGCTGTTCGGCTATCGTCTTCTTAGCTTCGTGGGCCTGGCGGAGGATGTTCTTGATCCGTTTAAATGCCACCGAAATGGAAGCGAAATCTTCCGAGCCGCGCACCTCGCTCACGGCTTCGGCGCGCGCGATTGCGTCCACCACGTCGTCACTACCCGCGGCCAGTACGGCGTTGACTACGTCATACGCAAAGCCACGGACATCGCGAAGGTAGAACTCCAGACGTTCGCGCATGAAGTTTGCGAGCGAGTCGTCAAAATTCACCTTGCTATCGAAGCGGCTCTCAGCTTCGGAGCCGACATACTCGGCTCGCGCATCGGCGAACAGCTTGGCGACCGGCAGCGGCAGCTTGTGCTCGGCGATGATCTTCACGATTCCGTTCGCCGCGCGCCGCAGGGCAAACGGATCCTTCGATCCTGTCGGCTGCAAGCCGAGAGCGAACATTCCGGCGATACTGTCGGCCTTGTCGGCGATGGCGAGAATCCCGCCCTCGACCGTTCGCGGCACGCTGTCGTCCATCGACTCCGGCTTGTAGTGGTCGTAGATCGCTTCGGCAATCGCTTCCACCGTCGCCTGTGGCAGAATCGGATCGAGCGTTTGCGCCTTCGCGTACAGGCCACCGATAATGCCTTGCAACTCGGTAAATTCTTTCACCAGTTCGGTGGTGAGATCGGTCTTACAGAGCAAGCCCGCTTTGAAAACAATGCCCGACCGCACCGGTGTACCCGCATTCCGTATTGCTTCCGAGATCAGGCTGCCCAGTTTCTGCACCCGCCGGGTCTTGTCGTAGTAGCTGCCCAGGTCCTTCTGGAAGGTCACCGACTTCAGCATCTCGACGCGATCGCGCAGAGGAATCTTCTGGTCGGTTTCCCAGAAGAAGCGTGCGTCGTTGAAGCGGGCGCGCAGCACGCGCTCGTTGCCGTGACGAATCAGGCCGTCGGGATCGCCCGCTGTGTTCAGCACGGCGAGAAAATGTGGCAGGAGCTTGCCATTGGTGTCTTCGAGCGCGAAGTATTTCTGATGATCGCGCATGACCGTCACTAATACTTCATCGGCAAGCGAGAGAAATTCCGGATCGAAGTTGCCGAGAACCACCGAGGGAAATTCCGTCAGGTTCACAACCGTGTCGAGTAACGACTTATCTTCCCGCCAGCGGGCGTTGGAGATGGTGCGAGTTGCGGCGTCGAGGGCTTTGCGGATGCGATGCTCGCGTTCGGCAGCGCTCACGATTACCGAACCGCCCGCAAGGACGGAAGCGTAATCCGCCGGCCGGCTGATCGGCAGCAGACTAGACGATAGAATGCGATGCCCCTGGCTTGTGTCCCCTGCGCGAATGCCGGCAAATTCCAGCGGCACGACGTCCCCATCGAGCAGCGTCACCAGCCAGCGCACCGGACGCACGAAGCGCTCCGCCGACTTGCCGCGCCAGTACATGCTCTTCGTCCAGTAGATGCCGGCGATCTCTTTGGGCAGCGATTCGGCAAAGATCTCGCCTGCAGGACGGCCCTTCTTCTGCACCGTCGCCGCCAGGTATTCACCCTTTGCGGAGGTGACCTTCTCCAGCTTGTCGACCGGCACGCCCACCTTTTTCGCAAAGGCCTGAGCAGCGGGGGTGGGAGCGCCATCCTTATAAGCCACCTTTAGCGAAGGGCCGGTCACCTGTTCGCGCACATCCGGCTGCGCGGAGGCGACGCCCGAAGCGACGACAGCAAGCCGCCGCGGGGTGGAGTACGACTGCACCGCAGGCGCATCAGTCAGGCGTTCACGTTGCAGCAAATCGCTGACACGGCGCGCGAGTTCCTCGCGAGCGCCGTCGATCATGCGGGCGGGAATTTCTTCAGTACCGATCTCAAGAAGGAAGTCAGGCATAAGAAGCTACGAGCAGCGAGCAACTAGCAATTAGCTAAAACCACGTGGAACAACCATTGCACAAACGACGAGGACGCCGATGTGACTCGGATCACAAGCTTTCCGCGCGGATCGGCATTTCCCAATCAACGATGTGTCATCCCGAGCGGAGGCGGGCTTTCGCTGCGCGCCTGAGTCGAACGACGCCCACTGCGTCTCATACCGTGATGTACTCGGTCTCACTGCTGGGAACGGGAATTGGCTCACCGTGTTGACGCATTCCCTCCAAATGAAACTCGATCGCTTCACGGATTAGCTGTTTTGTCTCGTCCAAAGTTGGGCCCACAACGCCCAGGCCGGGCAGATCGGGAGTATATGCTCCCCAACCATTGGCCGACTTCTCGTAGACAACGAGGTATTTCATTTCAGACCTGCCTGTTTCAAGATGTTATTCAAAGTGCCAGGCGGAATGTCAATCGACGGATGCCCTGCAACCGTCACCGTACCCGATTTCGATTCATGTTGAAACTGACGATGGCTTCCCTTCGTGCGGACCAGCTTCCATCCATCCTGTTCGAGCCGCTTGATGACGTCACGAACCTTCACCGCTAAGTAGTCCTCGCGAATATCGGAAACATGACTACTTACTGCCAACTGCTCTGCGCCGCCTGCCCCATCCTTTCGCCCGCTGCTGGCGAAAGAGCCCGCCCCGAGCGAAGCCGAGGGGGTGGGAGAGCCGACGGCGAAATCAACTACGAGCTCGCCACCGTTAAGGGCTCTGACTTGGCCGCGTCATTCTCTGCCGTCGCAGGCGCGCGCTCGGGTTCGGCCCGCTGCTGGTCGACATACGCCTTAGCGACGCCCACAGCTAACGCACGAATGCGCGCGATCACGCCGACACGCTCGGTCACGCTGATAGCTCCACGGGCGTCAAGAATGTTGAACAAGTGCGAGCACTTCAGACAGAGGTCGAACGCGCCCAACACCGGGAAACGGCGGCGATCTGCTGCCCGCTCCTCGCTATTCGCTTTTCGCTCTTCGCCAGAATCGGGAGGACGGTCTTCACTTTTCGCTTTTCGCTTTTCGCCAGATTGTCCCGGTCCCCGCTCTGCCCATGAGGCGTTGTATTCATCCAGCAGCGCCTGGCACTCGGCCTCGTATAACTCGAGATGCTTCCACGTCTTCTCCACGTCGGCGGATTCGAAGTTGTAGACCGAAAACTGCAGCTCGTCCTGCAGGCGAATCTCGCCGTACTTCACGGGGCGGCCGTCGGGATCGACGACCCAGGTGATGTCGTAGATGCTGTCGACGTCTTGCAGGAAAGCGGCGATACGCTCCAGCCCATAAGTCAGCTCGGCGGAGATGGGGTCGAGGTCGATGCCGCCGCATTGCTGGAAGTAGGTGAACTGGGTAATCTCGAGCCCATCGAGCATGACCTGCCAGCCGATGCCCCATGCTCCCAGCGTCGGCGACTCCCAGTTGTCCTCTTCGAACTTAATGTCATGTTTGCTGAGGTCGATCCCGATCGCTCTTAGCGATTCGAGATAGAGCTCCTGCACAGCGGCCGGCGGTGGCTTCAGGATCACCTGAAACTGCATGTGCTTGAAGAGGCGGTTGGGGTTCTCGCCGTAACGTCCGTCGGCGGGACGGCGCGAGGGCTGCACGTAGCCGACTCGGTAGGGCTTGGGGCCGAGAACGCGTAGAAATGTTTCCGGCGCCATGGTTCCTGCACCGACCTCGACGTCATAAGGTTGCTGGAGGACGCAGCCGTGTTCGGCCCAGAAGGTTTGCAGGCGCAGGATCAGTTCCTGGAAGGTCAGCGGATTGGAGGAGGAGGGCAAAGAGATTGTCCTGGTGCGTGGGGCTGAAACCCCACAGTATATGTGTCGTCCCTAAAGAGACTCGGGTATTGTTATAACGTCGAGACGCGGACCCGAAAGATCCCGGTGTGAGAACCTCTACCGTCCCTACGGGACTCCAGATCATTCTCCGCTTTACCCAGGACTCCGCCTGCGGCTACGTCCTGGGCTAAATTGAGTCGCCCTTACGGGCGGGATTTTCGGCAAACCTATCGCACTCGCAACTCAAAAACTCAGGCCATGCGGATTCTAAAAGCAGCCCCCCACCTCTAGAGAGCCGGAGACCTCTTCCACCATCACAGCTTTGCCAGCATCGCGGCGGTCACCAGCTTCTTCTCGATGTGGCGCTCGATAATCTGCACCAGGAAGCGCCGCAAATCGGAATACTGTTTTGCTGCCCAGAACTCTTCAGAAAATGTTTCCACTGGGGCCCGAAACATGCGCGCTGCCAGCGCTCGCGAGTCAGCAGCCAGTTGCGACGAGGCCAGCCGCTTATGCTGCACGCACATTAAGCCGTCGGCCATCGCGTGATAAAACGCCTGACTGCCATTCAGCGCGGCACCACACGCGATGCATTCACTCAACTCCGGCAGGAACCCGACCAATCGCACCAGCCAAAGCTGGAAGTACGTCAACGGCAACCAGATCTCGCCGCTGCGCAGCTGAAGCAACACGGAAACCGCCAGCCGGAAGATCGCGTCGTTCGCCTCGCGGTCGGGCAGCAACTCGTCCAGAGTCTCGGCTACATGCTCCAGTGCGACCACCCGCGGATAATCCAACTCGCCCGAGAGCGGCGATTCCAGAATGTCGCACGAATCCAGCCGCGCCAGCTCGCGCCCTTCGCGATCGTCGTAGTAGGCCCGAACCCAGGTGGCTGGCTCCAGGGCGCCGCCGAAACGGCGCTTGGACCGTTTCGCCGAGCGGGCCACTCCCTTGATCTTACCTTCGGCGCGAGTGAACAGCGTAACCAGCAGATCGGCTTCGCGCAGCGGATAGGTTCGCAACACGATCGCTTCCGACTGCTTTAGTGGCATGGGCTCTCGACAACGCCGTCAAATCTCGATTCTACTGGCAGGGATTACTATGTGCAAAGAACCTCAGATCAGCTCCCGAAACGTTCTGCCGAACGAGCTTTGGCCTTGGCAGCTTCTTCTTCCCTGTTCTTAGCCGGAGCAGCCGTTTCCAGCGTGTGAAGCAGGCGAGCCGAGATGCCGGCAATCTCGTCGACAGCAGCCTCAAAGGCAGCTTCGTTGGCCTTCGACGGTTTGGTGAAGCCGCTGATCTTTCTGACGAACTGCAGCGAGGCAGCTTTGACCTCTTCCTGCGTCACTGGCGGATCGAAGTTGAAGAGTGTTTTGATGTTTCTGCACATAGCTTGTGACCTTCAAGTTAGCAGAACGTCGAACCGGGATGGAAGCGGCAGCTGTATCACCAATTGCGGGTCTTTCATCGGAAGAGAGATATTGTCGAAAAACAGGCGTGCGCTCAATCCCAAGCGAGGCCTTCTTAAAAATAATCTGTGCAATTTGTCGATCTGCTGAGCTTCGGTTCGACGTGAAATCAGAGCGCGGATCCAACGCGTCGGATTACGCCGGGAACTCGGCTCGAAGTGGAAAACTATAAGGAGATCAACGAATGCGAGTCATGGTAATCGTCAGGGCGAATGAGGAAACCGAGAACGGTACTCTGCCCAAGCAGGAAAATCTTACGGCGATGGGCAATTTCAACGAGCAACTGGTAAAGGCCGGCATCATGCTGGGGGGCGACGGACTGCATCCCAGCTCCAGGGGTAAGCGCGTCCGCTACTCGGCGGGCAAGCAGACGGTGACCGACGGACCATTCGCGGAGACCAAAGAACTGATCGCGGGCTTCTGGTTGTGGAAGGTAAAGTCGATGGAGGAGGCGGTCGAATGGCTGAAGCGCGCTCCCTTCGATCCTGGAATGGAGGTCGAGGTTCGCCGCATCTTTGAGGCAGAGGACTTCGGACCCGCGTTGACCGACGAGACCCGGGAACAGGGGAAGCGTCTGCGCGCCGAAATTGCGGAGCGGAAGTTTGCGTAACAAGACAGGCGCGGGAGGTCATCCCGCGCCTTTAACTCATGGAGCCCTCTACTCCTTGGCTGGCTTCGGTAAGGTAACTTTGTACCCGGCTGTGTAAGAACTGCACTGCGCGTTAATCTTCTCTGATTCAATTCTAGTCACGCGATGGGCTTCCTTTGCACGATTCCGGCATTTGCGGTTGCTGGTCGGAAACGTGCATAGAAGTTGACGGCTTCTCCCCAGCGACAATCTGTCTGCGTCTATCCGGGATGGCCATCGGCCCGCTTTACAACGAACTCCCCACACCCCTCGAAGTGTTGATGCAGTGAATTGCAGTCAGACCTCGTGGTCTGTCTTGCGCAGCACTGAGGCCTAATCACGAGAAAAAGGAGATTGCTTATATGCAGCAAAGCGCTTCGCGCAAGTATGCATTTTGCGCCGTGTGGGTAGTGTTGGTGGTCTTGGTGGGATTGATGACGTGCTCCGCCAACGCTCAAACCGGATATTGGCACACCAGCGGAAATCAGATTCTGGATGCGAACGGGCATGTGGTTCGAATCGCCGGCGTGAACTGGTATGGATTCGAGACCACCGACGAGGTAGCTCACGGACTATGGGCGCAGGATTATCACTACATCCTGAATGCCATCAAGAACAATGGCTACGACGTAATTCGCGTGCCGATGTCGAACCAGATGGTCGAGACGCCCATCATTCCAACGAATATCAGCTACTACAACAGTACCGGCCCGATTAACGCCGATCTGCACGGGCTGAATTCGCTGCAGATCCTCGACAAGATCGTCAGCGCTGCCGGCGCGCTCGGCCTGCACATCATCCTCGACAACCATCGCTCCGAGGCGGGTAACAGCGCCGAAGCCAACGGCCTTTGGTATACCACGCAATATCCCGAGAGCGCGTGGATCAACGACTGGGTTTCGCTGACCCAGCGTTATCTGAACAACACGACCGTCATCGGCATGGATTTGCGCAATGAACCGCACAATGACCAGAGCGGCGGTTCCTGCTGGGGCTGCGGACTGACGAACTATGATTGGCGGCTGGCGGCCGGGCGTGGAGGCAATGCTGTGCTCGCCGTTAATCCTCATTTGCTCATCTTCGTCGAAGGCACCGACTGCTATAACAACGACTGCGACTGGTGGGGCGGCAATCTGGAGGGCGCGCTAACCTATCCCGTGAACCTGAATGTCGCGCACCAGCTTGTCTACTCGGCGCATGATTACGGACCGAATCTCTATCAGCAGAGCTGGTTCAATAACAACACTACCTATCAGAGCCTGGTCGGGGTATGGACGCGATTCTGGGCTTACCTGAGCCTGAACGGTATTGCGCCGGTGTGGGTCGGTGAATTTGGAACCACCAACAACAGCAGCGATATCGAAAGCTCGGTCCCGGGTTCGCAGGGACAGTGGTTCCAAAGTATCGTGACCTTTCTGCAAAGCAACACGCAGATCGACTGGACCTACTGGGCACTGAATGGCGAGGATAGTTATGCGCTGCTGGATAGTAACTACGATTCGACGCCTGTAAGTTCGCTGAAGCAGCAGTTGCTGGCTGGTATCCAGTTCGGCGGCGGAGGCGGAAGTTGTCAAAGCGCTCCTCCGGCTCCGACAGGCTTAGTTGCGACCGCCGCATCTTCCAGTCAGATCAACCTGACCTGGAATGCAGTGATGCCTCCGCCAAATTGCAGCGTGACCTACAACATATACTCCAGCACACTGGCAAACTTCTTACCTGCTCCGTCCAATCGAATTGCCACCGGAGTAGTTGCTAACAACTACGCGAATACCGGATTGCAAGCTTCGACTACCTACTACTACATTGTCAGAGCTGCGGATTCGATTGGCGAGTCAGGTAATTCCAACCGCGCCAGCGCGAAGACGCAGTCCAGCAGTGGCAGCATCTGCCACGTTACCTATACCGATCAGAACGACTGGGGCACAGGCTTTACGGGAGCCATCTCGATCAGGAACACCGGAACTCAGCAGATCAATGGCTGGAGGCTGACGTGGACCTGGTCAGGCAACCAGCAGATCATCCAGTCATGGAACTCCAACTACACGCAGAGCGGGCAGAGTGTAGCTCTAACTAATGCGGCGTGGAACGGGACTATCAACCCCGGCGATACCCTGACTGGCATCGGCTTCAATGCCAACTACAGCGGGACGAACAATAATCCCACTACATTTTATGTGAATGGTAGTTTGTGTCAGTAGTTGTTAGAAGCTGAGAGGCCAAGTCCAGTCGATTGTTAGTCAGTGACGAAAAAACCCCCACCCAAGCAAAACCGACTTGGGTGGGGCCCCCTCGCGACCATTGGCTGTGCCACCGGCTACGTCACTGGTGCCAGAAAGCTACCACCGATTTTCTCGGGCTCTCAGAAAGCCGGAAAAACGCGATCGATCCGGCGGTTTATTCGAACTCACGGTATCTTCGCGCGCTCCGCCTGGGCTTGCTTCAGCATGGGGAGATCGGGATCGGCATCCTTCCACAATGCCAGGAACCCGTCATACGACTTACGCGCAGCGGCATTCTGACCGCCCATCGCCTGCGCGCGTGCCAACTGCAGATGTGCCAGAGCCGCGATGGTGAGGTTCAAGATGACGCCGCGATAGCGCAACATCTTCTCAAACTCTGCTGCGGCCTGCGCGCCCTGCCCCTGCTGCAGATAGGCGAGTCCCCGCAGGTACACCGGATAGAACGCAACCCCCGGCGGCGGCGAGCCGATTTCATAGGGAACCGCAGGCTGCAGAGCTTCCAGCGCGGCAGCGGGCTTTTTTTCGTCGAGAGCGATGGCCGCTCGTATGCTCGGAACCCAGTAGTCGTTCACCAGCGTGTCAGAAGGGTACTGTTTGACCAGCTGCTCAGCCAAGGCGGCAGCGCGTTTTCCGTCGCCGCCGCGGGCCAGCACCAGCGCGGCCAGAATCTGCACCGTCTTACCGGTGCTGGCAGCCAGCGCCTCGTTCGCTTGCTGCCGCGCCCGTTGCGAATCGCCGAGTTCGGCTTCATGCAGCGCGTCCAGTAATAGCCACAGAGCCGCCGCTTCGTTCGCGTTCGCCTTCTTGGCGAGGGCCTGCGCCGACTGCGACAGCGCGCGCGCTTTCTCCAGGCGCCCGTAATACGCTTCCGTGTCCGACTGCAGCGCGAGCAGCTGGTCCTCGATGCCAGGCTTGCCCTGGGCAGTCAAGACCTGCTTTGCCATGCCGGCTATATCATCGCGAAGAAACGCCAGTTCGTACAAGATCGCCAGCAAGCCGGGATCGGCGAGTTTGTACGTCTGCGCCTGATCGACCACACTTTGCGCGTCGTCGAAGCGATTCAGATCGATATAGGTAACGGCCAGGTTGTAGTAATTGGTGACGTTGCTCGGATCCAGCTGGAGCGCCTGCCGCGCCTGGGCCAGGGCATCGTCGTACTTGCCGATCGCGTTGTACCAGGAGTTCAGGTTCATGTACGACGACTGCTCGCGGGGATAGTCTTGCTGGAGCAGCTGATAGGTCGCGATCGTCTGATCGGCGTCGCCGGTGACCAGATCATGATAATGAGAGGTGATGTACAGCTTTTCCCGCTCGCTGGTGCGACCGCGCAGTTGGTAAGCCTTGTCGGCATACTCGGCAGCCAGGCTTGGCTGGTTAAGATTGGCGTACTCCACTGCCAGTCGCACTTGGGCCATGGCGAAATCCGGGTCCAGATCGATGGCACTCTTGAAGTAGGGAACGGCGGCAGCGTAGCCCTGCGTATTCCCTTTCTTAATTCCAAGGCTGTAGGCCTTGAGGGCGTCCAGGGAAGGAGTGGTCGCCTGTTCGACCGGGGTATCGTACTTCTGCAACGAAGCCAGCGACTCGCCAAGCTTTTCGCGCATTCTTCTGGTGGCTTTTCCCAAAGCGCTCAGCACTTGTTTACGACTGCCGGCTCTTGCCTCCTCACTGTCCAGCGAATCTCCGGTCTGGCAGTCAATCGCATTCACGCCAATTACGTAATAGCCTCCCACACCGGAGATCGAGCCCACCAGCACGGCTCGGCTGCCGGATCGCTGACAAACCTGGCGCGCGATATCTCCGCTGAGATGGGCGTCGGCCGCAAGTCCCATAAAGCGGAGCTGTTCACTCACTTTCTCTTCGGACAGCACGTTGAGAAACGGCGATTGCTCCAGGTCCTCGCTGAGAGCCTGCTTGAGGGCGCTGTCGAAGATTGGCTCGCCCGTGCTGTTATCGAAGTCGGCTACGACGATCGTGTCTTTCTCGGTGAGGACGTTCGGTTTTCGAGAGCGCCAATATAAGACCGCGGCAACGGCAGCAACCAGGATTAGCGCCCCTATTGCCAAAAGGCGCCACGGAATACGTCGACTGCCGGCTTGATCGGCTTTCGCAGCGGGCTCGGCCGCGACCGCAGCTGATGGCGCCGGGCTGATCACCTCCGGCTGCGTAGGAACGACCTTCTTTACGTTCAGCACCAGCTCCGGCTCGGCTGTGGGTTTAGCCGGAGCGGCGGGTGGGTCCGCTACGGGAAGCTTGATCGCCGGCATCGCGATTCCGCTCTGAATGCCGGATTGCGACTCGACGACTCGCGGCGGCGGCGCGGGAATCCTCTTGGAAACCACGGGAGCCAGGAACCGATATCCCCTGCGAGGAATCGTTTCCACATAAAGAGGAGTATCGGCACTATCGCTGAGAGCATTCCTGATCTGCTTGACGCAGTGATTCATTCCCTGCTCAAAGTCGACGTAGGTCTCGCCTCCCCAAATTTGCTTCTGAATCTCCTCGCGGGCGACGACCTGGCCGGAGCGGCTGGCCAGCAAGGCGAGTAGCCGGAAGGGCTGGGGAGCCAACCTGATAAGCGTGCCGCCCTTGCGCAGCTCTTCCGTGGTGAGATTTAACTCAAAAACACCGAAGCGTAATAGGTCTTGTGTTGCCCCCACGGTGTCCGACCTCACTCCTCCCGACATGGTTTCGCCGGGATTATACATCGGCAGGGTTCAAAATTCTCCTCCACTGTTGATCATATCTGGCATTAACCCTTCCCTTATCAGAAGCTTAGACGATCATCTCTTTCTCATAGCCAAATCAGGCGGCAACCATTGAAGCGTTTGGCAAAAAGGTTCAATGTGGGGCACCTGAGAGCGGGGGTTAGTCCAGAGGGGATTTCACTCGTTCTCGTAGGGGCGCTCCCGAAGGCGGGTGATCGTTCCCCCGCCTCCGGGTGGCGAATCCGGTAATGCAAAGGAGTTAGGAGGTCCCGATGAAAAGCCAAGCTGCTGGCGCGAAGTCAACCACCCTGGGACCTTTCTTGACTCTCGTGGTGCTGGCGACGTCAGGCCGGATATTGCAGAATCGCGACCAGCTTGCAACCGTCGAGACAATCCCCTGGCGTAACTGCAGTGCAACATTCGAATGCAGCCCGGACTTTATGGCAATTCGCGGAAATGCGATTTCCCTCGGTCCATTCTTAACTCTGATTCTGACGCTGCGTTGCCGAAACGCGATCGAGAGCCGCAGCGCGGGAGTGGGCAAAGGCATTTGGCAAGTGGCACCCTTCGTGAGAATCAGCACCTCCACGTAAGGGCTATAAGTTAGGGAGCGCGACCAAGTCTGCTGGCCGAGAGCGCGCACCCGGGGAAGGGCAGCTCAGCGCTCGAGCTGCCCTTCGCTTCTTTTGATCGAGAGGTAATCCTCTCCCCGACTTTCACGATAAAGATCTCGGCCGCGTGTTTCCGCGTGAGTAGAATCCACCGGAACTACGCGGCCGGAAAAAATCACCGCAAGAAAACTTGCCCCGGAGCAGGAGGCCTTCTCCGGGGCAGTCAGTTCACATCAGGAAGATCTAGGTCAGAAAGAACTCACGGGTGATCTTCGTCCACCGCTCATCCGGCATGGTGCTGGCCAGATCGTCGATAGCCACGCCGCCGTCCTGCGCCAGAGCTCCCAGCGCGCTAGGCACAACCCGCTGCAGGCGCATCGAAGACTCCTCGGTCCACCACCGCGCCAGCGCTCCGCCCAGCAAGTTGCGGAAGTTGGTCTTGGCATCAGGAGACTGCACGGTCACCATCCAGCCGTCGCCGTAAGGATCTTTCGTCGCCAGGGATGGATCGTTCGCCACCGCCTCGTTAATGTCAGCCACACTGCCTTCGATCGGCGAAACCATGTCCACCTTCACGCCGTTGCGCACGATGCTCCATACCTTTTGTCCCTGACGAATCCACTGACCGCGTTGTGGCAGGGTGACGTGCTCCACCTTGCCCACCAGCTTCGAAGCAAAATCGTCGATGCCGATTCGCACCAGGTTAGGACTCTCGCTCAGCGCCCAGGTGTGCCCAGGGTGATAGCGAAGGTTGTCGGGAACCGAAAATCCGCCAACCATGCTGGGCCTCAGCCGCGGCGCAGTCGCAGCTTGCCTGCTCATCGCTGGTGCTACTTGCAAAGCGGGGTGCTTGGCCTTGGAATAGAAGTAGTCAATCGTAAGAAAGATGGCGAACATCATAAGAACCAGTAGTACGGTCATGGCCTGCCTCCTGTTAAGAACTTTGGCGCGCCTTTTTTTCTGCGCTTTGCACTGTTGTATAAGGCACTCGCCATGCCAAAGCGTCACGTGATGAAAATCGCCTCCAGTCATGTACGCAAGTTCAACTAGAAGTGCGCTTTACCTCGCTATGTTGAGGAACTCAACACTGCGCGGGTTGCGTTCCGCAATATCAAGATTTGTTGTGTTGTTCAACGGAATTGCGGCTGGGTATATCGTTCTTGATGACCGAACTGCCGATCTTGTCAGCGCTATCAGCAACTTAGAATGAAGCCAAACGCGAATTGTGGTGTGTTGTGAAAATCATCGCCACCATTGCACTTCGCAACGCGCCGGATGCGGAAAGCAACACGTAAACAAAGAAAATTTTTCAAAGAGCGAGCCCGCATATCCTATTCATTTCGTCATGGCTACCCGAACTGCCTTTACGCTCGAGATCTTGACACTTATTGGAACGACGGAAATCCAGTCCAGCGGTGTAACCAGCAACTGCAGGCGCGTAATAGCCGGACGGTTCCCGCCTCGCCAGCGGGATTCGTCATCCGAGAAATAACCGCCCATCTCCTTCTCATCCCAGGGGTACACCCAGACCTCGGAATCGCGATTCGGTTCCGCCACGAACTGAATTATCTTTTCCGAAGCATCCGCAAATGACGTGCGCAAACTTAACGCCGACGGCTTGCGCATCTTCCACCACACGGGATATTTCAGGCGGATGCGGAACTTCAGGAAGTCGGCTCCGGCTGACGGCCATCGTAATGCGCCGAGGTCAAGCGTTGTAGTCTGTTTGGCGATCTGTGCCCCCAATGGATTCGTTACCTCATCCTCGCCGAACGTCAATCTCTGATCTCGGCCGTCGTCGCGAGTCAACCCAAGCACGCCAGACACCAGACTGCCTTCCAGGCGGTAGTGGCGCATGAGGTAGAACCACAGGCCGGGACTGCGGGTGAAACTGGGAACACCGTCCAAGGCGGCGCTGTAAATTCCGTCCGGGAAGTAAAGCCCGAACGGCGGCCCGGCCTTCTGCAGTCCGGTCAGATCCAGATTCGTCAGATAGTCGCCACCCACCAAGTAGCCTTGCATCACGCCACCGGCCACGGTGCGACGCGAGGTGGCGCCGAAGACGTCTTCGTAAGGGAAGACGACAATCGCATCGTCCGCCTTGGTTTTCTGATCGACGCAGGCCGAAACCGTCATCAATAATTCAAATGTGCCTGGGGTAAAGCAGGCACGGTCGAGCTCCCGGTAGCCGGCGGGACAAGCCCGAAGCGGGCGGACAAGATCGCGCGTTTGTCCGAGAACATTGTTAGGAAGGAGTTTGGGATAACTCCAAACCAAAGCGGCTGTACCGGCAATGACGATGCTGAGCAGAATGGCCGACTGCCAGTGCGAGCTTTCCTCTCCGATCAAGATCGCACCACAGAGGAAGATCATGGGATATAGACCGATCAGCAGGTGCGGCGCATCGGAGCGGACCAGCCCACTTTGCATCATCAGAAATGCGAAGCAGAATCCCGCAAGCAGGAACTCCGGACGCCGAGTCCAACGATTCCCGACCGGCCGCCAGCGCCAACATGCCGTCCCGAACACGACGATGCCAAAGGCCAACGTCCCCAGTGTCCAGCGCTTGCTCAACTTCGCCATAGCGGCGGCTCAAACCAGCGATAGCCTCCAGCAATGATTAAGCTGGACTTCCAATAGGTGAAGTTCAACGGCGAAAACATGACGGCATTGGTGATCAGAACAAAGATCGCAACTAAGGC
>JBARGS010000120.1:0-2893 GCA_049798495.1 Candidatus Korobacteraceae bacterium | reverse complement strand
GCTCGCATGCGGTAGAGGCTCTCCCGCCGTTGCCGTCTCGCTCAGGTACAACTCCATGGCATCGCGCATACTCGCGCGTGTGTCGTCCAAGGTATCGCCAAGCGAGCCACATCCGGGAATGTCGGGCGAGAACGCACTCCAGTTGCGTTCGCCCTTCTCGTAAACAACCAGATAGTCGCGCGTCATTTCAGTCCTGCCTTCTTCGAATACTGTGAAGCAGTCCTTTGCCGATCTCTTTTCCGGCGTGTACCGGTACAATCAGGAGCCCTGGCTTGATCGCATGACGGAAATGCATGTGACTGCCTTTCTGTCCTGTCTTATGCCAGCCGTCTGCTTCCAGAATACGAACTAGCTCTTGCGGTCTCACAGTGGCCTACACCGCGACCACTTCCGCCGCTCTTTCATACGGGCACGGCTTGCCGTTCAGGTGATCCTCGAATTCGTGGCGGAACTTCTGTACGTAGGAGATGATGGGCATCGCGGCCGCATCGCCCAGGGGGCAGAACGTCCGTCCCAGCATGTTCTCCGCCAGGTACTTCAAGTTATCGATATCTTTTGCTACGCCGCCGCCACTATGAAAGCGCACGAGCGTCTTCTTCATCCAGTCCGTGCCTTCGCGACAGGGAATGCACCAGCCACAGCTCTCGTGCTGGTAGAACTGGGTCACGCGCAGGGCGAACTTCACAATGCACATCTGCTCGTCAATCACGATCACGCCGCCCGAACCTAGCATCGATCCGGCCTTCAGCACAGCATCAAAATCCATGGCCACATCGATCTCGTCGGCAGTGAGAATCTGTACTGACGACCCGCCCGGAACAACGCCCTTCAGCTTCTTGCCCTTGACCATGCCGCCGGAGACGTCGTAGATCATCTTCTTCAGGTTGTAGCCCATGGGCAGCTCATAAACGCCGGGCCGCTCCAGCTCGCCGCTCATGCAGAACAAGCGCGTACCACCGTTGCGCGGAGTGCCCAGGTTGGCGAACCATTCGCCGCCGCCCAGAATGATGTGCGGGACACTGGCCAGCGTCTCAGCGTTGTTGATGACAGTCGGGCCACCCCACAAGCCGACAACAGCAGGGAAGGGAGGCCGGATGCGCGGGACACCGCGCTTGCCTTCGAGCGATTCCATCAGCGCCGACTCTTCGCCCACTTCGTAGGCGCCCGCGCCGGAGTGTACGAAGATGTCGAGATCGACTCCGGAGCCGAAGATGTTCTTGCCGATGAAGCCACGAGCGTAGGCGTCGGCCACCGCTGTCTCCATGATCTGGATCAGGTAGCGATACTCGCCGCGCAGATAGATGTAGCCGGTCTTGGAGCCGACGGCCAGCGCCGCGATCATTACGCCTTCGATGACCGCGTGGGGATCGTGCTCGAAGATGAGACGGTCTTTGCAGGTGCCGGGCTCGCTTTCGTCGCCATTGCACAGCACGTACTTCGGTTTCGCCGATTGCTTCGGCACGAAAGACCACTTCATCCCGGTCGGAAAGCCGGCCCCCCCGCGGCCGCGCAGATTGGACGCCTTTACTTCGTTGATGATGGCGTCGGGCTGCATGGTGAGCGTCTTCTGCAGCGCTTTGTAGCCGTCGAGTTCCAGGTAGCGGTCGAGCGAGGTCGCGCCCATGCCGAAGCGCTTGGAGACGACCTTTACTTCATCGGGATGGGAAACTAAATACGCCATGTTTTCAGCTATCGGCTATCAGTTATCAGTTGTGCGCTTTTCTTCGCGAAGTTCGACTACGAGACTCCTAAGACTATGCCACGGCTTATAGTCCTGTAATTCGCGGGGTGCGGCATCGAAACACCTGAGAATTGTGTCGCCGTAGAATTCCTTCACTATTTGTTTGGAGACCAAGCCAACCTCCACGAACCTTGCAGCTACTTGGAACGAAGAAAGCACTTTTGACGCTTCCCCGCTGCTAAACCCAAGAAGCTTCGCCCGTGCTTCCCGCAAGTCTTCATTTTGAAGATACATGTAGAGGTTCATAAAGGCCTGGTCTTGACGCTGCGCATTCATAATGTCTCGACGCTGTTTATTCACGTACAGACCTAGGGCTGTAAAGAAAGCCGAGATGCTTGATACAACAATAGCGGCCATACTCAGCCCATTTTGCGCCACGTTAATTCTCCATCAACCCTAATCCTACTGACGCTCTCTTTGTTTTATTACCTCGACCAGATCGTCAATCCTCTCCGTGGTCAAGTTCTCGTGGAAATCGTAATTCAACAGCATGGCCGGCGCCCAGGAGCACGCGCCGATGCACTCGACCTCTTCCAGATGAAACAGCCCGTCCGCCGTGTCTTGCTTGTTGCCGACGCCCAGCCTCTTTTTGCAGTACTCGAAGATGTCCTCGGCGCCGCGCAACAGGCAGCTTACATTGGTGCAGATCTGGAAGTTGTATTTGCCGACCGCATGGGTGCGCAGCATCGAGTAGTAGCTGATCACGTTGCGAATTTCCAGATCCGACAACTCCACACGCTCCGCCATCTCATGAATAGCCTCGTCCGTAATCGCGCCCAGTTCGTCCTGGATATAAAGCAGCATGGGGACAAGCACCGAGCGCTTGGTCGGATAGTGCGTGACCATGGTGGCGAAACGCTGCTCGAGTTGGTCGGAAAATTTCATTGTTGGCTATCAGCCGTCAGTTATCGGCCCTAATGTCTGTCATAGACGGAGCATTCGCGGTTTGTGCGAATGCGGAGTCGAAGGACCCCTACGTCCTCCACTCTGCCGTCCCTACGGGACTCAGGCCTTCAATCATCCTCGTTGCGGCACGACTGAACAGGCTGCGGAAAAAGTCGCAAGAGCAGATTCCTCGTGGGCTAAAGCCCACTCGGAATGACAAAAATAAAGGGCTTTCGACGGCGCAGCTAAAGCTGCGCCCCTTCAAAA
>JBARGS010000119.1:0-7161 GCA_049798495.1 Candidatus Korobacteraceae bacterium | reverse complement strand
CGCTTCGCCCCTTCGCCCACCGGCTACCTGCATGTCGGCGGAGCGCGCACCGCTTTGTTCAACTGGCTTTTCGCGAGGCACTATGGCGGCACGCTGATTCTTCGCATTGAAGACACCGACCTCGAACGCTCCACGCCGGAGATGGTGGAAGGCATTCTCACCGGTCTGCGCTGGCTGGGAATCGACTGGGACGAAGGGCCGTACTTCCAGACCAACCGCATGGAGCTGTACCGCTCGGCCGCGGGACATCTGATCAACAGCGGTCACGCCTACTACTGCTTCTGCGGCAAGGAGCAACTGGAGCAGCAGCGTGCCGAGGGCATTGCGCAGGGCCGCGTCCCGCGCGATGTCTGTCGCAATCTCCCAACGGAGGAAGCAACCAGGCGATTGGAAGCGGCTGAGGGCGCTGCCATTCGCTTCGCCGTTCCCGAGGCCGGCAGCACCGGCTTTGACGATGCTGTCTTTGGCCGCGTCGAGTTTGCCAACTCCGAGATCGAGGACTTTGTCCTGCTGCGCTCCGATGGTGTGCCGACCTACCATCTCAGCGTCGTGGTCGACGACATTGACATGCGCGTGACGCACATTCTGCGCGGCGCAGATCATCTCTCCAACACACCGAAGCAGGTGATGCTGTATCGAGCCCTTGCCCAGCCGCTGCCGGTCTTCGCCCACGTGCCCCTTATCCTTGGCCCCGACAAGACGCGGCTCAGCAAGCGTCACGGCGCCACCAGCGTTATCGCCTACAAAGAAGAAGGCATTGTCCCTGAGGCCTTCCGCAACTTTCTTGCGCTGCTGGGCTGGACTCCGCCTGATTCCTCGCAGGAAATTCTGCACGATCGCGAGCTGATCGACCTGTTCGATCTGGGCGGTATTCAAAAGTCGAACGCCATCTTCGATCGCTCGAAGCTCGACTGGTTCAACACCGAGTACATACGGGCAACGCCGGCGGCGCTGTTGCTGCCGCTGATCGAAGAGGAGTGGAAGAAAGTTGATCTCATTCCTTTTCAGAGCAGTCGCGAGGCGATGGAGTCGACAGTCGATCTGGTGAAGCCGCGGGCGCGGAATCTGAAAGACTTCGCAACCTTATTCCGCGCTTATTTCAGCGATTCCTTCGAGGCTGATCCTGCGGCGGTGCAAAAGTTTCTCAAGGACGATGCGGTGCGAACGATGCTGGTGGAACTGGCGTCGCGCTATGAGGCGGAAGACGAATTCTCCGAAGCGAGCACGGATCGAGTACTGCGCGGTTTTGCGGAGGAGAGAGGCGTAAAGGCCGGCGGGCTGATCAATGGCGCGCGGGTTGCGCTAACCGGGCAAGGCGTCGCTCCCAGTTTGTTCGCGGTGATGGCAAACCTGGGACAGGAACGCACAGTGGCACGGATGAAGCGAGCGAAAGAGTTGTAATTGGCTGGTCCTTACTTCTTGACCACGGTGACCTGGAACTGCACCGGAATGGTTTTCGGGGGATAGCAGGCGCTGTGATCGCAGGCCTGGAAGCGCAACTCGCCCTTCACCGGGTACGTTCCCACCGCGGCGTTCGCCGGAACTTTCAGGACCGTGTCGATACTGAAATCGCCGCTATAGACGCTAAGCTTTTCATCCGGCGAAAAAGGGAAGTTCATATCCTGCCCTGCCGGATACTTCACGTCGGCTACCGTGACGGGCGCCGGCGCGGTCAGCTTCAGCACCGTAGGTATCAACAATTCCGACTTAGGGGTGTGGGAGTTGATGTGGAATTCGGAACCAATTCTGAAGTCCAGGCTGAGATCCTTGCTGGCTCCGGCGCGCACCTGCACATTCCCGATCGGAGCTATGACTACCGAAGGCACGTTATCGCCGGGCGATTGCGCCAAGGCAAACCCGGCCAACAGCAATGCGATCAGGAGAGAAACAGACTTCCTCGTCATTGCGAGGTGTCCTTGTCCGGCGACGACTTCACTTCGGCATTGGCCTGGCTCTGTTGCGGCGTCGCAGACTGCTGTGGCGATGCGTTCAACGCTTTCTTGACAGCGTCCTCAATCTCTTTTCTATCCAGCAGGCCGGTCATCTTGTCCACAATAATGCCGCTACGAGAAATGTAGAACGTGGTCGGTAGATATTGGACGTTACCGAAGTCGTCCGAAACCTGATCGGTTCCCAGCAGTAAGGGATAGTTGACGCCCATTTCGCTGGCGAACTGCGCAATCTTGGCAGGCTCGGAATCGTCCATGGCTACGCCCAGAACCACCAAACCATCTTTGCCGTAGCGATTCTGCAGATCGGCAAACCAGGGCATCTCCACCTTACAGGGCGGGCACCAGGTGGCCCAAAAGTTCAGCAGGACTGCCTTGCCCCGGTAATCGGAAAGTTTGACCTTCGTTCCGTCGAGCGAGGGCAGGGTGAAATTTGGGGCTGGCAGGCCTTGGACATCCCCCACCAACTTGAGCGGACCGTGTTTACGGTTGCGATCAAGGTACTTGCCGCTGGCCAGCATGGCGAGGATCGCCACCATCAGGACTATGAACACCAACGCATTTCGTTTCAAAGCGACAACCTCTACAGAGCGAACCGATTCAAGAATGACAAATAGCCTGAAAGCAGGCGCAGATTGTTCAGGAAGATGAGAACACCCACGGCTATCAGAAGTATACCGCTGATGACTTCGACGGTGTGCAAATGGCGGCGAAAGCGGCCATAGAACGCCAAAAATCGGTCCACTCCCAACGAAGTCAGCAGGAAGGGCACGGCCAGTCCCAGGGAATAGACGGCCAACAAGACAATTCCCTTGAATACGGTTTGCTGCGCGCCCGCGAGCACCAGAATCGTAGCCAGGATGGGTCCGATGCAGGGTGTCCATCCGAAGGCGAAGGCAAACCCCACGGCAAACGATCCGACCGCACTCGATCCGCCCTTAACATCATGCAATCGCTTGTCCGCATATAACGCCTTGATCTTTAGCAAGCCGGTAAGATGCAAACCGAAAATGATGACGATGATGCCGGCAACCTTCGACAGCAGCGAGTGATACTCATTGACGAGCTGTCCGATGCTGGTGGCTACCGCACCCAGGGCGATGAAAACCACGCTGAATCCGAGGACAAAGGTGATGGAGTGCAGCATCACCGTGCGCAACATGCGCCGCTCGGGCGATTGCAGGTCCTCGACACTGGAGCCTGAGATGAGAGAAACATACCCCGGCACCAGCGGAAGTACGCATGGCGAAAGGAACGACAAAATGCCCGCCAAAAAAGCGGCGAGCGGGAGGGGCAGGTTGTGCATGGCTCATTGTACCAATAGGTGACTGAGCTAAAGTCACGAAAGGGTTGTCTCCTCTCGTGAACAATACGCTCCGCCCCGGACTACGTTATGCAAAGGTATTCGACTTTGCCACTACCCGTCCGTTAGCGAAGATGGTCGGTTTACGCAAGCCCGACCAGGTTTCCGAAATAACGATGGAATCCCCCGGGTTATGGGGATCGTACTTGACCGAAGCCGGCAGTCCCAGCCGGCAGGAGTAGAGATCGATAAATTGCCGCAGGTGGGTTACATCCTGCGACGCCTCATAGGTCACGCCGGCCACATCGTAGGTATATACCAACAGGATCATCTGCTGGCCCGAAGTATCCTCCTCCAGTTCCAGGACGTCGATGATGTTGCCATCGATGATGCGGCCGCCTCGCGTGAGATCGGTGCGGCGCTCCCGCTCCAACTGCTCCGCCGATTTCTTGTTCTTGCGCGAAAGCAAAGCATAGCCAACGATGGCAGCAGTGGCGCCGAACGCGAGGACCGGGTAAAGGCGAAACGAATTCATGAGAATCGCTGTGAGGGCCTACAGCTTTGACATCAAGATAGCGGGAGATGGCGCGCAAGGGAACAAGAAAATTTGGAGAGTGGAACCGGTTCCCTCAGGCGCGGTCGACGACCGGATTACGCAGGGCGCCAACTCCCTCCACCGTGACCTCCACAACATCCCCGGCGTTCAGAGGACTTACGCCAACCGGCGTTCCCGTGGCGATCAGGTCTCCCGGCTCCAGCGTCATGACCTGGCTGATGAAGCGGATTAGCACATCAAGGGGAAAGAGGAAATCCGACGTGGTCCCATTTTGCCGCAGCTCGCCATTGACGCGGGTTTGGACGCGGACCCCCTTCCAGGAATCGAGTCCCTCGGCCACCACCGGGCCCACCGGGCAGAAGGTGTCGAAGCCTTTGGCGCGGGTCCACTGCCCGTCTTTGTCCTGCAAGTCACGGGCGGTGACGTCGTTCACACAGGTATAGCCGAGGAGGTAACGACGGACGTCGTCGCTCTCCTTCAAACGATGGCAATGCTCCCCGATCACCACCCCCAACTCGCCCTCGTAGTCGACACGCTGCGAAAGGTCCGTGGGACGGCGAATCTCCTCCTCGGGACCAATCAGCGAAGATGGCGGCTTTAGGAAGAAGAGCGGCTCGGTCGGGATAGGATGGTTCAACTCCTTGGCGTGCTCGCGGTAGTTGCGGCCGATGCAGACGATCTTGGTCGGTTCCACGGGAGCCAGCAGGCGAACCGCGCTCAACAGAATCGCCGTCTTTTCAGCTTCCTTAAACTCTGCAAACGATCGCGGAGCACTAGCTTGAACGCGAGTAACAGCGGGGCTGCCCGCGATCTCTTCGATCAGCCCGTAGCGAGTAGCGCCTTGATACTGGAAGCGGCAGTAGGACATGACGGAAACCTCTGTAAACATCTAATGAATTCTTACTTGCCGGGCACCGTTTCGCCGGCCTTAGCTGAACGGGGACTCTCGTTTCCTCGCAAGTCCACCGCCGAGACGGTGTAGAAATACTGCTGGCCCGGCTGCACGGTTTCGTCGCGGTACGATGAAACCTGGAGCGGCTGCGTATTCAGCTTCTGTGGCTGGCTGCCCTCGGTCCAGCGGTAGACGTTGTATCCAGCAAGATCGCTCTCCATGTTCGGGGCCCAGGTGAGATCGATAAACGGCTTTTGCCCGACGCTGGAGAAGACCGCCTGCAGACCTCCGGGTTGCGCCGGCGGGTAGATGTCGCGAGCGAGGATCTCGACCGGCTTGGAATCGTTCCCTTCCACCGCACCCTTCTGGTTGCCGACGTGAACCTGGCTCAACGTGGTAATGCGATACTCATATTTCTGCTCCCAGCCGAAGGTCTTGTCGAGATACGAGCCAGTGGCCGACGGTTCCACGTCATCCAGCGTGATATAGCCGGGGGCGCCGACCGGTCGCCGCATGATGCGATACCGATACGTCACCCCTGCCGGTGGCACGGGCGGCGTGGGACCGGACCAGGTAATGGTCACTCCCTGAGCGCTGACCGTCGCCGACAACTCCTCGGGCGCCGCAATGGTGGGCGTAATCGGGATTGCTACCTGGTTGGAGAGTCCCGCGCTGCGGCCGCTTGCGTTCACTTCTTCGACCGCGTACATCACGAAGCCGGCAGGATTTTCCACGCCCAGCTGATAGGGCAGCGTGTCAACATAGTGAATTCTCTGCGGGCCGGGCGGCTGCTCACCCTTCCGCTTCTCCGGCGGACGCTGAGTAGGCGGAGCGACCTCGGCAATGACGGCGCACGTCGCCATCAAGGTAGTTCCATCATGGCGGCAGACGCGGGTGGTGGAGTTGCGCTTGATGTTGGTGTGATCGGTATGCTTTCTGGGCAGCGTCCACTCAAGATTGACCTTGTCGCCGCGGCGCGATGCTGTCAGGTCGTTAACCGGCAGAGGCAGATTCAGCGACGGCAAGGAAGGCGCTCCGGGAGTTCCACATCCGGAAAGCGCCGCGATGAACAGAAGACTCCCGATTAACTCACCGATCCGCCGTTTCATGGAAGATAACAGGGTAACAAATTCAGGAAAAGCGCACGCGCTGCCGCGACCTCATCACCGATATCGGGTTGAAGCCTTCCAGTCCGTCTGCGAGAATCCAGCAGTCGAACTATAGAGGGAGCCGTACATGCGCCGGTCACCGTCCTTGCTTGCAATTCTTGTCATCGCTTTTGGAAGTATCGCTATTGCGGCTGCAACGCCGCCGGCTCAGTCCTCGAAAACCGCGCCAGTCAAGCCGGCGCCTTCTGTTGACAAAGCATACCTGCAGAGTATCTGGAACGGTTGGGCCTCCAACGATGTGGAGAAGCAAGGCCAGTTCTATGCGCAGGGGCCGGACCACCTGTTCTTCGATGTCGCGCCGCTGAAGTACACCAACTGGGAGGAGTACAAGGCGGGGGTCGCTCCGTCGCTTAAGGATTCTCCCAAGGTGACGTTTACCCTGAACGATGATGTTCAGATTCATCCCGAAGGGAACGTCACGTGGGTGGATGGAACTCTGAAGATGGAAGGAGCCTCACCGCAGGCGGATAAACAGACTCTGAATCTGCGCTGGACCGCGGTGTTCAAGCAGCAGGACGGACGCTGGCTGATTGAGCATGAGCACATCTCGGTGCCGGCGGAAATACCGCAACAGTAGACAATCCCGCCGGACGCCGTGCGATCTACGCGTCCAGCTTCTTCGCCAGCAACTCGTTCACCAGCGCTGGATTCGCCTGCCCTTTGGAGGCTTTCATCACCTGTCCCACAAAGTAGGAGATAACAGTCTTCTTGCCGCCACGGTACTGCTCCAACTGCTTGGGGCTGGCAGCGATCACTTCGTCAATGATCTTCTCGATCGCAGCGGTATCGGTGATCTGCTGCGGCTTCTCTTTTTCGTAGATTGCGGGGAAGTCCTCGCCGCGCTCGAAGGCGAGTTCGTAGAGATCCTTCAGGATTTTGCCGCTGATGGCGCCGCTCTCCACCAAGTCGGCCGACATCGCCACGCCCTTCATCGAAATCGGCGACTGCTCGATCTCCAGCCCCTTAGCTTTCAGCCGGCCCATCAGCTCGCCCTGCACCAGGTTGGCGACGCGCTTGGGATTCTTCGCTGCCGCGGCGGCTTCTTCGAACTGATCGGCCAAGGCGCGAGTGCTGGTGAGGGTTGCGGCGTCGTATTCGGTGATGCCGTATTGCGTGACCATGCGGGCGCGGCGCGCCTCGGGAAGCTCAGGCAACTCGGCGACGATCTGCTGCCGCCACCGAGCATCCACTAGCAGCGGAAGCAGGTCAGGCTCGGGGAAGTAGCGATAATCGTGTGCCTGCTCCTTGGAGCGCATGCCGTGGGTCTTGCCTTCGGCGGCGTTGTAGAGACG
>JBARGS010000118.1:0-19884 GCA_049798495.1 Candidatus Korobacteraceae bacterium | reverse complement strand
CGCATCAATCGAGCAAATCCAAACCAACGTTACGGGCGAGACTCAACGCAAGCTCGCCTCTTCGAAGACGACTTTGACCAGGTTCGTTGTCATATCATCGAAGGCCGCGGTCAGATCCTTGTCGCTGCCCGCAAAGCGTTGCTGAAAGGGCGTCAGGTCCACGGCCCCTTTCACCTGGTCCAGGCTTTGAAACATCGCTGGGCCGCCTTGCCTAAGTCTCGCGTTCATTTGGTCCACAGCACTTTGCAATAGATCTCGAACTAAGAAGATATAAGTCTTGTCATGCATGATCGGCCCGTGCCCGGGAACGATGGTGTCCGCATCCAGTTGGCTCAGGTTCTGTAAGGTTTGGATCCACTCGGTGGGATAGCCGTCGTAGATATACGGAATCGGGTACACCACGAGATCGCCGGCGATTACGATTTTCTCCTTGGGGAGATAAACGACTGCGTCACCGGCCGTGTTGCCTCGTCCCAGGAACTTGACCTGGACCTCCCGGTTTCCGATGTCAACGGAGAAACCGTGCTCAAAAGTTAGTGTCGCGCTTTGGAACTTGACCGCCTTCAGTTCCTCCATCACCGGGATGCGCTGAGCCAGGGCGTTCTTCACCTCTGCTTTTTCCTCTGCCGTCAGCGGCCTGCCGTCTTTGGTCTTTCCCGTGTCCAGCATCCGTTGGAGAGCGGCCGTACTCTTTTCCTCCCTGCTCTCGGAACCTGGACCAAACATGTCCATATCCTTCTTAGTTTCCACATGGGCAATGATCGTGAGAGCAGGAAAAGCGTCCATGTAGGCGCGGTTCCCCAGATTGTGATCGTTATGAAAGTGCGTGTTGAGCACGAAGCTGACAGGCTTGTCTGTCCACTGGCGGATTTGCGCGATGTCTTCTCGAGCCGCGGACGGGAGGAAGCAGGTATCCACCACGAACACCTGCCGTTCGCCGATGATCACTGTAGTATTGCCGCTGGCGAAGCCGTCGAGATTATCCTGATGCTCAATTTCGTAGACGCCGTCGGCTAGCTTCGTCACCTTTCGAGCTGTCTGCCCCACCGCAGGCGTAGCAGATAGAAGCCCGATCGAAATCGCCATCAAGAGCAGCCGCGCTGCGTTGCATCGGAATAGCATGTTAGCCACGGTGTTGAGCAAATACCCATGGCACCAGCTCCGGTTCGGTGAAAGCCCATTCCCATACGTTGTGATCTACTCCCGCGTACTCTGTGGAAAGAGGATGGCCTCCCGCTTTCCGTCTTGCCGCGATACGCTCACGCGAAACAGACACGGGAACGGTTTGGTCGGAGTCTCCGTGGAAGTTCCATAGGGGCGTCTCAATCGACCCGGTGCCATCGTCGTCCGAGATACTTCCACAGCAGATCACCGCCGCAGCAAAAAACTGTGGTCGATACGTGATCACATTCCACGTACCCGCGCCTCCCATCGATTGGCCCATGACGTAGATGCGACGCTCATCAATGGACAACTCGCGGCATAGCCCGTCGACGATTTCCAACACCATCCGCGTTCCCTCGCCGAACCCGGGAATGATCCCGGTCTTTCCTTGCGCCCATTGAGAGGTATCGTAGTGTATCCAACCACGGTCCGTTTGCGGTACCAGAACATAGCAAGGAAAGGTTTTCTGGTTCTGGGGGAGCAGCCAAACACGCGTGCCGAAAATATTGCCCAGACCGAGCTGTTTCAGGTTATCGTCGCCCTGCCCGCCGCTGCCATGCAGATACACAACCAGTGGCAATTTCCCGGCGGCTTCCGGCCGGAACAAGCGATAAGGCATTACCCAATCACCCTTGTGGGTGCGCGCCTCGAACTTGTTTTGTAGTCCCTCAGATTGTGTCTTGAATGTCTCAACTAAAGCGATCCGCTCCGGCGACGTCGGAGCTCCAGGAGCGAGGGACGGAGTTTTGGCATCCTTATCCGCCGTCGCGGAGCTCTTCGGCTCAACCGAAAAGCTAAGAGTCGTTTGCGAAGCCACAAACGCTCCGGCCGCGCCTGCTCCCAACAAGCGAACTGCTTCTCGTCTGGTAATCATCTGCCTGTATCAGACACGCGCGCGTCAACTTCGAGAGCGCAGCTTAGTTCCTTGCAGCTGAGGTTGGTCCCGGCCGAAACTGCCGCTGTCCCATGGTTCACAGAGATACCGGGCTCATAGGTGCGCGTCAGGCGGGGAATGGCAGTGCCTTTGAGGTGGATTTCGGCGGTCCCTGCGACGTCGTGCTGCTCACCAACTTCCTGCACCACTTTGATCCCGAGACTTGCGTCGCTCTGCTGAAGAAAGTCCGCAACGGGCTTACGCCGGAAGGATTGGTGGCGACGCTGGAGTTTGTGCCGAACGAGGATCGCGTCTCGCCGCCTATGCCGGCGACGTTTAGCATGACGATGTTGACCACAACGATTGCAGGTGATGCGTATACTTTTCGCGAGCTGTCGGAGATGCACCGCCGGGCAGGCTTCGATACCGTCACGGCCCATCCCATCCCGATGAGTCCGCACACCGTCTTGATGGCGCGGACCTGAACCCCGTCAATTTTCCGCCTTCCATTCGCGGAAGGCGGATGGCGGGCAAGTCCGACTTCCACGTGTCGAGAACATGCTTACTCTGGTGGCCGCACCGACACCTGTAATCTCTCCAGCGACGCCCGCGTCCCACCTCGGCTGATATCGGGGTTAATGCTGAGCTCAAGAGCAGCGGCTGAGGGAAGTTCGAAGCTGTACTCTTCGCACTCGTCTACCGTATTCGGCGGGCTGAAATTCCACTGCTGCCGGACGATATCCTTCCACGAGCGCGATCCATCGGAGAGCCAGCGCAACACAAACTCCTGGGTCCGTGCGGATTCCTCTTCTTTGAAAACTAATCGGATCACCCGAATGGTTTGCGGGTGATCGAACAGCACGCGAATGGTCTGCATGCCCGGCGCGCTTGCTCGCCAGCCTCGCAAGCCGCCGTTCAGCAGCGCTCCTTCAATGGGGTACCCTTCAGCTTCTGAACTGACTTCGACGAGAGCTGCTTGTTCCAGGTCCAGCCAACCATTTCCCGGCGCCGTCTTGCTGTCGCGAGTTTCAGAAAGCAATCTTTTTCGCATGTTTTGTCAGATGCTCGACTCGGGCGAATGGGTCGGCCAGCCTCAGGTATTCATCCCGTGACGCTAGCTCTCCAGCTTTTCCTGGTTTGCCGCGAGGCGCTGCTTCTCGGCCATCAGCCGCGCCTGGGCCTTCTTCAGCTTTTCTTTCAGCTTGTCGCGCTCCTCGGTTGCCTTGCGCACCCGCTGCTGAGCAGACTTGATTTCAGACATCGCGCGTTTGTGGGATTTCAGCATGTAGATACCTGTTAAGACGCACCGTCCGGAAAACACAAGCAACAGCTCGGTGGGGCGCGGGCTCTGCTTGCAGCCTTTCGTCAAACATAGCGCACCAGGCCAGAGTCTCTCTTCAGGACGCCAACTGGAAAGCTTCGGCGACGCGCAACGTTGCCGAACTCGTGTCCTCCAGCGTGGGAGTGCCAATCTCAAGCATGCCGTTGGAATTAGGACTACAGTCATGCCGAAACAGGTTTTGATTCAGCATGATTGACTGCAGCAGGCGGCCCAGGCGATGAGAGTGATAGCCGTTGGAAAAGCGCGGCCCATCGGTCCACCCCAGACGAGTCGAGTAGTCGCAGACCAGGCTCCAATATTCGTTGGCGCGAGCCCAGAGCTTCAGGCATTCCACCGAACCATCCGTGCCGATGTGATATTCGATCTTGACCGTGCGGTCGGTCGATCCGAGCGCCAGAGCTTCCCAGTTAAGAACTACGGCGCTGCTCAGAATGTGGTCCAGCGGAACCGGATTGGAGGCCTTGAATGGTATCGGGGATTTGGTTTTCATTTGTTCTTCTCTATTGATCCTCAGACGACTGGTTTGTGACAACATCCCTTGCAGAAATGACCTGTGCTTCTCCTTCAGTTCCGGGTAGTACAGGATCGCCTTGATTCTCGCTCGGAGCGTAGCTCAGCCCCTCTGGAGTCTCGCCGGACTCTCGGGCGCCCAAATTTCGCGGAGGTGCGCCACTCATTTTTCGCGCTGTTGCAATACGCCAGCCTGCTTCTACGAAGCCATTTCGTTGCGGCAGAGTGCCGCAAGCTTCCCGGACCGCTCGGCGGAGCGAATCTCCCCACTGCACGCCGTACTCCTCGGTCACATAGGAATCCACCAGGGGATCGAGATCGATATATTTCGGTCTGCCCACCAGGAAGGCCACGATCTGTTGCGGCTTTTCCTTCTTGATTTCATCGCGCCAGGACAGACAGCCGCGGCGATCGGTGCGAATGTCCATGAGCACCAGGTCGTAACGGTCGCGGTGCCAGATGGAATTGGCTTCCGTCAGATCGCTCGCGCCGACCACTTCCACTCCGTGGAGCGCCATGATCTTCTTGCGCAACGCACGTCGCTCTGCATTGACGTCCATCAAAAGAATACTTAGCTTGGCCGGTGCTTTCGTTGTGGACGGCTGATTTCCCACGTTCATGATGGATGCCTCGCGTGAAGCGCAGATGGCGAATAAGCTGCCGCCTTCAGGAGAAACTCTCGGTGCTATTGGAGAGCGCGGGTGAGTGGAACTGAAAATTGTGCTTCCTTCCGGTTTGCGGGAAGGGCGAAGCGGCCATCTCGGAATTGCGAGATGGCTCGATTATATCCTTTATTGGACGGCTTCTTGTTACGAGAATACTTCACCCGGCATGCGGGAAAGGGTGCGCGTCGTCAGTGTGTTCTGCAGGGCCCGTGGCGCGACTCGTCCGCTGGCGTTGACCTGCTTGCGTACGATCTTCAGCTTCAGCGCTCGTTCAATCGAACGCAGTTCGCCGATCTCCGCACCCGACACCAGCGTTGATGCGCGTCCGGTCGAGCCCATGCGGCCGGTACGGCCCACCCGATGGATGAAGTCCTCAGGAATTTGTGGCAGGTCATAGTTGATAACGTGCGCCACATTGTTCACGTGGATGCCGCGCGAGGCTACGTCGGTTGCAACCAGCACCTGGAACTTGCCCGCTTCGAATCCGCTCAGGGCGCCGGTGCGCTGCGATTGCGTGCGGTCGCCATGGATCATCGCCGCCGTGAAGCCGTCACGCACCAGATGCTTGGCCAGGCGCTCGGTTCCATGCTTGGTGCGGGCAAAGACCAACGTCTGGCCCTTTTCCGCATAGAGAAGCTGGCGCAGAACATCGGACTTCTCGGCTTGCGGCACTTCGAAGGCTTGCAGCTCGACCGTGTCGGCCGGCTTGGAAGTAGAACCAAGCGCCACCCGGACAGGCTTGTTCATATATTCATTCACCAGGTTGGCCACCGATGCTTCCAATGTGGCCGAGTAGCACAACGTCTGGCGCTCGCGCGGGATCGCCGCCACGATGCGGCGAATTGCCGGCAGAAAGCCCATGTCGAGCATGCGGTCGGATTCGTCCAGAACCAGCGTCTTCACGTTGCGCAGGTCGATCAGCTTGCGGCGCAGATAATCCTCCAGCCGTCCGGGCGTTGCGACCACGATGCTCGCTCCCCTACGGATTGCCTGGATCTGATTCCCTTCGCTCATGCCGCCCACGACCAGCGCAGCAGGCGTCGCTTTGCGTTCGCGCAGCTTTTCGTACTGCTCGTGAACCTGCATGGCCAACTCGCGCGTTGGCACCAGGATGAGCGCGGACACGTGACGCGGCGAACCTTGAGCCGCCAGCCGCTCGATCAGCGGGATCAGAAAAGCCAGTGTCTTGCCGGTGCCGGTTTGCGCCGTGCACAGCACGTCTTTACCTTCCAGCGCGGGCGGTATGGCGGACGCCTGGACCGGCGTCGGGGTAGTGAAATGGAATTGTGCCAGCTTCTGCTGGAGCCCAGCAGACAGGGGCATGTCTTTGAATTGTGTCAAAACGATTTTTTCTTTCTTGGAGAGGCGTCTCGCGAGGAAGTCCGCCGTTATCGGGATCCCGCGAGTGCTTTTATGCACTTTGGGATGGTCCGTGGCGGGCGAGTCGCGAAGGTACAGCTGAAGCCGCTCTAGTTTTATTCGGCGCTGAGAATGAAACGGATGCCGGAAAGGCGGGAATCGGATCGAACTGCGGATCGGATGTCGCTTGCGAGCGGCCGTAGCCAATAGCGTCTACTTAGTACTGTATCACAGTGCGCTCGCGAACCTCGCAAGCGCACCAATTTGAAGCTGCAATGTTATTGAAAATGCAAATGTTACTTTGCAAAATCGTGGAAATCGAAAGCCTGCGGCTGGCCGTCTTCATCATGCGTGATTTCGAGATCAGCGACGGATTGCGTCTCCACCGTGCCGCCTTCCGGATCGCCCGGCTGCTTGCGCTGCGCCTTTCGCTGCGCTTTCTCAGCCCGCTTTTCCTGGCGTGCCCGTTCTTTCTGTCGTTTTGTGAAGGTTGTACGAGAGCTTCCTGCCATAAGATTCTCAATAACTCCTTGATCAGATTCCATTTACCGAGCTGAGGATTCAATATTCCCCTCGGCTCAGAGGCGCGTTGGATTGCCAGAAAGCAAGGCGTTACTCCTCATAAACATCTTAGCTTAATATTCAAAAGAAAACGGACGGAATCGTAACGATCCGTCCGAACTCTGCTCATCTGACCGACCTCGCGCCCGGTTCCCGCCCTACTGGAGGGGCGGCAGGTCAGGGTCGGGCGGACTGGAGTAGAACTTTGTCCCACCGGTTGCTTCGTCGTAGATCTTGACCGACGGCTTGCAAACGTCGGGAGGAAGCTTCGAACCCTCGCGCGTTGTGATGCTGACGAAGGCTCGTAGTTCATGCCGCTTGCCCGGTTCGTCACGTAACCTGCTGGCCGACAAGTCCATATGCACGGCCTGCCCACTTGCTAAGCCCCTGATCCTGCTCTTCGCTCAGGAAGTGCCGGCTTCGGCGGCGGCAACGACTTACGTGGGTGATTCGCCAGCCATACTGAACGACAAAATCGATTGGAAGCTGACTCCAATCTCGAACCAGCAAGCGACCGGATACGAGATCTCCTGGACCGCAGCCGGCAAACTCCTGCAAGAAGATGCGGCGTCTCACGTCTACGAGACTGCCGGCGATGGGAGCCTGGAGGGGCGACGAGCCCAACCTGACAATCCGTAAGGTGAGCACTTTTGACCAGACTTGCTCTACTTGAACCCGGTACGCTCCTCTATACAATATCGCGAGCCAGTTGCAGTCGGCCCGTCAGAGCAAGGTTACCCATCCTATCCACTGCCACTGGCTCTGCGCTATATGGGGCCTTCGGCTGGAGGGTTGGCAATGCATTCAGCAGGACCAAGCACAGCAGCATCGTCTTTACGCGACATCGATCGCCAGGGTTTGACAGGCTGGCAACAAGAGCATAGGGTCAAGCTTGAGTGAGAGGTCCTTCCTCTTTCAGGTCCCCTGAACTAAGTCAGCTTATCTGAAGTTCTCCTTCCTTAGCAGGCGCTTTTTATATGCAGTCTGGCCGTTAGCAAGCGATTTTGTGATTTCTGGAAAATTGCTAGCTTCACCGAAAAAGAACCGGTCGCACGAGATGCCAGCCATTGTCGGCACGCTCACAGCAATCGGAATGAGCCGAAGCGAATTGCTGGATCGGCTACATGGGCTCCGACCCGGGGGAGGGTGGCAATGCATTCACCATACGGCATGGAACTGGTCGAAGACTGTCTCTCTTGCAAGTTGCATTCCGAGGGCTTTTTCTGCCACCTGCCGAAATCCGTAATGGAAACCTTCCAAGCCCTGAAGTTCACCCTCGCGCATCCTGCGGGCGCAACTCTGTTCGTGGAAGGACAAACATGCCGCGGCATTTACATCCTTTGTAAAGGCCGGGTGAAATTATCCGCCAGTTCAAAAGACGGTCAGACCATCATATTGAAAGTTGCCCGCCCTGGAGAGGTGTTAGGGTTGAACGCAACCATCTCTGGAATCCCCCACGAGACCACTGCGGAAACTGGCCAACCCTGCCAACTGAACTTTGTTAAAAAGGACGACTTTCTCAGGTTTCTGACGCAACACGGAGATGCCTGCATGCACGCAGCTATACAGGTGGGCCACGAATGCCAGCAGGCATACCAGCAACTACGCTCGTTCACCATGAGCTCAGCCTCGCAGCGAGTTGCCCGCTTGATGCTGGATTGGTCCAGCACCGATTCCGGGATGGTTACGGCTCACGGAATCAAGGTGGCGCTGACCCACGATGAGATTGCGCAAATCATCGGCATGTCGCGGGAGACGGTCACGCGCACTCTGGCAACCCTGCGCAAGCAGCACATTGCAGAGATTCAGGGGTCCACTCTGCTGATCCAGAATATAGCTGCCATTCACAAACTGGCCGGCGCGTAAACCGACAACCTATAGGCCCACATGTTTTTCGCGGGCAGGTAAGGAGCGGCCATGAACTCAGCATCCATTCCGGCTGCCAAGCCTCCGTTGATATTGTGTATTGACGATGCTGACATCGCCCTGAAGGTACGAACGCTCCTGCTGGGCAGCGAAGGCTACAGGGTGCTAACCGCTAAGTCGGCTGAAGATGGCTTCGAGCTTTTCAAACAGAACGCCATTGAGCTAGTAATCGCCGACCACTTTCTCAGCGCCAAGACAGGAACAGAGATCGCTAGAGAAATGAAGCTATTGAAACCGGAAGTTCCCATTCTCATCGTCTCGGCTGCCTGCGAGAAACCCGCCGGCCTGGAGTTTGCGGATGGGTTCCTGGCCAAAGGTGAGCCCACGCAGGTCCTGCTCGATGCCATCGCGCAGCTATTGCCTAAGTGACGGGTAACCGAAATTCTTGGGCCAAATCGAAAGAGACTTCTCCCCGCCAATCTGCTCGGATCGCTTTTGAGGAGATACCGCATCCCACCCGCGATAGCTGAGGACAGGGAGTCGAGGGCGATTCTGCGGCCCCAAGACTTCTGGTGGAATACCGGGTAAGGAAGAAAATAAAATAATGGGCGTTCGCCACCTGACCCCGCCTGCGCCGTGACCGCCGTCACTGACAGCGGCCCGCTGAGGCCTGACACTAGACGCGTCCCTCCCGCAGGGATTGTTGAACGAATGCGAAAGCCATCGTTCAACGGCTGGCACTGGATTCCCTGTGGCTTCCTTCTTCCTGACCTGCCTTCTCCATGCAGGCAGACCTTACGGCTGGCCGACAGGCGACTATAGAAAACACAACAGAGCGGAGAGCTGTTTAATTTTTCCCAGCTTTGCAGCGCTGATGAGTGACCTCTGGCGCCCACTCTCAACAGAATCGAAGTTGCGGAAATGGGAGCTTGCCACCATGAACCCATCCCCATCGAGTCCAGACCTGAATGCCTTCCTGAGCGCGCGCGATTTCCTCCTGCAACATCGCACCGACTATGAATTCGTCTACCAGAAGTTCCGCTGGCCTCAGCTTACGCAGTTCAATTGGGCGCTGGATTATTTCGACGGCTACGCCCGCGGCAACCACAAGACGGCATTGTGGATTGTGGACGAAGATGGCTTGGAGTTGAAACTGAGCTATGACCAAGTGTCGCGTCGTTCGAATCAGGTAGCCAACTTTCTTCGCAAGCAAGGCGTTCGCCGGGGAGAGCGCGTGATCGTCATGCTCCCCAACGTGGTGGCAATGTGGGAAGTCATGCTGGCGGCCATGAAATTGGGAGCGGTCATCATTCCCGCGGCGACTTTGCTCACTCCCGGCGATCTTAAAGATCGCCTTACCCGAGGCCAGGGGCGTCACGTGATCACCCATGCTGCCTTCACCAGCAGGTTCTCGGAGTTGCCAGGCGATTACTCGCGCATCGTGGTGGACGAGCCCGTCCAGGGGTGGGTTTCATACGCGGACGCATATCAGGAAACGGAAACTTATACACCTGACGCCGCGACGATGGCGACCGATCCCATGCTGCTGTATTTCACTTCAGGCACCACGGCCAAGCCGAAACTCGTATTGCACACTCACCAGAGCTATCCCGTCGGTCACCTGGCGACCATGTATTGGATCGGGTTGCGCCCCAACGACCTCCACCTCAACATCAGTTCTCCGGGTTGGGCTAAGCATGCGTGGAGCAATTTCTTTGCACCGTGGAATGCAGGCGCAACCGTCTTCGTGCACAACTACGCCCGATTCGAGGCCAGGAAGACCCTCGAAATGATCTCCCGTTACCACGTCACTACCCTGTGCGCCCCGCCAACGGTATGGCGTCTGCTCGTGCTCGAAGACCTGGGCGCGTATCCCATTAAGTGCACGGAGCTGGTAAGCGCCGGAGAGCCGCTCAATCCCGAAATTATCGAAAAGGTCCGGCAGGCATGGGGTGTGACCATTCGTGATGGCTTCGGACAGACCGAGACGGTGCTGGTCATCGGCAACTTCCCCGGGCAGCAGGTGAAGCCGGGCGCGGCAGGGGTTCCTTCACCCGGACACGACATCCTTTTGCTGGACGCCGACGGGAACGAGTCTACCGACGGTGAGATCTGCGTTCGGACGAACCCCGCGCCCATCAGCTTGATGGCCGGCTACGTCGACGATCCGGAGTTGACGGCGCACGTCATGGAAGGCGGCTGCTATCATACCGCCGACATCGCCAGCCGCGACGCCGACGGATACTACACCTACGTTGGCCGTGATGATGATCTGTTCAAGTCTTCGGACTATCGCATCAGTCCATTCCAACTGGAGAGCGCGCTGATTGAGCATCCTGCGGTCGCGGAAGCCGCTGTGGTGCCGGCGCCAGACCCAATTCGCTGGAAAGTTCCCAAGGCATATATCGCCTTGAAGCCGGCCGTGGACCCGTCACCAGCTGTGGCGCACGACATTTTTGTATTTGTTCGCAAGCGTCTGGGATCTTACCAACGGATACGCCGGATTGAATTCGCGGAGCTGCCCAAGACAATTTCCGGCAAGATTCGCCGCATCCAACTGCGCTCCCAGGAGGAGATGGAACGACCGGTGGAGGCAAGGCGCGAGTTCGAGTATTGGGAAGAAGATTTTCAGGAGTTAATTCGGGCGCGTGCCTATCGCTTTTATGAGGAACGGGGCTGTGAAGACGGCCACGACTTAGAGGATTGGGTGCAGGCGGAGTCCGAAATAGCCGGTAAGAACCCTCAAAGAGAGGTTGACGCGGTTCGCACGTAATGTCCGGCTCGCGTGAATCTCTCGACGTGGCGGGTGCGTTCGCATCGACACTCGGGAACGAGATCTTTCCTTTACGTCGCAAGGGGCAAGGTTTCAAGGGCGGATCGTGCGGTCCAACCCTCGCAACCTGTAACGGATTTCAATCGCCCGCTGGGCTGCACACCCAAGCTTCATCTCGCAGCGCCCGGCAACTTCTTCCCCGTGATCGAGGCGTCCAGCAATTCCATGTAGTGCATGACCGGCATGGGCTTGCCTTTTTCGTTCAACAGAGCACTGATCTGTAACTGGCAGCCGGGATTGCCGGTTGCGACCACTTGCGCGCTGGTAGAGACGATGTTGTCCACCTTGCGCTGGCCCAGTTGATGGCCGGCTTCCGGCTGCAGCAGGTTATAGACACCGGCCGAGCCGCAGCAGAGCGCAGCCTCTGGCAGTTCCACCAGCTGCACACCCGGAATCGTCCGCAATGCCGCGCGGGGAGGCTCGCGCAGCCCCTGCGCGTGCTGCAGGTGACAGGGATCATGGAAGCCGACCCGCAAGTCTATGGAATGACGAGGCGCCCGGGCCGGCAATTCCGCCAGCACCTCGGACGGGTCTTTACACTTCGCGGAAAAAGCCAGAGCCCGCTCACGGTAGGCCGGATCATCGCGCAGCAAATACCCATACTCCTTCAGCACCGCTCCACAACCAGCGGCATTCACGATGATCGCGTCGGCCTGCAACGGTTCCAGCAGGTCGATCAACTTGCGTGCCAGGTTTAGACCCTCTTCTTCTTGTCCCAGATCCAACAGCAAGGCGCCGCAACAGCCCTGATCCGGCGGCGTCAGCACCTCGCAGCCCTCCGCGGACAAAACATGGGCGGTAGCTGCGTTCACTTGCGCCGCGAACACGCTCTGAACACATCCCGTCATCATGGCGACGGTGCGCCGCTTCTGGCCTTCAGCAGCGATGCGTGGTGGCAGCACAGCCGATGTTTCACTGCGCGACAGATCGGGCATCAACTGCTCCATCGTGCGCAGGCTGGCAGGAAGCAGAGATGTCAAATGCAATGCATGGAAGAGGCGTTGCAGTCCGAGCCGCTGATAGACGCGGAGCGCGACCGCCAGCTTACGCAATCGCGCCGGACGGCTGAAGGTCGCCGCAATCATTCGCCGCTGGATGCGCTCCCACAGCGAGCGATGGTGAAGACGCTCGACCTGTCCGCGCATGGCCTCGATCAATCTGCCGTACTTGATTCCCGAGGGACATGCTGTGACACATGCCATGCATCCCAGGCAGTGATCGAAATGCGACACATACGGATCGGTTAATTCCACCTCACCGTCGATGGCCATGCTGATGAGGTGAATACGGCCACGCGGAGAATCCATCTCCTTACCCCAGAGGGTATAGGTGGGGCAAGTCTGAAGGCAAAAGCCGCAATGGACGCAGACACTCAACAGATCCGCGGCTGGCGGGTGATGGTCATCGAAAACTTTTCCGCTGACATGGACCGCGGTTGCGACGGGTTGCTCAATCATATGGCCCCCACGAAGCGACCCGGATTCAAGGTGCACGCCGGGTCGAATTTTCCTTTGATTTCCCGCATCAAGGGCAGCGCATCATTGCGCGTACCCCAAACATCCACTGCTTCCTTCACCGCTACCGGACACCGTTCCACGACGAGTGTCCCTTCCAGACGCTCCAGTTCACCGCGCAAGACATTCACAACTTCCACCAGCGGCTGCACTCCAGGCCCATCCAGGCGCAACTCCGCCACGCCGGTGGCTTGCACGACCAGCATTGCCTGGATCTTCTCTAACTGCGCATGCCGGAATACGACGTCGCAAAGTGAACCAATCTGATCCGGCAGCACAACGCATTTGCAGATCACGGAATGGCCGGCATCTGTGAACAGTTGCTGTCGGGCCGTCCACACCTCACCAGAAGCCTCGACAAACCGGCATCCGGGAGCAGTCTTGCTCAGATTGGCAAACTGATCCTGCAGCGATTCGGGGATACCGTCCAGGCGTACGTCGACAGTGAACTGGCCGGCTTGCTGTGCCCGAACCTGTAGTCCGGTGTAAATCACGTGTGAGTCGAGAATGGCAAGCACGACTTTGGTGACTTCCTCTGCCGAAGTCAGCAATGTGCTGTAGGTGGCCGTGGCGACTGGAATGGGATGCAGGCGGAATACTGCCCGGGTGATCACACCTAACGTCCCCAGAGAACCTGTCATGAGCCGGGTCAGATCATAGCCCGCCACGTTCTTGACGACCTTGCCCCCGGCCTTAATCAAGCTGCCATCGGGCAGCGCCACCTCCACTCCCAGCACCAGATCGCGAACCGCACCGTAACGGATGCGAAGGGTGCCGCTCTCGGCGGTCGCCAGCAGCCCTCCCACCGTGGCCGTCTCCGGCCGCAGCGGATCCACCGCCAATCGCTGGCCATGCTCCTTCAGCGCTTGCTGCACATGGTCGATCGTGCAACCCGCCTCGACGGTGACGGTCATATCGCCCCAGGCGTGTTCAATCACCCGATTCAGCCGTTCGGTGGAGAGGATGAAGTCCACCTTGCGCGGTCGATTCCCCAGCCACAGCTTCGTGCCTCCACCGCGCGGGATAATAGCCAGCCCGGCGGCAGTGCCGTAACCCAGCACCTCAGCGACTTGCTGTGCATTGCCCGGCGCGATCACGCCGGCCGGTTGCATTCCGTCGATGACGTCGGCCTGGGTCGCCGGCCACACATACTCCCGGCCGACGATCGCCTCTAGTCCAGTCCACGCACCGTTGGTATGGTTGCGAGTTTCATTCATAGTCTGCTCCCGTGGACCCGCTCACCCGCTAAGCATGGCAGGCGAGCATGTTGCTGCGTTTCAATAGCGCTTCCCTGCTAATACCTCTGGGCCAGCCCCGCGACCTCGATGGGGTGGGGCTCGTAAGCAACCGGCCTTTTGAAATTGGCATCCGTGCCGGGAAACATCTTGGTCGGATTACAAAGGTCGTACGGATCGAAGGCCGAGCGCAGGCGTTGCATGGCATCAAGGTCGGCGGCCGAGAACATGACCGGCATGAACTGCTTTTTTTCTTCGCCGATACCGTGCTCCCCGGTGATGGACCCTCCGGCCTCCACGCACAGCCGCAAGATGTCTTCGGCCAGGGTCATCGCTCGTTGCTCCTGACCCGCAATGCGGCGATCGTAGAGAACCAGGGGATGGAGGTTTCCATCTCCCGCGTGAAAGACATTGGCCACGCGCAAGCCAGCTTCGGCGCTGAGCCGCTCGATCTCCCCCAGCACCCGTGGCAAAGCCGTACGCGGAATAACCCCGTCCTGCACCAGGTAATTCGGAGAGATACGCCCGACAGCGGCGAACGCCGCCTTCCGCCCCTTCCACACCGCCATGCGTTCCGCTTCCGACTTGGCCAGCCGCAGCTCCCAGGCTCCGCACGACTTGCAGATCGGTCCCACCTGCTCCATCAGGAGCTCGACTTCGCGCGCGGAACCGTCAAGTTCCACCAGCAGCAGTGCCTGGCAGTCGGGATAGTTGGGGTGAACCGCCGCCTCGGCGGCTTCCAGGGCCAGCTTATCCATGATCTCCAGCGCCGCGGGGAACATCCCCGAGGCAATGATGCCGCTCACCGCCGCTCCTGCATCGCTCGAGGAATTGAACGCCGCCATCAACACCTGTGTGGTTTCAGGTTTCCTGATGATGCGCAGTGTGATCTTGGTGACGATCCCGAAGGTGCCTTCCGAGCCGACAAATGCGCCGACCAGGTCGTAGCCTGGATAATCCATCGTCGTGCCGCCCAGGCGAACCAGGGAACCGTCGGAGAGTACGACCTCAAGCCCTAATATGTAGGTAACGGTGACGCCGTATTTGAAGCAGTGCGCACCGCCGGAATTTTCCGCCACATTGCCGGCCACGGTACACACCACCTGCGACGACGGATCGGGCGCATAAAAATAACCGCGGCCGGAAACCGCCGCGGTAATCGCTGAATTCGTCACGCCCGGTTCAACCACCACCCGGGCGTTCGGCAGATCAATCTGAAGAATGCGATTCATTCGGGAGACGCCGATCACCACGCCGCCCTTCACCGGCAGGGCCCCGCCGCTCAGCCCCGTGCCGGAGCCGCGCGCCACGAACGGTATCCGCTCCCGGTGGCAGATCTTCACCACATCCTGCATTTCCTGCGCTGATGCCGGAAGCAGAACCAGATCGGGTACCACCCGGAACAGGGTCAGCCCATCGCATTCGTAGGTGCGGAGTTGTTCCGCCCCAGTGACTAATCCTGCATCGCCAACGACGGAACGAAATTCACTCACCAGCTGAGAGTCCATTTCGCAACCTCTATCTTCGCCCTGCGCCGCCCGCGTCCGCCTGGAGAAGGCAATGCGCGCGCACCGGGCTGTGCCAGAACCATATCCCTAGGGCGAGCATTTGACGGTGATAAGACTCACAGCTGCGCGTGATTTGCGAGCATGATGACCGTCCTCGGGGCCGCGGTCGCCATGCGAGGTACGAAGCTGGAAGGCAAGCTGTCCGCAGGCACACAAGCAGTTGGCTGCGCCTCCCTCGGAGGCCTTCCTCGTGATACCGATCTCTATGTTGTAGGATTCTGCTGCAATAATCAGAAGCGACTTATTCTAGGTTTCTAGAGTTCCAGCCAGATCGAGCCATCACCCGTATCGTTGGCGGGCTTTTTTGGGACGACATTGTTCTCGCCCGGCAAATCAGGCGAGCGATCATCCACGAAATGGGATTTGTTTCGCGAGAGCCGGAAACAACCAACGTGCCTAGGCCGGAAACTCGCCAGAGATTGGCTCAGTAGTACCGGTCAGCAATGCGATGCGTGAACGGTCTGATCGTGCTGCCCACCTGGCCACCTTGCGTCAACCCGGAAGACAGGTCTTGAATCTCTCTCTCTGCCGCGGATTCAGCCAGTTCTCGCGTGGGCTCATAACCCCAGGACACCATCTGCTCAGGGCTCTGCGTCCGGCAAACCACCCAGTGGTGACGCGTGCGTTTGTAAACGGTCTCCGCTTGAAGCGACACAACATACGGACTGACAGTTTCTTTCATAGCATTGTTCTTACTGGCCAGCCAGCCCGGCCCTTACTCGCAATCGCACATAACTCCACGTAAACGACTCTAGCCGTTGGCGTGCGATCTTCTCAGCGCAACCCTATGCGCAGCGCGTCTTCTCTGCTTCTTGGCTCGTAACCCTGCGGCGCGCTCCTGGGCTGTACGCCAGCGAATAACATACTGCTTGGACTGCGCTGGTGTCGCCGCCGCCGCTGCGATCGATTCTGAACTTTCTTCATTAGCAGCCATGCTCTTCTCCTTAAGTAGTCAGATTCTTGACTTGCCTATTTTGGACCCTCGCCGTCCGATGTGTACGAGCATCGTCCGCTTGGCATCCGTTAGCTAGGCAACTTTCTTCTGCGTTCGCTCTACGCTCTTACCCCAGTCCCAGACTTGCTTGTCGGCTTCTCGCCTTGGGATGCCGTAGGTTTCCTGGATCTTGCTTATCAGTTGCTCTCGCTTGCCGGATATCTCATGAAGATCGTTATCCGTAAGCTTGCCCCAGTTTTCCTTGGCCGATGCTGTTAGTCGGTCCCATTTACTTTCTACCTGTTCCCATTTCATTTCCATCTCCTGCTGAACTGCTGCTATTGATTGATCGGCCTTGATCCTCCGGCCCCGTCAGCGCCATCTTGCGTACGCTGTGCGACCGATTGAATCTGCGAGCCTTGCTGAATATGGCGCGAGTGCGCGGCTATCGATACGTAGGGAACGCCAAGAAAGCGTTTCCTGAGTATGTTGGTCAATTCCAGACAGTTGAAATGTTGCGACCGAGTTTGCGCCAGCAGTCGCCTCACTCCCCGGCGCAGAGTCTTCTGTCCGCCCCAGGCGGGAACCACTGCCCGGAGTTCGCCGGCCATGAAAAACAACTTCCATCCGGCAGCCCGAATCTTCCGATCCAGGCCTGTGCTCTCAAGCACCCCCAGCGATTGCCAGCTTCCGGAGTAAGGCTCGCTTTCTATTGCGAGCGGCCGCAAGCTTGCCGATTGCTGCACCATGATCGTGCCCGCTTGTATTTGGTTTGCCATAGAACCTCGCTTTCCGCCGGATCGAACCGAAGACCCACCCAGGCGCCTCCTGCTCTCTGGCGAATGACAATCACACCGCAGCCGCGGCAAGCTGATGGGAAGTGGAATGAACTACCGTCACCACCCGCACCTTGGGTTGGCCGTCGAGCACCTTCTCCAGACTTTTCAGCACTTGTGGGTATGTGCTCTTCTCATAGCCATCGGCGTGCTCCCGGCTGTCCCATAGACTGATAGCCATAACGTGGATTCCCTCGTTTTCCGTAACGATTGCGTCCTGGAAGCCTGGTTCCTTCCGCAGCATCGGCAGAATCTGCTCTTCAAAAGTCTTGGTGAAGACGGGGAGCGTGTTCGGCTTCAAACGTAGGGAGACATTACGAGCAAACATTGCAACCTCCTATAAGGCCTGGGGTATGCTAAGAGGTGCGACTTCAGATGGGCTGACTTAGATCAGAGAACCTGAAAGAGGAAAGGACCTACTCACTCACTCTTGAGCCTAGGCCTTTCCGGCTCAAGTGTCAATTCGATCACTAACCCTTCCCCCTCTGAAAGACCTCCATCATCCTGCTTGCCCCCGCTCTATCAGCGGCTTTCGGCGAGGGTTAGGGGTGATGGGAGCGGGGTGAGATCCTGCGACTACTCCGAATTAACGCCCGTATTGACGCCCGTTGAAGCTGCCGCCTGCGAGGCCGGCTTCGACCCAAAAAAATGATACTTGTGGCCACCGCTTTTCTTGGCCTCATACATGGCGAGATCCGCGCAGTGGAGGAGGCCTTCTGCATCTCGACCGTGGTCAGGGTAGATGCTCACTCCGATGCTGGCGGTAACGTACAGCTCGCGGCCTTCTATCAGGTGCGGTGCTGCCAGAGCGAAGAGGATTTTCTCCGCCACCACCGCCGCATCGCTCGCGCTCTCAATCTCGGGAAGCAGGACTACGAATTCGTCCCCTCCATGTCGGCTCACGGTGTCCATATCGCGCAAATTCTTGAGCAGCCGTTTCGCGACCGCCTGCAGCAATGCATCCCCAATCCCGTGCCCCAGCGAATCGTTGATAGGTTTGAAATTGTCCAAGTCAAGGAATAGCACCGCTAGCTTCTTGCGGTGCCGTTCATCCATTCTGATTGCCTGGCGAAGCCGATCGTCCAGCAGAACGCGGTTCGGCAATTCGGTGAGAAAGTCATGTTGCGCCAGGTGAGACATTTTGTGCGCCAGGGCTTGCGCCTTTCCCACGTCACGAAAAACAAGCACCGCGCCAACCACCTGGCCTTCATGGTCGCGGATGGGCGCGGCAGAATCCTCTATAGCCGATTCCGTCCCGTCGCGCCGGATGAGCAAACAGTCCGCCGTGAGGCTTACCGTCTGGTCCTGTTGAATCGCAAACTCCAGCGGATTACGGGCTGGCTCGTGGCTTTGCCGGTCGACCACCCGAAAAACCTCAGCCAGCGGTTTGCCGATTGCCTCCTCAAGTCTCCAGCCCGTCATCCTTTCCGCCACGGCATTGAGATAGGAGATCCTGCCATGGATGTCCGTGCTGAGGACGGCATCGCCAATCGAGTTGAGAGTAGCTTCGGATCGTTCCCGCTCGCCGCCCAGCATCTCGGCCGCCACCTTCAGCGCGATCACGGTGCGGACGGCGCGGGGGAGCGCATAGCTATCCAGGCGATCTTTAGGAAGGTAATCCTGGGCGCCACGTCGCACCGCCTCTTTGGCGATGTCTTCTTCTTCCGTGTTACTTAAGATGAGGATTGGAATTCCGGGGGCGGTGCTTGCCACTTTGTCGAACGTGCCCATACCGTGGCTGTCCGCCAGGGAGAGATCGAGAATAACGGCGTCAATGTGAAGTCTCTTCAGCCGGTCCATGCCATCCGAGAGAGTACTGACCCACTCCACCTCCAATGGCTCGTACCCAGAACCTGCCAAAGAATGCCGAATTGCTCGCGCATCTTGGCGATCCTTCGTGATAACCAGGACATGGCCAGCGGGGTGCCGCGTCGACCGTTCCAATGTCATCACCAACCTCCCGTGAGTCGTCCTTTCTGAAACCCGTGCGTGTTGAGGTGCGCCAGGAGGAATCAAGGAAACATTCGCAGAAACTTCTTTAAGATGCAGCGTTGACGCCTTGTTCTTCCTGGATTTTAGTCACAGGCAGTAGGCTAAGTAGATCACCGACTGCCACAAAGGTGCATGGCCTGGGTGCCCGATAGCGGATATTACTCTGCATAAAACTGTATCACTCGACCCGGCATTCGCCAGACCACTGAGAGGCCAAGTGGCCGCCACTTTAGGGGTGATTAAAACCTCAGTTGGCTTATCGGGGATTTTCTGGGAACTCCGCGTTTCACGCTTCGAAGATGGAGATAAATCCCGGCTACTGCAACTTCGCCCATTCGGCCTTGGCCTGCTGGTAGATGGGGATGTCGGCGTCGGCGTCTTTCCAAAGGGTCAGGAAATTCTGGTATGACTTGCGGGCGGCTTTCTGATCGCCTTCCATAGCTTGAGCTCGCGCCAGTTGCAAATACGCAAGAGAGCCAAGCATAAAATTTCCCAGAATTCCCCGATGGTCGATCAGCTTCTGGAACTCGGCAGCGGCCTGCTGTCCCTGGCCGGCTTGCAGATACGCCTGGCCCCTAAGGTATGCGGGATAGATCGTCCCAAAGGCTGCAATGCCCGGGGCGGCTGCGAA
>JBARGS010000117.1:0-23728 GCA_049798495.1 Candidatus Korobacteraceae bacterium | reverse complement strand
GGCGGCGGCCGTGGCGGACCACGGCGGTAGAAAAAAGGGTTAGGGGCTAGGGATTAGGGGGCAGGACATAAACGTTAACCGGGTGTGAGCGTCTAGTCCGGGAACGCCTGATCGCTAATCTCTAATTTCGACCCCTAGCCCCTAATCCCTAGCCCCTGACTCCTGATGTTCACCTTCTTCATCGGCAAGGGCGGCGTCGGAAAGACAACGGTTTCTTCTGCGTACGCGCTGCATCGCGCCGCCACACAGCCACGCCGGCCAATCCTTCTGCTATCCACCGATCCCGCGCACTCGCTGGCCGACGTGCTGCAGGTCAAACTTTCCGACAAGCCAAAGCGATTACAGTCTGCGGGACGAGTGTGGGCTCGTCAGATCGATCCCAAAAAGCAAATCGATTTCTTCCTGCGAGCCGAACGTGAGGGAATACTCGCTCTACTCAACCAGGGCAGCTTGTTTACTCGAGGCGAGTTGGAGCCGCTGCTCGACACCAGCCTTCCGGGTATGGCTGAGGTAGCCGCGTTGCTGGCGATTCGCGAACTCCTCGACAGTGAATACGAAGAGATCGTGGTGGACACGGCCCCGATGGGACATGCGATTCGTTTGTTCCAGATGCCGGAACACTTCGCCCGCTTCCTCGATGTCCTGGAAGCGGCGGCTTCGCGCGACATCGCGCTGGCCCAGCACTTTGGCGGACGTGTGCGCCGCGAGCCCGCATTGAAGCGCTGGGAAGGAATTGTGGAAGACGTTAAGGGCGCCCTCTCGGCTGGCCAGTCGAAGCTCGTGCTGGTAACAACAGCGGAGAGCTTCTCCCTGAAACAGGCGGTGCGTTCGGCCGCTGCCTTTGAAACTGGCGGATCGCAAAATCGCGTCGCCGAGCTCGTGCTCAACCGGGTTGTTATCGGCAAGGCCACGTGCCCGCAGTGTCGCGAGCGGGCGAAGCAGAATCCCTTCGCACGGAAATTCCTGCGGTCGCACTTCCCGGAAGCTCAGCTCTTTCGGGCAGAAGATCGGGGATGCCCGATCCTGGGCGTAGAGGCGCTGCGCGATCTTGGCGCACACATCTTTTCCGGGAAAAAGCTGTCGCGATCGATTGGCGAGCCACCGCAAGCACGAAGCGTGAAACTGAAGCCGGCTACGTGGCCGAAGCTAGGCGCGCCCTTGACGCTTACTCTAGGCAAGGGCGGTGTGGGAAAGACCACCATCTCCGCGGCTCTGGCGTATCACCATCGTGAGACTGCAAGAAGGGATGCCGTCTGCATTTGCTCCATCGATCCGGCCCCGTCGCTCGACGACGTATTCGAGGCGAAAATTGGGGACCAGTTGCGGCCGGTGTTAGGGGATCGAAAGCTGCGAGCGGCGGAGTTCGACGCCATGTCGGCCTTTCAGCAATGGGCCGGCGAGTTGCGCGCCCGGTTGAGCGAGGCGATGAGTGGAGAAGAGCGTGGAATCCATCTCGACCTCAGCCTTGATCGCAAGTTTCTACTGGCGCTGCTCGATGTTGTACCACCGGGCGTGGACGAGATCTTCGCCATCTTCCGCATCTTGGATCTGTTGCGCAGCGGGCAGCGGGTGGTGATCGATATGGCGCCGACAGGGCACGCGCTCGAGGTTCTGCGCACTCCCGAGCGGCTGCTGGCATGGTCACGGCTGCTGTTGAAAACGCTGGCAGCACACCGTACACTACCCTTCGCTCGCGACGCAGCCGTGGAAGTCGCGACTCTGTCGCAGAATGTGCGCGAGTTGGCGTCAATTTTGCGAGACGCAAAGCGTTGCCAGTTGGTTGTCGTCACGCTGCCCGAGCCATTGCCGGATCATGAAACGCGCCGTTTGTTGGGAGCACTTGCTGAACTGGGAGCGCCGCTGGGTGGAGTATTCGTCAATCGAGTTCTGATCGATGGCGGTGGGCGGTGCAGCCGATGTAAGCTTGCGGCCAGGTGGCAGGCTGTGTCGCTTGGGAACCTTCGGCGACATTTGGGAGGCGGCGAGATTTTTGTGGCGCCGGAGTTCGCCGGGCAGATTGCCGGGCGGGAACGCCTGGAAGAATTTACGCAGAAGTTATGGCAAGTGGAAGCGCCGGATTTCTAGCCTGGCCGAATCGGACGATAGCGACGACGGCTTCGGCCGCAGTAGGCCAGAGCTAAAGGCCATTTTATGACCACGGTTTCCGGCACGGTAAGAGTCGTGCCCTGATACAAGCCACTAGATTCTGCATTGAGAGGTCGCCTGAAAACAGCACCGCAAACCAAGAAGGCGAAGTCCGCGAGATCCACGGGGCGCGTGTTATATCTCTACGCCATCTCGGAGGCGCCGAAAACGGCGGCGTCCCCGATCGCATCGGAAGGAATCGATGGCTCAGCCCTTGTGGAAGCGATACGCTGCGAAGGCTATCTCTGTTGGATCAGCCGCGTATCTAAGGATGAGTTTGCAGATCATCTGAACGAGCGCATGCAGGACTTGGAATGGCTGGCGTCAGCCGGGCTTCGGCACCAACGAGTGGTCGGTGAAATCTCCCGGCAGCTGACGGTGCTACCCGCGCGCTTTGGTACGGCGTTCTTGACCGATGATTCGCTCGCCCGGCACGTGAAGGCGCGTAAGGCCGCTTTATGCGAGGCGTTCAAGCGAGTAGCGGATGCCGATGAATGGGGAGTCAAGGTATTTGCCGTGGCCAAGCCCAGAACATCAGCGATGGTTGCCGCAGTCAGCGGATCAGACTATTTGAAAAAGAAGGCGCAGATGTTGCATCCGCCGGCGAATAAGAAGTTTGATGAGCAAGTGCGAGAGTTCGCGGACGCATTGGCAAAGCTCGCGGTCGAATCAACTGCCGGAGGCAAAGCCAGTGCAGGCCAGCCCGGACTCCTATGGCACGGGTCGCTTCTCGTCCGCCGGAAGGACCAGAAGAAGCTGCAGTCGGCATTGAAGAAGTACACTAACAAATGGGAAGGCATCCGCCGCATCGAGTGGAGCGGTCCTTGGCCTCCGTATTCGTTTGTGGAGGATCATGTCCGCTGAGGATGATTCCCAGGCACCTCCGATCGAGGGCGATGCCGACATTTCGCTACTCGAGATCCTTGATCATGTGCTGAACTCTGGCGTGGTGATCCACGGCAGCCTGGTGATCTCTCTGGCCGGCGTCGACCTTGTCTATGTTGGACTCAACGTGGTCCTCACCTCGGTGGAGACAGCCTTGCGGAGCATGAACGCCTCGCCCGATTCGCCGCACCGTCCTTCGTGAATTCAGCCATGGCCTGCTTGCTCTATTGCGTTACACAAACCAGTCCCACGGTGACGGTCGCCCTCGGGGTATGCGATGCCACCGTTCAGTCACGAGAAGTCTTGGGTGTGCGCGTCTACTGGAGCAACGTCGACGATCCGGAAAAGTGTCTGGGCGAGCCGCAGTTGGTGAAGAAAGAGGCGGTTCAGTTCCATCAGGTGCTGCGGGAGATTCTCGCGGTCACAACTCCCATTCCATTTCGCTTTCCTACTCTGCTGGAGAGTGAAGACGTTCTGGAACAGCAACTCGCCACCGAACAGGAGCTCTATCGCTCTGCGTTGGAAAGAACGGCAGGCGCGGTGCAATACGAAATCGTGGGGACGTGGACGGGTGAGGATGAGGCAGACCTGGCGACTCCGGTAAGCGGTCGCGAGTACTTGAAGCGGCGCCAGGACGCTGCCGGGCGAGTCGCTGCGTTGGACCAGAAGCTTAAGGGCGTGACTGCGGAGTCGGTTCGAGAGTGGCGTTCGCGACAGGATCGAAAGACCCATCGCTGGTTTGCGCTGGTGGCGCGCGAGAGCCGGGAAAAGTTTGTTGCTGCGCTGCGAGGCGCGGGGCCGTCGGAGGGAGTTCGGTTGCGCCTGAGTGGACCATGGCCGCCCAGCGAGTTTGTCGCTCCGCGAGGTGAGAATGGGTAATGCCAAGCCGTTAGCGCCAAGAGAAGTTGAAGCGGCCGTCGCCGAGCTACGTCGCCAGTTACAGGGAATCGCTCCGCAGGCCATCGAGCGCATTGACTGCTCGCCCGAGACGATCGAGCAAGGCCTGGCAAAGCTGGTGCTGGGATTGATCGAGTTGTTGCGCCAGTTATTGGAGCGTCAGGCCATTCGGCGTATGGAGGGGGAAACGTTGAGCGATGAGCAAGTGGAGGAGATGGGACTGACCCTGATGAAATTGGAGGAAAAGATCAAGGAACTGGCGGCGCAATTCAATCTGAAATTAGAGGACTTGAATCTAAAATTGGGACCGCTGGGCAACCTTACTGAGTAGCAATAGCATCTCAACTTGATTGGCAAGAAGGACGGCCATCCCACGCAATACCTTTCACTCGTATTACGATACAGATGGTGGTCTTTGGTTTGTCAATCTCGCACCAGGGCAGAGGGCGATAATGGCTGACGAAGTATTCCAACCAGCCGACAGGGTTCCCGGATCAGGTGTTTACCAGGTATTGCACTATCGTCATCGCTTGTACCACGAAGTCACCATTCTGCGAGGCGAAACCTTTCCCAACTGCTCCGAGTGTGGCGACAACGTACGGTTCCGGCTGGTTCGCGCAGCTCCAATGATCGAGGAAGACCGCAACTTCGGACGTTCCCGGGCACTGGGCGTTTCCTGAAGGCAATGGAGAATCTCTTCTTTGGGGGCTCCTTTCTCCCAGTTTAGGCAACCCTTCTGCATCTAACCGGAAGGAGAATACCGGGTCTTCGAGTTGTGCCGCAGCCGCTTCGCCACATGTCAAACGCAAAATTGACACCGGGTTCCGTGTCCGCTAGGATACGCCCTTATGTCGAAGCGCGGGTGGTGGAGCTTCGACAGTCTTGGACTCTCTAATCTAGAAGACCAAACGCATGGAACGTGTACCGACCGTATCGGGAACGGCGAACCTTCTCGACATCCTCGACCGGGTGTTGGATAAAGGTCTGGTGATTGCGGGCGACATTCGCATCTCGCTTGCCAATGTGGAGCTGCTGACCATTCGCATCAGGCTGCTGGTGTGCTCGGTGGACAAGGCGGAAGAGATCGGACTGAACTGGTGGAAATTCGATCCCAACCTAACCCATCCCGCGGGATTGCCTCCGCGTACCCGGCTGCCGCGGGCCGGTCCCGGAACGGAGTTGGTAGCACCCGTGAACGGGGCCAAGACGAGAGTGACAAAGAAGGCGGCGAAGAAAAGGAAAGCGTAAGGATCGCCGGGACGAAAGGCGGCAGGAGGATCTACGATGGCAGTTGAACGGGTTTCGGGCGGCTCCAGTCTGATTGACGTACTGGATCGGGTGCTGGACAAGGGCATCGTGATCGATGCCTGGGTTCGCATTTCCTTGGTCGGCATCGACCTGATTACGGTGGAAGCCCGTATCGTGGTGGCATCCATCGATACCTATCTTAAGTACGCCGATGCTGTGGGGTTGACGGGTCTTGTTTCGCGTCCGCAACTGGGGCCGGGAGAGGAAGAAGAAATCACCACGGTCGAGACAAAACGGCGCCCCCTCCGGCGCCGTCCGGCATCCCGTCTCAAGTAGGGGTACTGACGCCGAGGAGTTGTGTTGACTGCTTCCCCCCAGATGGGTATGCGGAGCGAGGTTCCCGGACGCGCAGGCAAGAGTGGTCGTTCGGCGCTTCGCCTACTCAGTGCAGAGCGCAGCGACGAGATATTCCCTGTCCTTCTGGAAGAAATCGTAGCGCTGGGTCACCCGCGGACATTGGTCGCCCGGGTTAACTTCGAGAGCTCCGAAATCATACCCATCGCCTCCCTCAATGCCACCAAGAGCTTTCTTCAGCGATTCCGCACCTCGCTATTCAGCGTGGAGAATCCGGTTGTACGCATACTGCATAGCCAGGCGCCGGAATTGGTGCGAAGCAGCAGGCGGGGCGCCGCCCTGTATTACTGTCCGCTGATTTACCAAAGCAAGGTGCCCTGCTGGGAGGCGGAGCGCGCGCGAGGCGGCAAGTGTATCGCGGTGGAGAATTTCCACTCGCGACTGCGGCTTCAGCTGCAGGATCAGGTGTGCGGTGTCTGCGAAATGCGATCCTACGCCGCCATGGTGGTCACCGAGGTAAGCCACGGCACAACCGCGCATGACATCACCGAGCTGAGAGCAGTTACGGAGCTGGCGAATCGTCACCTGTCGCGGCTGTTTAAGGTGGAGCATTACCACCACCGCATGGCGGATATGGAAACCGTCATTGCGCAGATGCAGACAGTGATGGAGAGCATGACCGATCCGGTGATCCTCACCGACCCGCAGCACCGGGTCATCACGCAGAACAAGGCTGCGGAAAGATACTTCAAACTTCCGGAGGAAGTGAGCGAAGGACGGGTGCGCGCGGTGGAGCTGAATAATCTCCTCTTTTCCGCGGCGCTGTCCTCGATGGCCGTTTCCGGCAACGATTCCTCCCGCGACATGACGCTGGTCGACGCGATCGAGGGTGAAGAGGTCTTGTTCGAGGCGGTATCGGCTCCCAGCTTCGGCCATGACGGACGGCGGAGCGGTATGGTCACAGTCTTGCGCGATGTAACCGATCTGCGGCGTGCGGATGAAGAGCTGCGGTCGAATTACGAGAGGCTGCGCCAGGCGGAAGAGGTGGTGCGCCAGGACCGCGACCGGCTGAACCTGATCATTGAGAACGTTGGCGATCCTATCGTAGTGTGCGATCGGGACGCCAAGACCGTATTGCTCGACCCGCTGGCACAGGACCTGCTGGGTTCGGAGAAGGGCCGCAGCGTTCTACACGTGCGCAACCAGGCGAAGCTCGACGCTTATGTCACGAAGTTTACTTATTCGTTCTCCGACCGTGAGAACGCGCTGATCCGGCTCACCCACCCGAGTACTCGCCAGGAAGTCGAATACGACGCGCGTTCCGGCAAGATCTACGACGAACGCGGGCTGGTCGCTTACACGGTGACGGTTTTGCGCGATCTTACCGCGGTGCGCCGCCTGGAGCAGTTGAAGATGGAGCGCCGCATGCTGGAGATGGAGAAATTTGCTGCGGCTGGACGTCTGGCGGGGACCATCGCCCACGAGGTGAACAATCCTCTGGAAGCGATCAAGAATTGCATTTTCCTGCTGACTGACCAGATGAAGCCGGAAGCAGGTTCGGTTTACGAGATACTGAAGGCAGAAACCGAGCGGGTGGGTCGCATTGTCCGCCAAATGCTGGGTCTCTATCGCCACACCGAGCAGGTGGGAAATGTTGATGTGAATAGCGTAGTGGAAGACACGCTTCTGCTGTTCGCCCGGCAACTTGATCGCGCTGGCGTTCGGGTTCAGAACGAATTCAGTACGCTGCCGCCGGCGCTGGGATCGGCCGACCAGCTTCGGCAGGTGCTCTCCAATCTAGTGGTAAACGCGAAAGACAGCATGAGTTCGGGCGGCGTATTGCATGTGCGAACGCGCGTCTTTCATAAGGATGAGTTGCGGGAAATGATACGCATCGTGATCGCGGATACCGGCTGCGGAATCTCGGAAGGAATGCTGAACACCATGTTTGAGCCGTTCGTAACTACCAAGGGCGAACGGGGAACAGGGCTGGGTCTGTGGATTGTGAAGGGAATTGTCGAGAATCACGGTGGCAGGCTGCGGGTTCGCAGCAAAGTGGGAAAAGGAACGGTGTTCAACATCGAGCTTCCTGCCGTACGTTGAAGAATTGGGTGATGCGATGAAACGCAAATGTCACATTCTGGTAGTCGATGATGAGCCGAACGTCCTAGTAACATATCGGCTCATCCTGCAGCAGCAAGGTTATGAGGTAAGCGCGGCGCTGTCGTCTGAGGAAGCTCGCAAGACTCTCGCGGAGCGGGAGATCGATCTCCTGCTTTGTGACCTGTCGCTGGAGAAACAGGAGAATGGTTTTGACGTGATCGATTTTGCTCGTCAGAGGAACGGTGACATGCCAGCGGTGTTGCTGACCGGATACGCCACCCAGGAAGCGAATGAACGTGCGGAACAGCAAGCGATACCTATGCTGTTCAAGCCGATCGATATTAAGCAATTGCTCCAGACAATTTCGGAAATGTTGAGGAACGATAACGATTATGAGCAACACGAGGCGGCCGGTTAAGGCACGGGCAGTGACGAAAGCATTGAAAGGCACGAAGAAAAGTGTTGCGAAGGGGCGTCCGATCGCAATGATGCCCGATCCCTTGGTTGCGGTCGAGCCCAGAATGCCGCCCACTAGTGAATTCGCGCCCGGTCCGGTTCCTGTGCCCGACGTCCGGCAGGAGGGGCGATATGTGTACGGCATCATTCAGTCGAAGGGTCCGATCACGTTCGGCAAGATGGGCATCGGCGGAATGGGCGAGATGGTGTACGCGGTCACTCATGGCGATATTGCGGCGGTCGTGAGCCGCACCGCTGTATTTATCTTCGATCCGACTCGCGAGAATGCCCTGGCCCACGAGCACGTAATCGAGACCGTGATGAAGACCCACACCATCATTCCCATGAGCTTTGGCACGGTGTTTCGCACCGACGACGATATTCGCGAGGTCTTGCGCAGTATCTATCCCTCGGTGAAAGATGTTCTGAAGCAAATGGCGGGAAAGGTAGAATTCGGATTGAAGGTCACCTGGGATCGCGATCATGTGGTCGATGAGCTGCAACGCGAGCACGACGAGATTCATCGCTTTCACCAGGAGATTACGCGCAAGCATCTGCAATCGACTTACTTCGCCCGCATGCAACTGGGCCGCATGATCGACAAAGCGCTGGCCGAGCGCTCCGCCGAGTACGTGCGCGAGGTATACGAAGGCCTGCGCACCATTTGCGTGGCGTCGCGCGACAATAAGCCCATCGGCGACAAGATGATCATGAATGCGGCATTCTTGCTGGAACGCGAACGCGAAGCCGAATTCGACGCCGCCGTTAATCGCATCGCCAGGAAGTTCGGTGACCGTCTGAACTTCAAATACACGGGGCCGTGGCCGCCGTATAACTTCGTGAACATTCGTTTGAAACTCGAGCCCAGCAGCACCAGCTGAGGAAGGTTCCCATGTTGCTGATCGACGATCTTCTGCTGTCCCCCATCTCCGGATTCAAGTTCATCCTGCGAACGTTGGCACGCGCGGCGGAAGAGCAATATACCGACGACGCGCCCATCAAAGAGCGGCTGCTCGAATTGCAGACCTTGCTGGAGGACGGATCGATTACGGAGGAAGAGTATGTCGTCCGGGAGAGGGAAGTGTTGGCGCGGTTGCGCGAGATCCAGAACCGCAGAATGCAGATGGCGGGCATTACTCCCGAGGAAGCAGAACGCTTGGGCCGTCCGATGGTAGAAGTGCAGGTAGAGAGAACTAGAGAGTAGCCTGACCATTGCGAATGGTGGCCGGCATAGCGCGGCGAGAAGGGAGATCTCAACCGCCGTTGCCGTTTTCGCGGCCCTTTTTCTTGATCTCGATGCTGAGGCGCTTGATCTTCTGGTTCAAGGTAGATAGCGGAATACGGAAGCGGTCGGCCGCCTCGGTTTGGTTCCAGCCGCATTTTTCCAGCATGTCGCCGATCACGCGGCGCTCGCAGTCCTCGATAATCTCAAACAAAGAAGCGTCGGGACGATGGTCCATCACAGCAAATTTGCTATCGCGCCCGATCAGGCTCTCCGGAAGCAGGTCGACCGAGAGACTGGAACCGGTCGCCAATACTACGGCGCGCTCCACTACGTTTTCCAGCTCTCGCACATTACCTGGCCAGTCGTAGTCCATGAGCGGGCGAAGCGCCTCAGGTGTGACATGCAACGGAGGTCTGCCGTTCTCCTTAGCAAACTTAACGATGAAGTATTCCACCAGCATCGGTATGTCGTTCTTGCGCTGACGTAGAGGAGGCAGATCGATGGTGATGACGTTCAGCCGATAAAAGAGGTCTTCGCGGAACTTGCCTTCCTTCACCTGCTGCCGCAGATCGACGTTGGTCGCGGCGATAATGCGGACGTCCACTTGAATCTCGTTGACGCCGCCCAGATGCATGAACTTGCGATCCTGGAGCACGCGCAGGATCTTGGCCTGCGTCTCGAGGCTCATGGTGCCGATTTCGTCGAGGAAGAGCGTGCCTCGGTCGGCGACCTCGAACAGACCTTTCTTGCTGACCACTGCGCTGGTGAAAGCGCCCTTGACGTGGCCGAATAGGGTTGATTCCAACAGGTCGCCAGGAACCGAGCCGGTGTTCACCGGCACGAAGGCACGATCCTTGCGCGGCGAGTTCATGTGGATCGCCTTGGCGATCAGTTCCTTGCCGGTTCCGCTCTCGCCTTGCAGCAATATGGTCGAGCGGCTCGGCGCCACTTGCGCCACCAGATCGAAGATGCGCAGCATCGGCTCGCTCTTGCCGATAATGTGTTCGAAGTTGTAGCGCTGCTTCAGAGCGCGCTTGAGCTGAATGACTTCTTCTTCAGCGCGCCGCCGGCCGACGGCAGTGCGGACGTCCGCCAACAGCTTCTCGTTATCCCAGGGCTTCTGGATGAAGTTGGTGGCGCCGGCCTGCATGGCATTGACGGCATTTTCCACCGTGCCGTAGGCCGTGATCATGATGACGGGCAGTTCGGCATCGCGCTCGCGAATCTCGCGCAGGATCTCGACTCCGTTGCGTTCCGGCAGAGCGAAGTCCAGGAGTATCAAATCGAAGGGACGCTCGGCGATGCGCGTCAGGCCTTCTTCGCCGTCGCTCGCCACCTCAACCGAGTAGCCTTCAAACTCCAGCAAAGTCTCCAGCGACTCGCGAATGGCGGCCTCGTCATCGATGATGAGCACCGAACCAAGCGAGGAGAACTCGTCCCGGCCCGTGGGCGCTCGGCTTATGGTTGCTTCAGGCACTCACAGCCTTTCTCAAGAGGGGAAATTCCATGACGAACGTGGTGCCGCGCCCCGGGCTACTGTCGACCCGAATCTTGCCGGCGTGCTCCTGAATAATTCCGTAGGTTACGGACAGCCCCAGCCCGGTTCCCCCACTGTGACCGGTCTTGGGTTTGTTCTTGGTAGTGAAGAATGGATCGTAAATGCGATGGATGTGTTCCTGAGCGATGCCGGAGCCGGTATCGGAGACGCGCACCTGCACGTGGTGGCCGTTGACCGTGCTGATGGTCAGCGTGCCGCCGCCGGACATGGCGTCCTTCGCGTTCAAGAACAAGTTCAGGAACACCTGTTGCAGTTTGCCGGTGTTGCCGTGGATCATGGGCAGCTCGGGATGGAACTCTTCCTGAACCTTAATGCGCGCGGTTTTGAACTGATGTTCGAGCAAGGTCAAAGTATCTTTGATGACGCGATTCAGGTCCACGTCGCCAAACTCCGCCCCTGATGTGCGCGAAAAATTCAGCAGGCTGTTCACGATCTCTGACGCGCGAAAGGTCTGGCGGGTGATCTTCTCCAGCAGCACGGACTGCTTTTCGTCGCCGTGAAGCTGCTTGGCCAGCATCTGCGCGTAAGAGGAGATGACCGCCAGCGGAGTATTCACCTCATGCGCGACGCCCGCCGCCAGCAAACCGACAGAAGAAAGCTTCTCCGCTTGCGAGAGCTGGGACTCCAGGTCGATTCTCTCGGTGATGTCGTCGACGATGATCAACCGGCCGATGATGCTGAAGTTCTTGGCCACGAGGGGCGCAATAGCGACGTTGGTGACACGCGTATCGCCTTGCGGCGTGCCCAAGCGAAACTTGTAGAGATTGTGAACGCCCTGGCTGGGGCGTACCCGGTAATACTCTTCCAAGAATGCCGAGGGCAGAATCTCCCCGAGCGACCGGCCGAGCGCCTGGAGTCGCGGGAGCGCAAACATGACTTCCATCTGCGAGTTCCAGGATTCGATGCGGTCCTCGAGATCGACCGCCAGCACGCCCACGCTGATAGATTCGACAATGTTCTCGCTGAATTCCTTCAGCCGCTCATACTGCCCGGCTTTCTCCTCCAGCGACTTGTAGAGACGCGCATTCTGCACGGCGATGCCGATATAGCCGGCAAGAGTTTCAAGGAGCTGTACGTCTTCGCTGGAGAGGAAATCGCCTTCAGCCGTCTTGCCCAATCCCAGCACGGCGATCGTGCGATTCATGACAGTGCAGGGAATGTAGTAGTTGAGCTCGAGCCGGCGGATGGCTTCGCGCGCCGAAGGCGTCTCGCGCACCGCATGATTGGTGTTGTCGAAGAACAAGTGCCCCGCTTCCCACTCCGGGCGCTCCAGGTGCAGGAAATCGAGATTCAGCCCGCCGGTATTCGAGATGCCGTACGACTTCGCCAGAGAAAACTGCTCGGGCTGCTCGGGATTTGCCAGGAAAACAGCCAGCCGGTCGACCAGCAGCGTGCGTGATAAGCGGTCGACAATCGAAGACAGCATCTTGTCGAGATCGGTCTCGGAATTCAGATCACGGCCAAACTCGATCAGCGTTTTGCGGTAGTCGTAACGCTTGCGATAGAAGAACTTGTCGAGGTAATCCTGCACCCAATTCTTGAAGGGATCGAACAGTAAGGCAGTGACCGCGATGGCCACGACCAATCCAATCGGGCCGACGCTGGGGAAGTTCTGGTGGAATAGTACCGAAGCCACGCCCACAGACGCGAAATAAGCTGCCGTGATGGCGCCGGCCGCGATGGTGTAGGCCATGCCGCGTTTGAAGATGAGGTCAACATCCATCAAGCGGTAGCGGAAGATGGCATAGCCAAAGGTCAGCGGCAGAAACACCAGCGACAGCACCGAGACCCTCATCCCGAGGGTGGTCGCGCTGCCCGAGAGGTACGGGATCACGTAAAACAAGGTGAAAGGGGTAATGGCCAGAATTGTGCCCCGCGTGACCCACTTCATCTGCTGCCGCAAGATTGCCGTTTCGGCGTGACGGTAGCTGTGCCACAACACCCCGGCGGAGAAGATGAAGTACAGGGCGAGGTACGACATCTGCACCCGGTCGAGAGTCCAACGCAGAGCCTCGCTAGGCTGTAGCAGGGCAAGGACGCAGATGTGTACCGCCAGCAGGATTGCGCCGGGCACATAGACCGCAGGGATTATCCAGCGGTGCCGGTTGACCAGGCCTTTGCGCTCCGGAAAGGTTAGCGAGAAATGCAGGAACAGCGCCGGTTGCAGCAGCCAGGCTACCGCGTTGGACCAGTAGACAATCCAGTCGAAATCGTTCAGCTTTCCGGTGTAGTGGAAGAAGTAGAAAATGAACGAGACCAGGCAGAAGATATAGAAGTGTGCGCTCTTCGGGGCAGTCCAGCGCCGGAGCAGAACGTACAGACCAATTCCCAGGTAAACCAGCGCGATGAGGCGCAATCCACCGTAGAGCGAACGGTCGGCCGGAGCCAGGATCAGCGGCGCTTCCAGCAAGACACCCTGACGGACGAGCGAATAGTCGGCTTTGGACCAGACGCCAACCCGATAGAACTGGCGCTGCAGGCTCCCAACGTTGGTAATATTTCGGCCGTCGATCGCGAGCAAACGGTCGCCCGGCTTGATTCCCGCCTTCTGACCGGGGCTGTCAATATCCACCCGCTCCGCCCGCAAATGGCCCGCGTCTTCCACCCACCAAATGCCATCATAGGGTGCAATAAATTCGTGGTCCTTCTGAAAGTTGATCCAGGCGAAGACGATGGCCGCCACGCTGAGCAGCGCCAGGAAAACAGCAAAGAAGCGGGTTTGCAGGTCCTTCACCATCGGGGCGGCTGGCTGATGGGGTAGACACACCGATGGGGACGCGCCCACCGGCCTCTCTTCATGAAGCAACTTCGGTGCCATGCTCAATTGCTCTCGTGTCCGCCGTAAAGCCCAACGTTTGAGCTACTTCCATAATTATAGATCGGGATCGAGATAGTAAATATTATTCTTGGAATATGACTGTGAAATTCCAAATATTTCATCTGGTTACTAAAAGTCGAAATCCCCCGTTTGGTAACCTGAGGCTGCTTAAGAGTTTGCGAACTCCGGGCACGTGGCTCCTGAGCCCGAAAGTGTAGGCTAAGTGGGATGAATTCTGAAACGTTGACCAGTGCCGCCCTCAGTTTGGGAGCGGCGGGGGTGTGGGGCGGGGGAGACTTCGCCGGCGGGATTGCGGCTAAGCGCGCCAATGTTTTCCGCGTGGTCGCCGGTGCGCACGCCTGCGGACTGCTCCTGATGCTGTCGCTGGCTTGGCTGACGCGCGAACCGTTCCCGCCGCTGTCGTCTTTGGCTTGGGGTGTTATCGCCGGCATAACTGGCGCACTTGGGATTGCGGCGCTGTACCAGGGACTCGCGATTGGCCGCATGGGCGTCGTCGCGCCGGTGGCCTCCGTGATCACAGGTGTGCTGCCGGTGCTGGTTGGCATCCGTACGGAAGGGATGCCGGATGGAGTTCAGCTTGGAGGTTTCGCACTTGCGCTGGTCAGCGTCGGGCTCGTCGCCCGGCCGGAAGGGGAGATCGACTCACACCGCGGCATAGGGCTCGCCGCGCTGGCGGGGGTGATGTTCGGTCTATTCCTGATAGCGGGCAGACAAGCCGGCCATCACGGAGTTTTCTGGCCGCTGGTTGCGGCTCGTACCGCGTCCACACTTCTGATGCTCGCGATCGTGGCGTTCTCACCTCACGATGAGCGTCGGCTGCGAGCCGCTCTCGTTCCCATTGTGCTCTCCGGCCTGTTCGATTCGGGAGCAAATGCGCTTTTTATCGCCGCAACTCGACATGGGAGACTCGATGTCGCTGCCGTTCTGTCGTCGTTGTATCCGGCGAGTACGGTTATCCTGGCGCGCGTGCTGCTGAAGGAGCGCATCTCTGCCATGCAGAGCGCCGGCATCGTAGGGGCGCTGATCTCGGTGGCCATGATTTCGGCCCGATGAACCGTCCTCGATCTTACGTCTCTGTTTCGGATGCAGACCACGCGAAGCGAAAAATCGCGAGGGGATCTTCGGCGTACTGAATATCCAGAGGCAGGTAACCTTCGGCGATGATCCAGTAGTAGGTCTTGAGCGTGGAGATAAGCAGATCAATTGCCTGGTCCAGCGCGCGATGGACGGCAGCCAGAGCGGGGAGTGTGCGCTCGTGGTGAGCAAAATGCGGTTGGAGGACCCGCTCCAGGTCTGACGCCGCCTGCTGCAGCGCTTTGCGATCGTCGGCGAACTCGCGATCGGTGATCTTGTTGTGAAGGAGTTGTGGATAGTCGCCAAGCTGCGACAGCACGCGTAATAGCGAGTCGCCGCCTCCAGCGCTATCCAGCAGCCGTAGTACGCGTGCGGATAGGGCATCGGCGTACGCACCGCGTAACATGTCGACGAACGCGCTGCGGGTGCCATGCAGTCGCGGGTTTGGCTCAATGATTTCCCGCTCTAACTTCCAATAGATGTCGCGATCGGTAGCCAGACTAAGCACCTGCGCGCCGATCACGCGGAGCTCCGTCCTGGCGCGGTCGCAAAATTGCTTTTCGCTCAACATATAACGGAAGTGTAGCGCGAGAACGTGCGCCTGTGCGCGCCGACGGCTGTTGAAAACGACATTCACAGCATCTTGAGAAATGCCTTGGCCTGCTCCAGGTGAGGGAAGAGCTTCTCCTCGGCCTGGAACTCCGGCCCGTGTACACAACGGCGGCTGCCGCGCAGTTTCACAGGATGCTTGAGGTGCAGCATCTCGTGATAAACGATGTATTCCACTGCATAACGAGGCACTCGCTGGTGATCGAAGACGCGACTGACGACGATGGCGTTGTGCGCGGGATCGTAATGCGCCAGGCTGTTACGCGCGTGCGAGCGGCTCCAGGTCATTCGTGGCCGGCCCAGCAGCCCGTGAAAGAATTGCCGGTTGAGGTCCTCGAAGATCTGGTCGAGGTCATACACCTGCCCTAGCGCAGACTCGATCCGCTTGCGGCCGCGCATCTGCCGCACTAGCTGCGCTTTGGCGCTCATGTCGTGGCTGGAGACATAGCGGCGATAGCGGGTGGAGTGGAGCGCTTGGATCGGCTTGCGATAGATCTTCGCCAGCAGGATGTGCGCGATCGCCTGCAATACTGTATCCGGCGCGCCTTCCAGCAGATCTGAGATGCGCACATGGACGACAGCTTCGCGCAGGCGAATAGTGTTGTTGACATTGGCGAAGGGGTAGAACTCCACGCGGAACTCCGGCATGGGCGCGCGTGGCCGCAGCTCCCGGTAGGTCACTTGAAATATGCTTTGCAGGTTTGACCGCAAGGTGTAACTAACCTAACATGCGCGTGACCGCTCGCAAGCGGCGGCGACACTTTCCCATTGATCGGTCAGGTACTAAGGTTTTCGGGCCATTGAATTCCGCTCAGCAATTCTGTTACCTTGAACGTAGTACTTTGGTTGTTGTAACAAATAAAACTGAAAAGGGTCGCCACAGGGGGAAAGTCGGCGGCCCTTTTTTGTTGTGCCGCCTGCCCTCTCAGTCGGGCCGCTCCGAGTAAACCTTGGTCAGCTTCTTTTGCTTGGCGAGCTGGTTCTGCTCTTGTAGTTCCTGGCGGGCGTCTTCGCCGCTGTCGTTGACGGCGTCGCTGGCACTGGTCAGCACGAACGAATACTGATCCAGCTCTTCCGGAGGCGACTGCTCCTTCAGCCGCCGCAACTTCAATTGCCACTCGCTATTGGCCTCGATCACCAGCATCAGGCCTTTGCGCATGTCGGCCTTGTGCGAGGCGTACATGTCAATGTTGTCGTCGATCTCGTCGAGTAACGACGAGAAATCCTCCAGCAGATCGTGGATTTGCATAGGACGGTCTTTGGCGCTTTTCCCGTTGGCCTGTAACTGATCAATAGCAGTCATTCGTGCGCGAGCAAACTTGACCAGGACCTCAAGGCGCTTGTCAGGCTGATCGGCCGCCTCGCGCATTTCGTCCACTTCTTTTTCGTTGAGCGGGTCACGGCGCTGCGCCAGGCTGCAGCGGACGGTAGAGCATAGCAGGAGAAGCAGCCACATTGCGCATTGCATCCGTCGCAGCATCATGATTTTCCTTTCGGCTCGGCCGCTGGTCCGAACATTCGGACCAGCAGATCGGCGCGGATCTGTTCGAGCTCCTCGACCGCGCTGCGCAGGGGGGGCCGGTCCTCGAAGGCCAGGGATTCTCCGACGTCGTGCAGGCGCTCCTGGAGTTTGCGCAGCTTGATCTCACTATCTTTGAGGTGCTTCCCGGAGGAGGAAGCGGCATCGGCTCCTTTGCGCGCGTACTCCACGACCTCGCGAATCTCAGCCTGGGCTTTGTCAACCTGGCCATCGGTGAACAGAGCGTTGGCGTCTTCCAATTGGCGGCGGGCATATTCCAGGCAGAGTTTGGCCTGCTCACCGTCGTGAGCGCCATCGGCGCGCGCCTTCAAATCCGAGGCTGTCTCCTCGCCAGCCGGCGCAATAGCCGCCAGCAGCAACACAAGCACTGCGAATTGGAGCAGCCGCTGCACGTTATTTCTTAACCCGGTACTTGTCCGCATGTTGGGGATCGAGGGCAATTAATCGATGACGCGCCTGCCATTCCTGGTCGGGAAATTTACCATCATCCACAGTTAAGAAGCGCTGATAATAATCTATTGCCTGGGGTATGGCTCGCATGTGGTCGAAGGTAGTGGCGCGCAAGAAATATGTGGCCGGGATTTCGGGAAGGTATTTCGCTCGCACATCCAGGGCTTGCAGGGCCAGTGGGTACTGTTGGTTTTCCGCGGCAACAATCGCCAGGTTGCCATAGGCGTCAGCCAGATCGGGCTTCAATTTCACCGCTAACAATAGCTCCTGCTGCGCCTCGGGATACTTCTTCTCGTACATCAGCACCGATCCCAACGCGAAGTGGGCCTCGGCATCCTGCGGCAGTTTTTGCACGGCCACGCGGAATTGCTGCTCCGCCTCGGCATCCTTGTTGGCCTTCACGTAGAGGGTGCCCAGCTCGAGCGCGGCGTGCGGGTCGCCGGGATTGGCCTGCAAAGTGTTTTGCAACTCCTCAGCTGCTTGGTCGTTCTTGCCCTCCGCCGCCAGCACGCGGGCCAGTTGCACGCGTGCGGTGTTGTTCTGCGGATCGGCCGCCAGCGACTTGCGAAGCGCGGCCTCGGCCTCGGCATATTTCTTTTGCCCGATAGCAAGATTCGCCAATCCGGCGAGGGCTTCCCGAGATTTCGGGTCCAGCTCCGCCGCGGCCTGATACTCGCTCGCCGCGGCATCGAGCTTTCCTATTTTCTGGAGCAATGCGGCGGCGGCGAGATGCGGTTCGGGATCCTTGCCATTAAGCTTGGCCGCTTCCGCATATGCAGCCAGCGCCTGCGGAGGATCATTCGCCTCTTCGACGCGACCCAACGCCTGCCATGCCCGGGCTAATGCTTGCTCGGGGTTGGCGGTCGGTTTCAGCTGGGTTGCGGCCTTCAGGTAGGTTGCCGCTTCGGAATTGCCGCCCTGCTTCGCCAGCAGCAGCCCCAGGTTCAGGTTGGATTCGAAAACGTCGGGCTTCGCAGCCACCGCCTTGCGATAGGCTGCGATCGCGTCGGGAATACGTTGCGTCGCGTTGTAGACGTATCCCAAGTCGAACCAGGCGCGATAGTCGCTTGGCTTGGCGGTGACGGCCTTCTGCAGCAGGACTTCGGCGGCGGGCCAATCTGCATGCTGCATTGCCGTTTCCGCCTGCGAGACCTCGGGCGAGCTGCTGTCGTCGGGAACCTCTTCCGCGACGCGATGATGGCGAATTGTCGGCTTGCTTTCCTGCGCTTGCGAGGAAGGCCGTGCCACAAGCACAGCGACAGCCAGAAAGAAAATCGCCGCCGGGAATCTATCGAGCTTCATCGGGGTTCGGATGACCATTGCGCGGCAAAACTCGCGCCAGCCACTGACCAGTGTACGATTCAGGTACCGTCGCGATCGACTCGGGCGTTCCCACGGCGACCACCTGGCCGCCACGCCCACCTCCCTCCGGACCGAGGTCGATCACCCAATCCGCCATCTTGATCACGTCGAGATTGTGCTCGATGACCACGATCGATCCGCCCGCCTCGATCAGCCGCCGGAAGGCCGCCAGCAGCTTGCTGACATCATCGAAGTGCAGACCAGTGGTAGGCTCGTCGAAGATGTAGAGCATACGTGGCTGGCGTTTGTTCTGCTCGCTTCGAGGCTTGCCGATGTCGCGCAGCTTGGGTTGCAGATGCGCCGCCAATTTCATGCGTTGCGCTTCTCCGCCGGAAAGGGTCGTGGCCGACTGGCCCAGCCGAAGATATCCCAGACCAACCTCCTCCAGGACACGCAGCTTCTCGACGATCTTCGGCACACCGGAAAAGAAGTGCAGTGCCTCTTTCACCGTCAGGTCCAGCACGTCATGAATATTCTTGCCGTGGTAGCGGATCTCCAGAATCTCAGGTTTGTAGCGCGTGCCTTTGCATTCTTCGCAAATCAGTTCCACATCGGCCAGGAACTGCATCTCCACCGTGACTGTGCCATCGCCCTGGCAGGCTTCGCAGCGTCCGCCCGGGATGTTGAAGGAGAAATGTCCAGCAGCGTAGCCGCGCTTCTCGCTCTCGGCGAGAGACGCAAACAACTCGCGGATGGCGTCGAATGCCTTGATGTACGTTACCGGATTGGAGCGCGGGGTGCGGCCTATGGGCGACTGATCGACCAGCACGACCTCATCGATCCACTCGGCTCCTTCGATGCGATCAACCTCGGCATGAGGGCCTCCGGTCACCTGGCCCTTCTCTGCCGCCAGCGCCCTGTAGAGGACGTCATGAACCAGCGTTGACTTTCCCGAGCCGGAGACGCCTGTGATGCAGACCAGCATGCCCAATGGGATGGCGACATTCACCTTTTTCAGATTATGAGCCCGTGCCCCGGTCAGCTTGATCTTCCGTCCCGTGCCATTTCTACGTGCGGCCGGAAGCTGGATGCGCAGTTCACCGCCCAGATAACGTCCGGTCAGTGAGGCTGGGTTGTGCAGAATCTCATCGTAGGTTCCGCTGGCGATCAGGCGGCCTCCGTTCTCACCCGCGCCGGGCCCGAGGTCTAGGATTCGGTCCGCTGAGCGCATGATGTCGGCGTCGTGCTCGACCACCAGGATGGTGTTTCCCAGATCCCGCAGATCGTGCAGAATCTTGATCAGGCGATCGGTATCGCGGTGGTGGAGCCCGATGGACGGCTCGTCCAGCACGTATAGCGTTCCCACCAGGCGCGATCCCAGCGAGGTGGCCAACTGGATGCGCTGCGCCTCTCCGCCGGAGAGCGTCGATGCCAAACGGTCGAGCGTGAGATATTCCAGCCCCACATCGTTGAGATAACGCAGGCGGTCGTTGATCTCCTCCAGCAGTTTGCCCGCGATGTCCGCTTCCTGACGCGTCAACTGCAATCGCGCGAAGAAGCGTGTTGCTTCTTCCACCGTCATCGCCGATACCTGGCAGATGTCCTTGCCACCGATCTTCACCTGCCGTGCCTCGCGACGCAGCCGCAAGCCATTGCAATCGGAGCAGACGGAATATCCGCGATAGCGGCTGAGGAACACGCGCACGTGCAGCTTGTACTTCTTGCGCTCAAGATGCTCGAAGAAGCCGCGCACGCCCCAGAACTTTGCGTCGCCGCTGATGATGAAGCTCTGTTGCTCGGCTGTCAGGTTCTGCCACGGAACATCGAGCGGGACACCGGCGGCGCGTGCGTAGCGCCTCATCTCAGTGGCGTAAGGCCGATACTTGGGCTTCGTCCATGGCTCGATTGCGCCCTCCGCCAGCGTTAGCGTTTTATTCGGAATGACGAGATTCAGGTCGAAGTCGATGGTGTTCCCGAATCCCTGGCAGCGGGGACACGCGCCAAACGGATTATTGAACGAAAACAGGCGCGGCTCAGGCTCTTCGTAGCGAATGTTGCAGTGCTTGCACTCGAAGCGCTGCGAGAAGCGGAGTTGCTGCGCCGCCTCACCCTCCCCCACCCCAGCGTGCGCAAAACCGGCACCCGCTGGGGACCCCGGCTCGCGCGGCGCCGTCTCGAAAAGTACCTCGCCGGCTTCGCGATAGCCTTGCTCCACCGCATCGACAATGCGCAGTCGCGCATCAGGTGAAATCGAGATGCGGTCGATCAGCACCAGCACCGGCTCGGCAAAGTTCAGGTCAAGCAGAGATTCGGGGGTGGAGAACTCGAAGAGCTGGCCGTTCTGGTAGAGACGGTTGTAGCCGCGTTTACGCAGTTCGAACAATCGCTCCTTCAGCAGCGAATCGTCGACCGCAGCAGACGCTTTCTTGCTCTTCTTGACGGTCCGCCGGCCTTTTGGCTTTTCGGCGGCCGACGGCGGCGGTGGCGGTTGCAAGGGAAAGAAGACCTGCACGCGGGTGCCTTCGTCGAGCGCAAGAATGTGGTCAGCGACTTCGTCCACCGTGTCCTTCTTCACCTGCTGCCCGCAGTTCAGACAGTAGGTGCGGCCCACGCGGGCATAGAGCAGCCGCATGTAGTCGTAGATCTCCGTCGCCGTGGCAACGGTGGAGCGGGGATTACGAGTGGTGTTCTTCTGCCGAATGGCAACCGCCGGCGCGATGCCGTCGATGACATCGACATCCGGCTTCTCGATGCGTTCCAAGAACTGGCGGGCATAGGCCGAAAGCGACTCAACGTAGCGGCGCTGGCCTTCGGCGTAAATGGTGTCGAACGCGAGCGACGACTTGCCCGAACCCGAAACCCCGGTCACCACCGTCAGGAGATTGTGGGGAATCTCGAAGTCGATGTTCTTCAGGTTGTGGACGCGCGCTCCGCGTACGGTAATGCTTTCGTTCGACATGGCCCCGGGATTTCGGCAGACGGGCAGAAGCATGGCTCCGCCCTACAGATTGGTCCAAATTACGCTGCCGAAACTTTTGATTATAACGGTTTGAAAGGCGAAGTGCGCGGCCGGCTATCGGGCGAAGTAAAGCAAGCCGAAAATGTAGATCCAGAGCAGACCCATGAAGTGCCAATACCAGGCGGTGACGTCGATCACGATGCGGCGAACCTCCGGTGGCCGATGCAGCCAGCTGGTCACGCCCGCGTATAACAAGGCCAGCATGCCGCCGCACAGATGTACCGCGTGAACCCCGGTGAGGATGAAGAAGAAGGAAATGCTGGGGTTGATGGCAAACGTCAGGTTGCTTCGTTCCAGCACATACCAGGCATAACCCTGGCCGCCGAGGAAGCTCAAGCCCAGCAGGATCGTGACCCACACCCACGGCAGGGCGCGGTTTTCATCGACGCGAATGCCGGGAATGCCAACGATCGGAGCCAGCGCGACATCCTGTGCCGCGCGCCGGCGAGCGATTTCCAGAGTAAAGCTGCTCAGCAAGAGGACGAAGGTGTTGATCAGCAAAATTCCGACAGGGATCGAAAGCGGCAGCCAATTGCTGACGTAGTCATTGCGGGCGGGATCCCACGCCGCACCGGCCTTGCGCACCACATACGCGGTGGTAAAGGAGACGAACAGCATGACCACCGATGACAGGCCGAGCATCAGGCCGAGGCGATAGCGCCGCAGGCGTTCGCCGTAGCTGGGCTGATCGTCGCCGCCACCGCGGCCTCCGCCTCCGCCCCAACCGCCCGGCCAGTTGGCCGTAGGCCCGCGTCCGCCGCCGCCCTGGGTGGCTTTTGGATCTCGAATGCTGATTCCGTGACTCATGTCGTCCGGCTATTCTGTTGCGAGGAGCTGTTCTCTGAAGGTGAATCTTACATCACAAGCCTATGTGACAAATATGATGCGCGCGAAAGCGGCGGAACTCAACCCTTTCTGTGGGAGCACGATTTTGCGAGGAATGTTCATTGAGGCCGCGGCCATAAACGGGACGCGACCGAGGTTATCAACTGGGAGTGGCATACAATTGAGCGGCAGCCTGCCGGCCATGAAGCGCAAACTGATCACCGTTGTCATTGTGGCGGTTGTTTTGTATGGGGCGGACTACCTGTCGCTCCGCTTGCGGATTCCCGGGCGCGATGCTCTCGGGAGCGTAACCGTTCATACCTACTACGCAGTGAAGCTGAAGAATGGCAAGACCGAGTTTGACTACGCCGGCGATCACAATGTGAGCTGCACCAACTCGCTTTTCCCTCAGCTTGGCGCAGAGCCGTGCTGGTATGCCAGCCGTCATACCGAAGAGCAGATCACGATCGACTCGGGAAACCCCAATAATCCGCATCTTTTTTAGCACTCAGCACTCAGCAGTCAGCACTCAGCATTCAGCCAGCGCGGCCCCTTGGTCACTGGAACCCAGCTCTCACCTACTGTACGGAACTACAGGGATCACTCTGAACCGCGAAGGGCTGAATGCTGACTGCTGACTGCTGAATGCTGAGTGCTGACTTGCTTTTTTGCCGAATTCTGCTTCATCTTGATTACATGCCCCGGCACGAACAAGGTCACGGTCACACCGTCAAGAAACAGCAATTCGCCAACCACTGCTTCGGATGCGGCCCCGGCAACGATGCCGGTCTGCGGCTGAAGTTTTCGCTCGACAAGCAGCAGAAGCGCTTTGTGTGCCGCTTCCGCTTGCAGAGCCGATTTGTCGGGCCGCCGGGACATGCGCACGGCGGCATCATTGCTACCATCCTCGACGAAGCCATGGGCAAGGTGAACAAGCTGCGCGAAGTGATTGCGCTCACTAGCCGCATGGAAGTCACCTACCTCAAGCCGGTACCGCTCTCCAAGCCGCTGGTCGTCGAGGGCTGGGAGGTGCGGGTGCGCGGTCGGGAGCACTACAACGCGGCTGAAATTCGTAACCGCGAGGGCGAAGTGCTGGCCAGCAGCAAGGGGAAGTTCATCGCGATTGATCCTCATCGCATGTTCGCCAAGTATCTGAAGAAGAAGCACAGCGACGCGACGTAAGCGGTGCGAGGTGGTGC